>JAAETV010000386.1 GCA_024227975.1 Actinomycetes bacterium
GGGTGCCCAATGCATCCGGGACGCCGTAGGCGGGGCCTTCGTAGCCGGGGATCATGTCGAGCGGGTGCTTGCCAGGCTCTGATCGTGGTCTCGCCAAGGCCGAGGTGGCGCTGGAGGCCTCGGTGGCTCCACTGAGGCCGACGCTGAGCACGTTACTCACTGGACGCCTGTCGGCGCGGCGACGTCCAAGCCGTGACCATACAGCTCCTCGGTCACTTGGACCGTGTGCAAAAGGCACTCGCCGCATCAGGTGACGGCCACGGTTCGGTCCCGTCGAGGTGCAATCAGATTCGGCCGATTGTCTCGCGGGTCAGGTGTCGGTACAGCCCGTCGAAGATCTCACTCGATATGTGGCGCACGGTTTCGTCGTTGCGGATCAGGGCGAGTCCGCAGATGATGGCGTCGAGTCCGGCGGCCTCGGGTGCGTCGAAGCGGTCATCTTCGACGTCAGCCTGATGGACAATCTCGGCGAGGCGCTCCAGGACGGGATCGGTCAGGTCATAGCGTCGGAGCACCGTCTCGAAGGTGACATCGTCGCCATGGTGGGTCAGATCGACGCCGATCATGTCGAAGGGAGTCGCGTCGGCGGGTACGTCGGCTGGATCGTTGACGTAGACGAATTCGGCTTCTGCGTCTATGTGCGCGGTGATCAACCAGGCGGTGGCGGCCCGATCAACGTGTATGCCGGGTCGAGTAGCCCAGATCATCGAGCCGGCTCCGTTGTGGTCATGGCAAGGCGGTTGACGGCAATTCGTGCCTGATCGCGCATCGGGGCTCGAAAATAGTCCCGCCGATTGATATCGCGCAGGGTGCGGCGCAACCTCGCCAGGGTCCTGCCGTCAAGGTCATCGGGGTTCTGTGCGGCGGCCTCCTCGATCAGCACCTGGTACTCGTCTTGTCGTGCTGATCGCATCTGGTTCGCGAGCTGTTCGGTGTCTCGATGTGACCCCGGCACTGCGACCCAGACCATGGCCTCACCGTCGGCTTCGATCACGGCTGCTGCGGTCCATTCGAGGTGCTCCTTGGTTCGAGCGTCATAGGGGAGCGCTACTAGTCCATCACCGATCTGGGCCACCCCGAGCTTACGAAGTCTTCGCCATGTGGCGATGCGAGCGGTCGACGGCTCTCGGGGCAGGCGATAGGACAGCAGGACCCACTGCTGCTGAGTCGAAGGGTCATCCACTTGACAATTCTTGCATGTAACCAAGGTTTCTGCAATGATAGAACAATCATGCAACAACAGTTGCAAACTAGATTGGTGAAACGATGGATATGAACCGATTCGCTCAGTACTTCGCTGTGCCGGGTATGCGAGAGCAGATGGCCTCCCAGCCAGCCACCGGCTCGTTCCAGTCCAGGCACGCGCTTCATGGCGCAGCACCGGCGATGCGGGTCCTGTGGCAATTCGTCGCAGATCTCGCACCACAACCATGGCCTCCCCAGCCTGAAGCTACGGCAACAGGGGCCGCCAGCCTCCGGTCGCAATGGGGAGGAGTTCGGTCAGCGCTGCAAACGAAGGGCGCAGGCGATGAGCGGGCAGTTGATGCGACCCCGGTTCCCATCGGCCCTGTTGGCGATGACGGTGATGGGATCCGTCGAGACGAACTCCTACGAGAGCTCCTGGCGGCCTGGAACCATCACGAGGACCTTCGCAAGCGAGGCTCGGCGATCGGCGAACTCTGGATCTCACGACAGCGTCTGGAGATGACACGACTCCAGGTTCGCCAGGTGCCGTGGCCCCCGGCGGGTCCCGCAGGTGGTTCGGTGTAGAGCTTGAGGTTGGTGTTGGTACTGGGCTGCGGATCGTGACTCAGAAGGCGAGTGTGTCCTGTCTATCCGCGGTCGGCGAGGTCGTACTCGGCCATGTAGTACGGATGATCGGGATCAAAGGTGGTGAGCGGTACGGGGTCGGACACTCGGCCGACCGATCGACGGCCCTTGCCCTCGACGCCGGAGGCGCCATCACCGAGATCGTCTCTGGCCCGGTCGATGTGGCGAAGGAGCTCGGCGACGACATCGGGATGCGACTCGGCGACATTGGTGGTCTCAGCGATGTCGATCTCGAGGTCGTAGAGCTCCTGGATCGGCCCCGTGCCGCCGCGGCGGTTGGGGGACTTGTAGACGTGGAGCTTCCATCGGCCCGCACGTACGGCTTCGAGATCGGAGCCCGAGTAGTAGAAGAAGGCCTCATGGGGCGACGTGTTGTCCTCGCCCCGGAGGATCGATGAGATGTCGCGGCCGTCGATCGTGCGGTCGGACGGCACCTCGGCTCCACACCAGGCTGCGATCGTGGGGTAGAGATCCATGGCCGTGGTCATGGCGTTGCTTTCGACCCCGGGCGGGATCTGGCCTGGCCAACGCACGATGCACGGCACTCGCTGGCCACCTTCCCAGGTAGTGCCCTTGTTGGCCCTCAGAGGGAGGTTGCTCCCCTCGCCGGGGCGGGCGAGGGCTCCGTTGTCGCTGGTGAAGATGACGATGGTGTTGTCGTCGATGCCCAGTTGGCCCAACTCGTGCAGGAGCACGTCGGCGGCCCAGTCGATGCACCGAACCGCTGCCCCGTAGGGGCCGTTGCGCGACTCCTCGGCGAATCGGGGCTGGACGTAGATGGGCAGGTGGACGTACATGTGGGCGAAATACAAGAAGAAAGGCTCGTCTTGTTTCTCGCGGATGAACCGGACGGACTCCTGGAGATAGCGCGAGGTGAGCGACGCCTGGTCAGGCTGAGCCTCGATCACGTCCTCATCGAGCAACAACGGCAATGGGACCTGGAGCGGTGGCGGCAGCTTGATGTCGAACTTCTCTTCGATATCAGCACGTTCCTCGGCGGTGAGGGCGTTGGGCTGAATACCCATGTCGTTGCTGTAGGGCAGCCCGAGCCAATGATCGAAGCCGTGGCGGGTCGGGAGAAACTCGGGCTGATCACCGCAATGCCACTTGCCGACCATCATCGTCGAATAGCCGGCGTCCTTGAGTAGACGGGCGATCGTCACCTCCGATGGGTTCAGGCCGACGCCCATTCCCGGAAACAGCACGTGGATGCCGTCGAAGTTGTCGAACCCGATCCGGGCCGGATAGCAGCCCGTGAGCATCGCTCCCCGCGATGGCGAGCAGACCGGCGATGCCATGTAGAAGTCCGTCAGGCGGGTGCCCTCGGCTGCCATGCGGTCTAGGGCCGGGGTGTCGTGGACCTGAGACCCGTAGCAGCCAAGATCGCCATAGCCGAGGTCGTCGCAATTGATGAGGATCACATTGGGGCGGTCACTCATGTTGGGAGTTCCTTGGTTGGAGCGCCGGATGCCGCTTCGTTCGTGGCTTCGATACCGACAACGGGGGCGACGGCGTCTGATCGTTCGTTGCGCTCGCCTACCCCCACGAGCGGAGCGTACATAGGACGGGACGACTTGCACAATGTATGAGTCGGCGATGCGTATGGAGTGCATGGACATCGACACCCTCCGATTCCACCCTGACAAACAGGGGACCGCCTGGGCTGTGTCGGATACCACCCCAACAGAACCCCGCACCGAGGAGAGACCGTCGCGGGGAAGAGACGTTTGGATGATGGTCGAGGCGACTTCTGCCTGATTCGGATGGTTCAGGGTCCGATCAGGCTGTCTTCAGCAGCTCGAGTCGAGCTTCTGAGAACAAGGAGAAAGAGCAATGTCGACCACCATCCACCCCCCAGACACTGACACTCCCAAATCCCCAAACGACACCACGACGGGTGGCCGTCGGGGGGCGCCGCATCGCCGAAAAGGGGCCGGCCGCGCCCGACGCTTCCTCAAAGGCTCGTTGATGGTTCTGGCCGCCATCATCGCGGTATTGGGCGTGACGGTTGCATACTCGGCTCGACAAACCGAGGCAGAAATCCGGGGCTTCCGCAATCGAGTCGAAGTCATCGGAGTGGCGAACCCTTCGCCTGTGTATGACGCCGCTGTAGTCAGCGAGTTACCCAAGCCGGTCCAGCGGTATTTCGACTACACGTTCGTCGAGTCCCACAAGCCAATCGAGTTTGTCGAGCTGACCATGGAAGGAGAATTCCGCCGGCCGCTGACCGACGGGTTCTCGCCAACGACCGCTGAGCAAACCGTCGCGGTTGGTGTCCCCGGCCTGATGTTTTCGGCCCGCACCACCATGGTCCCGGGGATCTGGGCTCGAGCCTATGACTTCTATTCCGAGGGCCAGATGGAGATGAAGGCGAAGGTCATGTCCACACTCACAGTGGTAGATGAGTCCGAAACCCCGGAACTCAACCAGACGTCGCTGCGGCGCTGGCTGCTCGAGAGTCCGATGTACCCCGCAGCGCTCCTGCCCGGTGGACCGGTCCACTGGGAGCCTATCGATGAGACCCATGCTCGGGCCATCGTGGTCGCTGACGGTCTCGAGGCCTCACTCGTTGCCACCTTTCGCCCCGACGGCAGCCTCGAGTCCTTCGCGGCGGAAGAGGACGGAGACCTGACCACTCCCTATCACGGCTCGGGCGAACATGTGCTGCGAGGCGACTACCGGCTCGTTGATGGGATGATGATCCCCCACAGCTTCACGATCTCAAGAGCCAACGGAGGTGAGAGGTTCCCGTTCTGGACCGGCCAGGTTGAGACCATTGGCTACCACACTGTTGGCTGAACGGTGACCTGTTTCGCCTTCTCAATCGACCCCGTCGGACTATTGGTCCGACGGGGTCGCTCGCGTCCTCTCATCGGTGTCACACAGGTGGTGACGTCAGCCATGCCGCCGATGACCGGGGATGAGACGTTTGGATGATGGGCAAGGCGACCTTTGCCTGACTCGGCCGGCTCGGGATCCGCTCAAGCTGTCTTCAGCGGCTCAACGGAAGCTACTCGAAGCAAGGAACCAGGACTATGGCCGATTCTGACGGTGAACGAAGCGATCAGACCCCGGCTCATCCACCCGAGAACGCGGGCGGTGTCCATCAACCCGCAGGTATCCGCACCGGTACCATTGGTGCCAGCTTCGCCTCCTTGGCCACCGCCAGCATCCTCATCCCGGTGCGAGACGACGACTCAGGCCTGCTTGCCGGGCAGACTGGACGACCGTGATCGCTCTCTCCTCGACCGACGGTGAGCAAATCCCAAGCAAGGGCGACATCGCCTTGGCTGCGAGTCTGCTCGGCATTGCGATCCTCTCGGGCTTCTTCGTCGACGTCAATCGGCCCGATACCATCGAACCCTCGACCTGGTGGCACTGGCTCCTCATCGCCACCCCACCGATCCTGGTTGCGGTCCGCCGCCTCAACCCAATCCCGGTCACGATGCTCGCCGCAGTCGCCCAGTCCGGTATCTGGATCAGCAACCTCCCTGAGGTCCTGCTCTCGGTCATCGTGATCCTGTACACCGCTGCATCTGACGCCGACAAGCGAGGGTTGCAGGTTGCAGTCCTAGCGAGCACGGTGCTCACCGTCGTCACCGGGATCGGGGTGCGTATCGCCGACGACGTCACCCTCTATCAGCTCCCACTCATCGTCCTCACCTGTGGCACTGCGATCGCACTCGGCGTCAACGCGTCGCGGCAACGACGAGTCGCCGAGGAGCTTGCAGCCCACATGGCCGAAGTCCGCGTTCGAAACGAACACGAACGGGCCCAGGCCGTTGCCGACGAACGCTCGCACATTGCTCGAGAACTACACGACATCATCGGACACACCCTGTCGGTCATTGCGGTACGGGCCGAAGCCGCAGACCGTGTTGCAAAACATCAGCCAGGCGTCGCCGGAGAGGCCGTTGCGGATATTGCCGGAGCAGCACGCTCGGCGCTCAACCAGACCAGGCGGGTCCTCGCCGGCCTCCGCCAATCGGCTGTCACTGATCTCGCCCCAGCCCCAGACCTCGACGCAACCCGACGACTCGTCACCGACCTGGCCGAGGCCGGGGTCGATGCAACCCTCAGCGAGCAAGGCTGTGATGACCACAACCCGCCGACAGTCGTTGCCAGCGGAGCGCACCGGATCATCCAGGAATCGCTAACCAACGCCATCAAACACGGCGGACCCGGTGTCACCATCAATGTCCAACTCACCTGCGGTCCAGCCGAGCTCGAGATCAGCGTGACCAACAACCTCAACCAACCAACCACGGCCGCTCTACCAGACGCTGGAGGGGCCGGCCTCACGGGGATGGCTGAACGGGCCGACATTCTCGGCGGTGCATTTGACGCCCAGCAAACCGGTGACCGCTTCATCGTCCACGCCACCCTCCCCACCGGAAGTGCTCAGCCCGAAAGGGCCGCCCCATGATCAGAGTTGCTATCGCCGACGACCTGGACATGATCCGAGCCGGGTTCGAGCTCATCATCAACAACGAGCCTGACATGAGCGTTGTCGCCTCGGTCGCCAACGGTCTCGAGATCATCGAAGCATGCCGGACTCGGCGGGTCGATGTTGTTCTGATGGACATCCGCATGCCACAACTTGATGGCCTCGCCGCTACCGAGGAGATCATGACCCAAGCCGACCCGCCACGGATCTTGATCCTCACCACCTTTGGCCTCGACGAGTACGTGTCCACTGCCATCGTTGCCGGCGCCTCGGGCTTCCTGCTCAAAGACGCATCGTCTACAGACCTCATTGATGCCGTCCGCTCGGTCGCTGCGGGCGATGTCGCGATTGCACCATCGCTCGTCCGCGTCGTGGTCGAACAAGCCCGAACCTCACTCCAGGTTCGTCGCGTCCCAGGCATCGATGAACTCACTGAGCGAGAGAGCCAGGTACTCCAACACCTGGCCGCGGGTCGATCCAACGCTGAGATCGCCGAACAGCTCTACCTCAGCGAGGCAACCGTCAAGACACATCTCAGCCGCGTGCTGACCAAGCTTGGCGTACGTGACCGCGTCCAAGCTGTCATCGCCGCCTTCGCCGCTGGCATCGCCCAGCCCGACCCAGACCAGAGAGCGTGACGAGCACATGCCTAGCTACGGGATTCTCCTGAGTTTCTCGGCCGCGACGATCGTTCTCGTCATGTTGCCGGGTCCCAACCTGTTGTACATCGTCGGCAATGGGATCAGCAGTGGAAGGCGGGCCGCGCTGAGCGTGCCTCGGGATCAAGGCGCTTTGGACCACACCCAGTGAGCGGCCCGGCGTAGTTGCGGTGCCTCGGGCGACCTCGCGCACCTTGGGCCGCGGTCTCGTGGTCAACGTGTTGAACCTGAAGCGAATGGTTGCTCATCTGGGTGTCCAGGGACCACCCGCGGCGTCGATATCGGCACTCAGCTCGGCCAGGTCGTCGACGAGAGTCCTCAGGTCGTCGGTCACGGCCGCAAAGGCGGCGGTTGCCCTATCGATGCTTTCTCGCTGAGCCTGAGTCGGGGGCTGGGTGGTCTCGAAGTGGGAACCCATCACCCGCTCGATGAGGGCAATGATCGAGGGAACCGCCGGTTCTGACAGCCGCTGGCGGACCGGGTCGCCGCTCAAAAACCGGGCGAGCTCTTCTCGGCGACGGTGGATGACCTCGAGTCTTTGGAACAGCCCCGTCGTTTCGCCTGGTGTGTGAACGAGGGCGGCCCGCAGATGCTTCAGCTTGTCACCGGCAGTTTGGAGCTGGGCGGCCGCCCCCGACGCGCGGCGCGCCAGATCGGCCGATACCACTTGGAACGCCGTGTCCTCCGCGTTGTCGGAACGGTCGGTCGCCGCCGTGGCCTTGACCGCGAACGTCTCCGGTCCTGAGACCGTCTCGGTTGCCTCTGGGGTTACCAGTACCAGCTCGACGGAGTAGTTCCCGCTGGGAACGAGCGGGCCCTTGGGGGGTGAGTCCCAAGGCAGCTCGAAGTCGGGCTTCTCGAGACGGACCGGAGCGGGGGGAGGGAAGCGCAGATCCCAGGTAGAGCGGTGGACGCCGGCCTTGGTTTCGGCCTCGATCCGTCGGATCGGATTTCCTTCGTCATCACTCACCACGAGGAAGAGCCGTGGGCCGACATCGAGGTGCTCGATCCACAGGGTGTCCCAGCCTGCGAATGGCACATCGGTGTCGGGACCGATCTGCTTCTCGGCCTCGATGCGCTCCTTCTTCTTGGTCTGGTAGTCGGCCGCGATCCGATAGGTGAACGTTGCGCCGAAGGGAGGGTTGGGCGCCCGGAATGCGGATGACCCGAGGGTGGGTTGCCCCGCCGCCTGCATCGGCTGGTACGAGACGTATCTCCAGGCATCCCGGACCCCAAATAGAACGGCGGGTCGAGCCAGGGCATCGGGGGACATCTGCCGCAGAGGCCCATAGTCGTCGAGTATGTAGATTCCGCGCCCGAAGCTGGCACCGACGAGATCGTCGTCTCGACGGTGGAGCTTGATGTCACGAAAGGCGATCATCGGTACGTCTCTGGTGAACCGGTCCCAGTTCCCTCCACGGTTCAGCGAAACGTAGATCCCGAACTCGGTGCCCAAGAACAGCAGGTCGGGGTTCACATGGTCTTGCTCGATGGCCCACACGATCGTGCCGTCAGGGAGATCACCGCTGATCGACCGCCAGGTGCGGCCCCGGTCAGGGCTTTCGAACACATACGGGGAGTAGTCACCGTTCTTGTGGGCATCGGCCACTGCGAACACCCCATCGGCATCGTGGCGGGAAGCCTCGACGTCGTTGACGAATGCATCGTCGGTGACGCCGGGAAGCCCAGCGGCGACTCGCCACATGGAACCCCCGTCCTCGGTGACCTGGATCAGGCCATCGTCGGTGCCCACGTAGAGAACGCCCTCGGCCAGAGGTGATTCGGTGATGTGGGTGATGGTGCCGTAGTACGACATCGCCTCATGGTCGTAGAGCGCATCGATGCTCTCGACGCGACCCCCAGTTGGAAGCCCGAGGCGTTCTTGGCTTTTGGTGAGGTCTTCACTGATCGCAGCCCAGGAGTCGCCCCGGTCGTTGCTGCGCCACAGTCGCTGCGACGCGACATAGATCCTGGCTGACTCGTGGGGACTGATGAGTATCGGTGTGTCCCAATTCCACCGCTCTGGGGGCTCGCCCGACTTGGGTTGGGGTTGGATGTCCTGGAGCTCCATGGTCCGGCGGTCGTATCGCATGACGTTGCCCACCTGCCACTCGAGGTAGGACGTCTCGGGATCATCGGGATCGAAGGCCACGTGATAGCCGTCGGACCCGAGGGGTACGTACCAGTCCTGGTTTCTGACCCCATCGACGTGCATGGTTCTGGACGGACCGAACAGTGTTCCCAGATCCTGAGCCCCGCCCAGGATGTTGTAGAAGGGCTCTGAATTGTCGAGTGCCACCCGGTAGAACTGCGAGATTGCCATGTTGGGGAAGTGACGCCACGAGACACAGTCATCGAAGGTTTCGTAGAGCCCGGCATCACAGCCCACCAGCAGATGGTCTGGCTGGTCGGGGTCGATCCAGATGGCGTGATTGTCGCTGTGCTTGGCCTTCCCGGTCTCGTGGATCTTGAAGGTCTTGCCCCCATCGCTGGTCGCATGGAGGAACACATCCACCTGATAGACACGGTCTGCATCGACCGGCGACGCTGTGATCTCCTGGTAGTAGTGCGGCCCGGTCCCACCGGAGATGTACTCGTTCCTCCGTTCCCAGCTCTCACCCCGATCGGTTGATCGGTAGAAGCCTCGCTCCTCTTCGTTGGCCTCGATGGTGGCGTAGACGACGTCCGGGGCGGCGGGAGAGACGGCCAGGCCGATCTTGCCCATGTCGCCCTCGGGTAGACCTTTGGTGACACGGACCCAGGTTGCACCAGCATCGGTTGACTTCTGGATCCCGGACCCGGGACCGCCCCCAAGGAACGACCAGACCCGTCGGCGGCGCTGATAGGTGGCTGCGTAGATCACATCCGGGTCGTCGGGTGCGAAGGCGACGCTGGCGACACCGGTGTTCTCGTCGATCTCGAGCACTGCTTCCCAGGTGTCTCCACCATCGATGCTCTTATAGAGCCCCCGTTCCCCACCCGGCGACCAGAGGGGTCCCTCTGCTGCTGCGTACACCACATCGCCGTCACGAGGATCAACGAGGATCTCGGAGATGTGCTCGGAGCGCTCCAAACCCGAGCGGCCCCAGGTCCTCCCACCGTCGAGGCTCCGATAGACACCGTCGCCCCAGGCCACATGGCGGCCACTGACATTCTCACCGGTGCCTACCCAGATGATGTCGGGCCGGTTCGGGTCAATCGTGACACAACCGATCGAATACGACGGCTGGTCATCGAAGACCGGCGTCCAGGTGGTGCCGGCGTTGACCGTCTTCCACAGCCCGCCGGAGCCCACGGCCACATACCAGGTGGCCCGGTGTCTTGGATGGACGGCAATATCAGCGATTCGGCCGCCCATGAAGGCCGGCCCGATGCTTCGCAGCGCGAGGCCGGAGATAGCCTCGCCGAGATCGGGGACCTCTCGGGCGGCATCCGACTCTGCCTCCGGGGCCCCGGTCGATTCGTGATCGTCATCGTGTGAATGCATGCTGTCCTCGATCTCCGCCTCTCGACGCGCTACCGGGCGGGGTCTCTCACTCCAGTTGGTATAGCCGCTGCGAAGAGCAGACAGTGAAGAGGCGGGCCCAAACTGCACCGTGGCATCCCGGCGGGTGGAGGCGGGGCCATCACCGACATCCAACCTCGCACAACCAGACCCCTCTGGTTTAGGGTGCGAGAGCGGAACAGTTCACCTCAGGAGGTCGTGGCAGATGGCCGAGCAGATGTCGCCGTCGGGAAAGCTCATCATGGGCAAGGAGGGCCCAGTCACGACGATCATCCTGAATCGCCCGGAGGCGCACAACGCGCTGGATCGTGAGCTCTCCCAGGAGCTCAACGACGCAATGAAAGAGGTCAACATCGATCGGGAGTGCCGGGTGCTCGTGCTCACCGGGGCCGGGAACACCTTCTGTGCCGGCGACGATCTGAAGGAATTCAACGACTGGAAGCCCCAGGATGCCCAGTGGCAGGTGCGCCTGTACCAGGAGACGGTGAAGCTGCTGGAGAACCTGGTGCCGGTGACCGTCGCCGTTGTCGATGGCGTCTGCACCGGCGGTGGTTTGGAACTCACCCTGGTGTCGGATTTCGTGGTGGCCACTCCTCGGTCGCGTTGGGGAATGCCCGAAATCAACTGGGACATCACGCCGGGTTGGGGCGGAACGGCGAAAATCGCGAAGTATGCGGGACGCCGCAAGGCAAAGGAGTGGAATCTTCTGGGCACCCTGTTCAGCGCGGAGAAGGCTGAGCGCTATGACCTGGTGAACCGCCTGGTGGAGCCCGGGGATCTCGAGCGCGAGGTGAATGCGCTCATCGAGATCCTGCTGTCGAAGGACCCAACGGCCATGCACTGCACAAAGTACTTCCTCGATCATGGGGCCGACCTGGACTACGCCGACGTCATGGCCTTCGAGGGCGCCCCTCAGCGGAAGCCGTTCGGTCAGGGCATCAAGGACTTCGTCGAACGGGACTCCCGCGATGAGCGGCGCAAGCTCCTCGACGGCTTCTGGTTCGACTGATCGGTGCCACGGAGCTCGAACCGGGTAGGCGGTATTCGCGCTGTGCTTGGGCTCCACCTCGTTCGCCGGACCCGCATCGTCTGGATCGGCCCGTTGCTACCAGCCAGCTAGACTGCGGCATGGAGAGAGTAGCAAAGCGATGACCGCGGCCCTGGGACTCGACATTGGCACGAGCAACGTCAAGGCCGTCCTCGTCACCGACGACGGCCGAGCGGTTGGCCAGACCCAGAGGGCGCTGAGTACCGACCGTCGGGGCTCAGCGGTCGAGCAGGATGCTGGTGAACTCTGGGCCCGCACGGTCGATGCCGTTGCCGAGCTCACAGGGGCTCATGCCGGGGTCGCCTCGGACGTCACCGCCATCGGCGTGTGCAGCCAATACTCGTCCATCGTGCCGGTGAACGGCGAGGTTGACCCGGTCGGACCGCTGGTGATGTGGAGTGATCAACGGGGTACCGATCACTCGCTGGCGATCATGGCTGACGACGAGAGCTCGTTTCTGATCTGGCTCGACAAGCACGGCATCCCCCCGCTGGGTGGCGGTCTGGCCCTGGCCCACATCCTCCACCTCCAACACGACCGACCCGAGTGTCGCCAGGCCACCGCCGCCTACCTCGAGCCGATGGACTACGTCACAGCCCGTTTGACCGGGCGCATTACGGCCACCCAGCACTCGATGTTCATGTCGCAGTTGTGCGACAACCGCACCCTCGGAGCGCTGAGCTATGACGACGAGCTGGTGGCCCTCGCCGGTGTCGATCCCTCGTGCCTGCCGCCGCTCATCGGGGTCGACGAGGTCGTCGGCACCCTCCGTCCGGCAGTTGCCTCCGAACTCGGCCTCCCGGCTGAAGCGGTGGTGTTCCCGGGGTCGAACGACACCGCCATCGTCGGTGTCGCCTCGGGGATGGTTCGGCCCGGACGGGCCGGGTTGGCGATCGGCACCACCAGCGTGGTCGTCGATTCGGTTGGACACAAGGACACCGATGTCGACCACGAGGTCCTGTCGATGCCCGGCCTGTCACCCGACCACTATCTCGTGTTGGCCGAGAACGGGTACGGGGGTCGTGTCGTCGAGTACATGCTCGATCAGATCGTCTACGCCGGTGATGCCCTCGCCCAGCACACCACCGACACCCTCTTCGCCAACCTCGACACCGCGCTGGCTGAGACTTCACCAGGCGCCGGTGGAGCCCTGTTCCTGCCCTGGCTGGGCGGATCCCTCGCCCCCAGCTCCAACCCCGAGATGCGCGGCGGGTTCATCAACCTCTCGTTGACGACTCGGCGGGTCGATCTCCTTCGCAGTGTCACCGAGGGGGTGGCTCATAAC
>JAAETV010000387.1 GCA_024227975.1 Actinomycetes bacterium
TCGATGATCCCTCCAACGAGGTGCCACACCGCTAGAAGTTGGCGAAGCGGGCCTTGAAGTCGTCGGTGTTGCGCACGATGGCACTGAGATCACCGTCGGTCTCGGACAGGTCACCGAGGGCGTTGCCTCGGGCGTATCCTCGGAAGTGAGCCTTGGCCATGGTCACCGCTAGATCAGGCAGGGAGAGAAGCCGCTTCTCCCACCGGGCCACGGCGGCATCGAGCTCGTCATCGGGCACGCACTCATGGGCCAAGCCCCAGGCTTCGGCCGTCGGCCCATCGATCCGCTCCGACAACATCACGTAGCGGCGAGCCCGGGCCATGCCGATCTCCTGAATGAGTCGAGGGGTGGCAGCCCACGGGAGGGGAGTGCCAAGCTCAACCTCGGGTACCCACCATTGGGTGGTTGTGGTCGTGATCCGGAAATCACAGGAGGTGGCGAAACAGGAGCCACCGCCGGCGGCGTGCCCTTGGACCCGGGCCAGGGTCGGTATGTCGCACTCCTCGATGGCCCTCGTGGCTCGCCGTCCCAGTTGGGCCCGGTAGCGCTGCTCCCGTTCGGAACTGGCCGGCTGGACCTGTTCCCGCCGATCGGCTCCGGCACAAAAGGTAGGACCCCGACCCCCGAGAACCACCAGCTTCACGTCGAATTCTGAAGCCAGGCCGAGGAAGAGGTCGCCGACCTCGGTGATCATCTGCTGGTCGTGAGCATTGCGCTTGTCCGGTCGGTTCAGCCAGGCCCGGAGTACGGGGCCGTCATGCTCGATCTCGATCTGCTCGAAGTCCATGACCCAAGTGATAGCCGGCCTGGATCACCCTTGCCAGGCCGTCACAGCCCGGCCGCTCACCCCGCTGGTCCTAGCTGAATCAGTAGTGGTACGGGAACTCAGCCCAGTCGGGGTCGCGCTTGTCGAGGAAGGCATCCCGGCCCTCTTGGGCTTCGTCGGTTCCGTAGGCCAGGCGGGTTGCTTCGCCGGCGAAGACTTGCTGGCCGACGAGACCGTCGTCGATCAGGTTCAGAGCGAACTTGGCCATCCGCTGCGCCGTCGGGCTCTTGCTGCAGATCTCCCGAGCCCACTGGAGGGCCTCGCTCTCCAACTGTGCGTGACCTACGACGGCATTGACCACTCCTTGGGCGTGAGCCTGCTCGGCGGTGTAGGTCCGACCGAGGAAGAAGATCTCCCGGGCGAACTTCTGGCCGACCTGACGGGCCAAGTAGGCCGAACCGAACCCACCGTCGAAGCTGGCCACGTCGGTGTCGGTCTGCTTGAACCGGGCGTGCTCGTGGCTGGCGATGGTCAGATCACACACCACATGCAGGCTGTGACCCCCACCGGCCGCCCACCCCGGAACCACACAGATCACCACCTTCGGCATCATCCGGATGAGCCGCTGGCACTCCAAGATGTGCAGCCGCCCGCTGCGGGCCGGATCGATCGAGTCTGCCGTCTCGCCTTCGGCGTAGCGGTAGCCGTCCTTGCCTCGGATCCTCTGATCGCCCCCAGAGCAGAAAGCCCACCCCCCGTCTCGAGGTGAAGGGCCGTTTCCGGTCAACAGCACACAGCCGACGTCAGTGCTCTGGCGGGCGTGATCGAGGGCCCGGTAGAGCTCGTCGACGGTGTGAGGGCGGAAAGCATTGCGGACCTCGGGTCGGTCGAAGGCGATCCTGACCGCCCCGGTGGTGAGGGCCCGATGGTATGTGATGTCAGTGAAGTCGAAGCCCTCGATGACCTTCCATTCATCAGCGTTGAAGATCTCAGAAACTGCTACCACGTCAGCCATGGATGCGTAGGCTACGGGCTCTCCGAGGTGGTGGAACCAATCACCGCCGAGTTGACGGCGTGGTGGAAGGCAACGTTTGCCGCCCGATCGGAACGGACAATCGAGACCCGGACCCCCTTGGGGCCCTCGGGTTCCAGAGGCCACCCCGCCATATTCAGCCCGTGGGCCTCGGCCAGGCCGGCCAGATTGACCCCGTGGGGGGTCCCGAACAAGAGCTCGAACTTCTCGGTATCAAGCCCATCGGCCTGGGGGAGGAACGAGAAGATTCCGCCCCCGTCATTGTCGATGATGACGATGTCGAGCTGGATGGGTCGGGCGGCCAGACCGGCCAGAGCCGAGCTGTCGTGAAGGAAAGCAACGTCGCCGATCAGGACCGTTGTCGGTTGCCCGGTCGAGGCAATCCCGATGGCGGTGGAGATGATCCCATCGATCCCGTTGGCGCCCCGGTTTGCGTACACCTCGATGTCATCGCGGTTGGGGCCAAACCATTCGACGTCTCGCACCGGCATCGACGACGACACCAGCAGGGCCCCGTCGGGCGGGATGCCCGTCATCACCCGATGGGCGATCTCGATCTCGGTGAAGGTGGCGTGGGTATCTTCCTCCAGCTCATCAACGACGGCCTTGACGGCTTCTCCTGCCCCCTTGTCGGCCTTGGACCACACCTCGGCGTCGTCGACTGGCTTCAAACCTCGAGGTAGGCCTCCAACCAGGGCTTTGGCAACGCCAGCGGCGGCCACCATCTTGCCAACAGCCCGCTCCGGGTCACTCCAGCGGCTCTTGTTGACCACGGAGATCACGTCGGCTTCCGAGCTGGTGATCCACTGACCAAGCACCTTGGAGCTGAGGGCTTCACCGAAGCGCAGGATCACCTCCGGTCGCATCTCCTCGGCGAAGGTCTCGCTGCGGAGCAAGCCGTCGAAGAAGGTGATCGACTGATGAGGGGAGCGGCACCCAGAGCGGTGATCAGCCAAGATCGGCCACCCCAGCCGTCGGCCAAGAGTCAGGATCGACTCGGGATCATCAGCCCCCCAACCAGCAACGATCACTCCTCTGCGAGCCTTGCTGCCGGAGTGGAGGGTGGCGATCACATTGGTGAGCTGGGTCGCCCCCATGCTGGTCGATGCTTTCCACGAGCCGAGGTCGTGCCATGGTCGGCCCTCAGGCCGCCCCGGTGGCAGCTCGCCGGGTTCACCGATGAGGGGGTCACGGAAGCTCAGGTTCATTTGAACCGGACCGGGTCTTCCGGTCCAACCCATGGCTTCGGCCACCGTTCTCGACGCCACCGATCGCCATGAGGAGGCCATGGCTTCGTCGGGGACGCCAGGTTCGGCGAAGAAGCGAACTGAGCTGCCATAGAGCTGGGTCTGATCGATGGTCTGGGGGGCACCGATGTCCCACAGCTCAGGAGGCCGGTCGGCGGTGCAGGCAATCAGGGGCACACTCGACAGATCCGCCTCGACCACAGCAGCGTGAAAATGGGTCGATGCGGTACCGCTGGTGCACAAGACCACGGCTGGTCGCCCGGCGGCCAGGCCATGACCGAGAGCGGCGAACGAGGCTGAGCGCTCATCGATGAAGACGTGGATCTCCATGTCGGGACGTGAAGCCAGAGCCAACGCCATCGGTGTTGAGCGCGACCCAGGAGCCACAAAAGCGCTGGTCACACCCGCCCTGACCCATTCGTCGACAATCGTTGCGCAGAAAGTCGCAGCGATACTGCTGCTCATATACGTCAACCTAGCGCTGAAATCCGGCTGCGGCTCGGTCGCGTCAGAACGTGTTGTTTGCCGGGTCGAGGCCCAGCAGGACCCGGCCGGCCGCTTCCATCGGGTGGGGAGCGACCGTGATTTGCTGGGGCACAGCATGTATATGCCCAGTCTCACCCATGGTGGCCCCCACCACCAGCTCCGCCCCTGGCTTGGGTGCTGAGCTGCCATGCTGGGGTGGTGAGCTTGCATGCAGATATCCGAGGCCGGGGCCAACGAGTGGTTCTGGCCCATGGGTTCACCCAGAACGGACGCTGCTGGGGTCCCCTCGGCCACGATCTGGCCGCCGACCACGAGGTGATGGCCGTCGATCTCCCTGGCCACGGCCTGACCCCGGCCGAGCTCGACCAAGCCGATCTTGTCACCGCTGGTCGCCTTCTGGGCGAGGCGGGGGGCGACGGAGTCTACGTCGGCTATTCGATGGGGGGTCGGGTGGCTCTGCACTTGGCTCTTGATCACCCGGCGTTGGTGCACGGTCTCGTTCTGATTGGGGTGACGGCCGGTATCGACGAGCCAGAAGAACGGGCCAGCCGTCGTCGGGCCGACACTGAACTGGCCGATCGGCTGATGGCGCAAGGACTCGAGACCTTCCTCGAACGGTGGCTGTCCAATCCCCTGTTCACTGGGTTGCGGCCTGAGGCCGCGGCGATTCCAGCCCGGCTCCAGAACCGGCCCGAGGGATTGGCCGCCAGCCTGCGTCATTGTGGGACCGGGAACCAGGAACCACTGTGGTCGCGGCTGGATGAGCTGACGATGCCAGTATTGGTCCTGGCCGGTGACCGAGACACCAAGTTCACCGAACTGGGCAAGCGCTTGACTGCTCATCTACCTCAGGCGGAGCTGGTGCTGTTGCCGGCGACCCACCCTGTTCATCTCGAGAGCCCAA
>JAAETV010000388.1 GCA_024227975.1 Actinomycetes bacterium
GAGCCCAAGCCGCTGACCAGGCTCGACTCCAATGATCGGCGCCCACGTACAAGCAGAGTGGGCGTCAGCGCTGAGACGGACCGTCCCCAAACTCTGTTCCGCACTCAATCCCACATCAACCGGCGACCGCCCATCAAAACGAAAACAATCCTCAACCCACCGGAAGGCTCCGAGAAGACTCGACCCTTCCGAGGCCCAGGCGCGCACCTCGGAATGCTCAGCGGTGGTTCGGACCTCGGAGGTGGCCGTAAGCCGTTGGACCCCAGTGATGTCCTCGAGGCCCCATACAGCATCCGGTTCCACCTCCATGACAGCGGATTCCGGAGGGTCTAGTGGCTCGTCGTTGACCCGCAGCTCCACTGGGTCCACTGGTGCGAACAGGAGGGCAGATCGGTCGGCTGTCACCGTCGACACGATCACTTCGTCCCCATCGTCGATTCGCACCAGCTCTCTTTGTCCAGAGCCCGTGAAATCGAATTCAGCCGCACTCGTACTGTTCCCCAGCTGCCAGACAACACCGTCAACCGGCACGCCAAGGGAGGTCGTCGACGCTGCGTCGAGAGCTAGGGAACCGACCACCCCCGCCTGGCTGTCTGAGTGAGCGACCCCAATCAGGTCGCCGTAGATCTGTACCGGGCCCCCACCATCGACCGCGAAGACCGAGGCCACCACAGAATCGTGGATCGGCGGCTCCGGCGACAACTCAGTCATCGAGCGTTCGATGGCTGACCTGTCCAGGGATCCGGCCTCATCGGACACCAGATCTCGCCGGACGATCACATGGGAGACGCCGAGGGCTTGCAGTGCCCGCGCCGCGCTCTTGGTATCTCCCTTCTCCAATGCGGCTTGCGCCTCGTCGACCAGCGACTCATATCCCACGACCGCCTCGAAGTATCCGCCCGGAAGTCGCTGGATCACCGGGTCGAGCACCAGTTGGCTGATCACGGTGTCCACCCCGTGGTATCCCCACGAAGTGGTCACCTGGTAGAAGGTGTTCTGGGGAAGGACCAGGGTCTTGCCCTCCCTCTCGGACCGGTTGATTGCGATTGCCGCTTGGCGCCACTCGTCTGGCAGTTCCACGCGTGCCGAGGGGAGCATCCCCCTCTCTTGGGCTATGACATCGCCGTTCCAGAGCGGCAGGGGTGCTAGCGCAGCTCCTGCTACCACACACCCAAGACCGATCCCAGCCACTCGTCGACCGGCTGGCCCTCGGTCCGAGAGCATGCCGATGGCCCGTTCCAGGGCCATGGCGAACAGCGACACATAGACGAGGACGAGTACTACGCCCATCTTGCTCATGGGTTCCCGGAGGAGCCAGAGGCCGGGCACGTTGTTGTAGAGCCAGCTGTTCAGGCCGGGGAAGGGACCATGGAGACCCTTGGCCAGGATCACGCCCACCAGGGCGATTGTGGCCAACGTTGCGGCCGTGGCGCGCCGTCGGGCCAGCACCATGCCGGCCAGTGCGCCTACGGGGAGGATCCACCGCAGCACCGGCCAGAATCCGTGACCGAGATAGGACTGGAACGGGAAGAAGTCGTGGGCCCACCCCCAATGTGCCTCCAGGGTCACCAGATGGGCTATCGAGTTGTCGGCGTGTGACCAGGCCCAGGCATCGACGTCTGTCTGGGCCGCCACCTTCGCACCCTCGCTTCCGAGGAGCGTGAACGCGAAAGGAACCGTCCACCAGAGGGACAGCATCATGGCAACGGGTGCGGCCTTGGCCAGCATCTGCACAGCCCGAGTGGTCGAGCCCGGCCCGATAGTGAACCGAGCCGTGAGGGCCGTGGTGAGCGTCCAGAGGCTCAATACCGCAAGGAGGGGCGGGTTGACCGCCAGATAGGCCAAGGGGAGGGTGACGAGCCCGAGGAGTATCGGCGAGGGCGGGTCATGAGTGTTGGCCCGCAGCAACAGTCCGGCCAGGAGGCCCGCCAACCCCAACGCAAGAGGAAACAGTGGATTGGGCAGAAGGACCAGCAGGTACGGATTGAAGACGGCAAGCAAGCCGGCAACGGCAACGGCCAGGGGTTGACGTAGAAAGGCGCTGGTGAAGAATGAAGCCCCGAAAGCAGCGATGGCCAGACAGCCGGCCATAAGGAGGTGCTGTGCGGCCATCTCGCTGCCGCCGAACAGCTCGACGAATCGGATCAGAACGAGGTCGATCCCTCTGACGACCTCGTAGGACGTGGATCCGGCGCCCGTCAGCTGATGGTTCCAGACCAAGCCGACCTCGACTCCGAGTCCATCACGTAGATAGGGCGCGATATCACCGGAGGCCATGAACTCCTCGGGTCGAACCCATGTCATGGCCACCGTCGCCGCAATGACCGCCGGGGTCGTCTGGGCGATCATCATGGCCGGAATACCGGGACCGGAGAATCTGCCGATTCCGCCGGCGAACAGGCCGGTTGACCGGAAGGGCGTCGCCGCGGTCAAGACCCAGCCTCCCGACGCGATTCTCGGAGTCCCATGGCGAATCCGGCGGCTTCCACCGACTTCAGAACGACCAAGCCCGTTCCCCGCACGGGTGATCTCACCATCTGTCGAACGAACGGCCTGGCCCGACCGACCCCGATACTTCGCCCCTGTTGTCGCCGCCGGCGATAGGCCCCATAGGTTGCGCCGTAGTAGCGCTTCTTGGCGAACATGACTCCAAGCGAGATCCGCCCTTCATCGTGCCACGCCACCGATGTGACACGGCCTGTGCTCCACCCAGTGTCGACAACGCGATCGGCCAGGTCCCAGTCCTCTGCAGCGAGAAGCGCCTCGTCGTAGCCACCGACTTGGTCGAACGCAGCCCTTCTGAAGACTCTGGCCGCCTCCACCGATGCATCCCCGACATAGCTGTCCTTCTCCAGGCGCCTGGCCCCAATCCAGGGACCGGACCCAAACGCTCGC
>JAAETV010000389.1 GCA_024227975.1 Actinomycetes bacterium
GGGAGACAAGCCCAAGGGAACCCCCGGCAGCGGCGAAAAGAGCAACCTCGGCACCACCGCCGACGGCAGCGAGCGGCTCGTCGTCGACTATCTGATCATGAAAGACCTCAACAAGGACAAACCCAAAACCTGCGGTAGCGCCGTCCTAGTACCCGCAGGCGGCTTCCCGGGCCTCATGGTCGTCATGGCCGGAGCAGCTGGAGCCCTCGCCGTCGGTACCGTCTGGAACCGCCGTCGCCGCACCGCCCCGCTTCCCGTGTAGGCAGCACCAAACACCTCCTATCGACATTGGAACGCTCTCCGGATCTTGACGATCCGGAGAGCGTTCCCAACTTCTCCCTAGTCATGGTTTCAGCGCCCCGGTGAGGTCTTCGTGTGAACGTGCTCGTCCCGGTCGGTACTCGACCAGAGATCATCAAACTTGCGCCAGTCATCCACCGCCTTCGTGCTGACGGTCACCATGTCCGGGTCGTCGCCACCGGTCAGCACTTCGATGCCAACCTGACCGATGTCTTCTATCAACAGCTGGGCTTCGAACCGGACGAGCAATGGCAGCTCGCCGACAGCGAGAGCGAGCGGCTGGCTGAGATCCTCCGCCGCGGCCTCGAGGAGATGGTGACCCATCAACCTGACCTCCTGCTCGTGGTCGGTGATACCTGGACCGTTCCCCTGCTCTGTCTAGCCGCTCGTCGCCACCAGGTCCCGATCGCACACCTCGAGGCCGGGTTGCGCTCGTTCAACCCGACATCAATGGAAGAAGTGAACCGCCGAGTTGCTGGAGCGTCGGCCCAGCTTCACTTCGCCCCAACTGAGACCGCCGCCGCCTTCCTGCGAGCCGAGGGTATCGAGCCGGAGAGGATCTTCGTCGTTGGCAACCCAGTGCTCGACGTCCTGCGTACGTTCGGCACCAAGCGAGCGGCCCGAGAGACGCGACGTGGCGTCACCATGACGGCCCACCGCCCGACCAATGTCGATGACCCCGAGCGACTCACCCGGTTGGTCACGCTGGCCGAGCGGCTAATGGTCATTGCCCCGCCTGTCGTGTTCCCCCTCCACCCCCGAACCCGCAAGCGCCTGCACGACTTCGACCTCTGGTCACGCCTCAACGCCAGCGGAGTCACCCTCCTCGATCCCCTGCCCTACGACGGGATGCTCGATCAGCTCTCGCGCTCCCTCGTTGTCGTAACCGACTCGGGTGGCGTCCAGGAAGAGGCTGCCTGGCTCGGCCTACCGGTCGTGGTGCTCAGGCGTTCGACCCCTCGCTGGGAAGGGGTCGATGCCGGCACCTCGGTGTTGTGCGGGCTCGACATCGATCAAGGCGTTGCCGCCGTAGCCCGGTTCTGCACCGAACAGCAGCAGGAGCAGGTGGCGGCCACAGCCTGCCGCTACGGAGACGGGTACACGGCGAACCATGTGGCCCGCATTCTGGCTGCACCCGAGACGCTCCCTCTTCTGGCGCTCGACGAGCCCGACTTCGTTGGACAGCCCGTGCCCCAAGGGCGGGCGTGAATGATCCAGCTAGCAGAAGCCGAATCTGTGAATGAGAACAGGAGGTTCGACGCCGTGCTGTTCGACCTCGATGACACCCTCTATTTGCAGGAGGAGTGGCTTTCTGGCGCCTGGGTGACGGTGGCCGAGGCAGCTCACGCGCTCTACCACACCGACCCAGGAGAGGTGGGGTCTGCGCTACGGCATATCGCCAGCAGCGGAACCGACCGGGGGCGGATCATCGACCGCGCCATGGCGAAGATCGGACGACCCGAGGTCGACACCGGGCCCCTCGTCGAGGCGTTTCGAGGCCATCATTCGGACACCCTCACCCTCGATCCCGAGACTGGTGCCCTCCTCGACCGATTGGGGGCGGTCTTGCCGATCGGCCTGATTACCGATGGTGATCCCACAATCCAGCACGGCAAGCTGACGTCGCTGGGTCTGACCAGGGTGTTCGACACCATCGTGTGTAGTGACGAGCTCGGACGCCAATACCGAAAGCCCCATCCCCTCTCGTTCCTCGTCGCAGCGAGGCAACTCGGAGTGAGCCCGTCTCGGGTCGCCTTCGTCGGCGATCGCCCTGAGAAGGACATCGCGGGTGCAGCGGCGGTCGGCATGACCACCATCCGGGTCCGCACTGGCGAATACGCAGATCGCCCTGACGATCCAGCCCCGTGGCGATCGGTGGCCGATGCCAAGGCGGCGATCAGGATGCTCCTAGATCTGAACGAGGGGATGCCAGGGGCCTAGCCGGCCCAGCCTGCGTCTCGTGCGGCGGCTGCCGCCATCGCCCGGTGAGTCGAGTCGTTGACCGACCAAGGCCATGGCCGGCCGGTGGACACCCACGTCTGCTCGGATCCACTCAGATAGTCCAGGGTCTGCTGGCGTTCTCCCATCACGGCCGCCGCCACGGCAAGCACCGCCCACGGCTGCTGATCAGGTGTTCCAGGATTGTCGGCCGACGTGACCCACTGGGGCCATATGGCGTTGAATGTGGCCCACAGCCCTAGGCCCCGGCTCGAATCTGCGTGCCGGTAGATGATGGGCCACGATTGCGACGTTGCATCGGCATAGAACGTGTCCCAGCTGGGGTTTGACTGATCGGACGCCCATTTGTACATCCCCACTTCGGAGATCCAGAGCTCATACTCGATGGCGGCCCGGAGGCTCTCCGCCTCGCCGGTCCAGTAGGCGCCAACCCCCGGCTCGTCCAGAACGTTCTCGGCCAGCCAGACATAGTCGGCCAAGCCCTGCTCGGCATCGATGTTGTCGAGCAGATACTCCCCACCCCAATCAGGCCTGGCACCAGTGAGACCGTTCTCGTGCTTGGTTGCGATCACCACATTGGCGATCACGTCGATGAGATAGCGCCGCTGGCGTAGGTAGTCGTGATCGTCGGGGACCTGCTCGGCGTAGGCTCGGAGCAGCGACAGGAAGACTCCCGCATAGGCATCAGTCGAGTCGTAGCGACCTTCACCGGTGAGGGGGTCGATGACCAGTTGCTGGTCGCCGGTCTGAGGGTTGGCCCAATAGTCGTGGACCGTGCCATACACACCGCTGTAGTCAGGCCAGTTCACGTTGGCGAAGTACCAGTCGATCCACGCTCGGACCATCGGCTGATACCGAGGGCCGCCAAGCAGCATCCCGCGGGCTCCCACTGTCCCGTCATAGGGGCTGATGTAGGCCTGAGTGGTGTGCTCGTCGAGTCGATAGCGAGCGATGGCACCTGAGGCGGGACCGCGGCCAGGCGGAACCTGGGTCAGCGAGATCCAGTAGGCCTCGTCTTGGATGATGTCATCGAGCAGCGGCCCGGCGGCTGGCAGCGGCCCTGGAAACGCAGTCATGATGCCAACGACCATGACCAGCCCAGCGAGAAGCCGAACCAATCTGGTTGGGCTCACTCAAAGACCTCGACGAAGTGCCGCATCATCGTAACACCAGCCCGAAAGCTGAGCCGGTTGGGTTCGACGGGCAATCCACGGATCAGTCGGAGGTACTGACCGACCAGGTCGGCTCCTGCGGCGAGCGACAAGGGCAGGCCACCCGAGAATCGAGGATTGATCTCGATGAAGACGACCTCCCCGTCGGGCGTCACGAAGCCCTGGGCATTGGCCACACCCCGGAGGCCGACACACCCAAGCAGGCGTTCGACACCATCCTCCACGTCAGGGTTCCGGAAGGTGACTCCGCGCGTCGAGATGCCGCCACGGGTCTCGACGCGATACCTGGGCACGGCGGAGCGAAGGACCCCATCCCGATCGACCAGGGCGTCGACGGTGAACTCACTCCCGCACACACGAGTCTGAACGATTGGATTCGGGACCCGACCCAGCGCCCAATTCAGCTCATCAAGATCATCGACCTGGAGAATATCTCGGGAGCCGCGACCGAACCGAGGCTTCACGATCCATGGACCTGGGATGCCATCGGCCTTGCCCAGACCAGTGGCCGGGATGGTGATATCGGCCCGGTCAGCCCGCTGGGCGAACTCCCACTTGTCGATGCATGCCTTCACGGAATCGTTCGTCGGCAGCCATACTGCGACCCCCGCTTCGGCAAGCGCCTCGGCCGCCACCCCAACCGCTGCCATCTCCTCCGCTACGGTGCAGATCAGGGCGGTGGCGCCTTTGGTCCGAGCAACCTCGACCAAGGACGGCCCATAGCCTTCGGCATCGGCCCGAGGAATCACAGCTTGGTCTTCGGCCAGACGGAGGCCGACGGCACCAGCATCAGCGTCGACCCCAACGGTCGGCATTCCGGCCATAGCAAGCGCACGGATGACGGCGATACCCGCTGGGCCTCCGGCACCCGTAACCAAGACCGTCACAGGAACTGGCCCTCCTCATTGTCGACTGCGTGACAACGGTGGACTTCCGGTTGCGGTTCATGATGCTCATCTAGCCAGGCTCGATCGACCGGCTGACGTCGTGGCAGCCAGCGGTTGCTGGCTCTGCACTTGTCGAGTGGCAATCGCTGATGACTGTCCCAGATGATCGCGGTACTTCGGGGGTAGCGATTGCGCCAGACGAGACCGGCCAGGATCAGTTGGACCCCGATGACGACGAGCACGCTGTTAGCCATGATGAAGCGCCGCCGCCCCAACGACCGTTTCGTCGGGTTTCCGAAGCAGGACCGAGAGGAGCAGTATGTAGCCGCCGATGATGTATACGAAGGTGAAGGCACCACCAGCGAAGTCATGGAACAACACCAGGCTGCCGCGTCCTGACATGATCCCGACCAGCAACGAGGCCACGACACGAATGGTGTTGCCGACGGCCACGGCACCAATCGCCAACCCGACGGCGGCGATGCGTCGCGGCCACCGATGACCTTGGGTTAGAACAGCGAGGCAGCTCAGAGCAAGGATGGCAGCGAGCGACGAACAAGCCGGCGAAAGCACCGCTCGAAACACCGGCTGACCATCAGGCACAAGCACCACAGAGTGCTCAACTGCGATTGCTCGATGGCCGAGCTGCAACACCTGGAGGATGCGGACCGAGAGCAGGACCTCGACCTGTCGCACCCAGCCCTGAAACAGCGGGAAGCCGAGGACCACGATGGCAATGGCGCCACCGACTCGGAAGAGGATCCTGGTCGAGGAATTCATGCGACCACCTCCGATTCGGGACTATGCCGACGCGCCGTGCGGACCCAGTCGTAGTGACGATTGATGACGGCATCGAGCCAGGCCATCGTGCACAGGGCCCCTGAAACGAAGTAGAGCGGGATGAAGAAAGCCATGGCTCTCGCATCCCGACGGTCGTGACCGCCCAATACGAGTCCTGCACCAAGCTCCAGCAGTGGCCCCAGGAACAACAGCGTCCAGAGAACAAAGGTCGCCAGTGGATCGATCGGGGTGGCAATACCCGTCATCCACAGGCCGGCCAGAATGGTCGTCACCATTGTGGCGATCGGGATGTGGAACGCATGGAGGAACATCATCGACTCGATTCGCTCCATGAGGCTGAGCTCTGGACACCTCCAGATGGCATAGCGGTAGTCACGAGCGGCCTGTTGATGACCGCGAGCCCAGCGGTACCGCTGCCGCCAGAAACGTCGCAGCGAGATCACAGCCTCCTCTTCATCGATGGCCGTGACATCGAACTTGATGATCTCTCCGATCAGGACCAGGCGCAGCGTGAGATCGGTGTCCTCAGTGACGGTATTGGGGTTCCATCCCCCAACCGCGCGTAGCGTGGAGGCACGTACCGAGCAGTTGGCGCCGCCGTAGGCTGGGAGCTGGAACACGTCATCCCGTCCGAACTCGTTGACGAGGTATCCGGCGGAGTAGTCAATGGCTACCAGCCTGGCAATGACCGAGTCGCCAGCATTCCGCACGACACAGCGCCCCTGGACGGCCGCCACTCGGGAATCTGTGTAATGGCGAACGTGGCGGACTACGACGTCAGATCTCGGCGTGTGATCAGCGTCGAACACGATGATGATGTCGCCTCGGGCGTGCTTGAGCGCCGTATTCAGCGCCGCGGACTTGCCGCCACCGAGACCTGAGGGGCGATGGAGCACGACCAGGTCGGGGGTCCATGCGGCCCAGTAGTCGAGCGCCTCCGCCGTTCCGTCTTCTGAGCCGTCGTCGACGATGATCTTCTCGAGAAGGTCGGCGGGGTAGTCGAGCTCATCGAGCGCCATGACAAGGTGATCGACCACCAGCACCTCATCCTTGCAAGCGACCATCACCGTCACTGACGGCAGGGTTCCGACTCCCGCTTCATAGTGATCAATGTGGCTGTCAACGGTGCGCTCAGCCGAAGCCGACATGGCCGATACGGCAAAGACCATGTGCCGTAGGAAGTAGGCGACGAACATCACTTGGAGGCCAACAGCCACGGTACTCACCGTGGTCTGCAGGCCGATCATTCCAAGCGTCACGAACACGATACCGATCAGTATCAAGAGACTCGATCGACCACGGCCTGGGCTGGCCAGACTAAGGAGGCTCCAGCGTACGGGTACGTACCCGCTTGATTGTCGTGCGTCGAGTGTCAAGGCGTGTTGTTGGGTTGGCTAGACGGGGAGTGTGGCGGGGGTGCGGCGGCGGCGGTTCCAGAGGGTGCCGATGCCGAGGGCCCCGACTGCTATGACCAGGAGGCCGGCAGAGCTGCCTGCGGGTACTTGCACAGCGCTACCGCAGGTTTTGGGTTTGTCCTTGTTGAGGTCTTTCATGATCAGATAGTCGACGACGAGCCGCTCGCTGCCGTCGGCGGTGGTGCCGAGGTTGCTCTTTTCGCCGCTGCCGGGGGTTCCCTTGGGCTTGTCTCCC
>JAAETV010000390.1 GCA_024227975.1 Actinomycetes bacterium
CAGCCAAGCATGAGGGTCGGTACTTCTGGCTCGGGGGTGTCGCCTTCCTCGGCTTCTTCGTTGCTCCCGCCATGCTGGGTTGGGTCATCGGGCGCGCCTTCACCGCCCTGGAGCAGGGTGAGCCCCAGCGACTCTATTGGTTGGCGGCGATCCTGGTCTTGTTGGAGGTGCTGCGCATGTTGGTCCTCCAGGCCGGAGCTATCTGGTTCACTCAGGCCTGGGAGTACATACGCTCCATCCTCCGCTACAACATGCTCAGGGCCCAGCTCTCCAGTGGTGGGCCTGAGGCCGGCCAACCGGTTGCCTCTGCTGGGGAGGCCATCACTCGCTTCCGCGATGACACCCAAGACGTTGCCTTGCTGGCCGACACCTGGATCGATGTCGTCGGTGGCGTCGTGTTCACCATCATTGCCCTATCCATCCTGGCCACCGTCGACCCTGTGGCCACGGCGGCCATGGTTCTGCCCATGGCCGTCGTAGGTGTGGCCGCAACCATCCTTGGGACCAAGCTGCGGATTGCTCATCGTCTCGATCGGGCAGCAACGGCAGAGGTGACCGGTCTGTTGGGCGACATCATGTCGGCTGCCACCACGATCAAGGTCAACCGGGCCGAGGAGTCGATCCTGGCCAGGACTCGCCAGATCATGGACGCACGACGGGTGACCGCGGTCAGGGTGCGGCTCTACGACTATGCCATCCGCTCCTTCAGCCAGTCGACGGCGGAGATTGGCCTCGGTCTGGTCATCCTGATCGGGGTGGCCTCTATCCAACAGGGTCGGATCGGGGCTGGAGAGCTTGCTTTGTTCTTGAGCTATGGGGGTTGGCTCGGCTTCCTGCCCCGCATGCTCGGCTTGTTGGTGGCCAGGACCAACCAGGCCTCGGTCGCCTTCGCAGGAATGGCCAAACTCGTGGCTGAAGAGGAGCCGTCGAATGTGGTCAGGCCCCGAATCCTCCCCTACGCCAACCCCAACGTCGACCATGTGGCGCGACCCCTCGAGGAGCGCCAGCCCCTCGAGCGGCTCGACGTGGTCGGTCTCACCGCTCGCTTCGCCAATGGTGGCATCGAGGAGGCGTCGTTCGTCTTGGAGCGGGGTTCGTTCACTGTGGTGACCGGGCCTGTCGGATCGGGCAAGAGCACCCTGTTGAGGGCGATACTCGGGCTGGTGTGGCGAGTGGATAGTGAAGGCGATGTCTTCTGGAACGGAAACCTGATCGAGGATCGGGCTGAGTTCATGATCCCGCCCCACGCCGCCTACATACCTCAGGTACCCCAGCTGGTGTCCGACTCCCTGGGCGACAACATCCTGCTCGGAACCGGCAACGAGGCTGCCCTCGGCATTGCCCTCGACACCGCAGCGGTCCACGACGACATTGCCGACATGGTCGACGGGGTTCACACCATGATCGGGCCCCGGGGACTGCGGCTCTCAGGCGGTCAACGTCAACGGGTGGCGACAGCTCGGGCCCTGATCCAACGGCCCGAACTGCTGGTGCTCGATGATGTGTCGAGTGCCCTCGACGTTGAGACAGAGCTGACCCTTTGGCAGAACCTGGCAATTGAGGGGACAACGGTGCTGGCCGTCTCCCACCGTCCGGTAGCCCTGGAGCGAGCCGACCAGATCATCCGAGTCGAGAACGGGTGGATTCGCTGAACCGAAGCTGCTGCTGGAGGGCACACCGCCGTTGATGGTGCTTCCTCAGGGTCGGCGCCTCGGTCCCCGGCTCTAGAGTGCTGGCCATGAGCTCTACCCGGTGGCCGACTCCAACCGATCCCATCCGCTACGGCCTCATCGGTAGCGGGATGATGGGGCGTGAACACTTGCACAATATCGCCGCCATCGACGGGGCGACCGTGGTGGCCATCAGCGATCCCGACGAGGGCTCCCGCCAGGCCGGCATGGCCGATAGCCCTCCGGGGGTCGCCGTGTTCGAAGATCATCGCGACCTGCTAGCCGCTGGCTCGGTCGACGCTGTGGTCATCGCTTCACCCAACTTCACCCACGTTGACGTTTTAGCCGACGTCGTGGCCACCGGCGTCCATGTCCTGGTCGAGAAGCCCCTGTGTACAACGATCGCTGATTGCCAGCGGATTCTGGATCTGGCCAAAGGGGCACCCCAAGTCATCCAGGTCGGGCTCGAGTATCGCTTCATGCCGCCCGTGGCTCGCCTCATCGACGAGGTGAGGGCAGGCATCATAGGGACCCCCCGAATGGTCTCGATCCGTGAACACCGCTTCCCGTTCCTGGACAAGGTGGGTCATTGGAACCGCTTCAGCGTCAATACCGGCGGGACCCTGGTCGAGAAGTGTTGTCACTTCTTCGATCTCATGGACCTGATCATCGGGGAGCGACCGAACAAGGTCATGGCCTCTGGAGGCCATGACGTGAACCATCTCGACGAGCTCTACGACGGGCGCCGGCCCGACATGTTGGACAATGCCTTCGTCATCGTTGAATACCCGAGCGGGGCTCGAGCCTGTCTTGATCTCTGTATGTTCGCCGAAGCCACCCACAACCAGGAGGAGATCTCGGTTGTTGGTGACGAGGGGAAGCTGGAGGCTCTCATACCCGAAGGGGTCGTCCGGCGGGGGTTGCGAGCCAAGCACCAGATCGGCGATGTCGAGATTGAGCCGGTCAGCACTGACCATGTGGCCTTCGAGGGCCTCCATCATGGTTCCAGCTACCTCCAACACCTCGAGTTCTTGGCCGCCATCGGATCCGGCAACCCACCGCCTGTGAGCCTGACCGACGGTTTGTGGTCGGTTGCCGTCGGCCAAGCCGCCCACCTCTCCATCGCCGAAGGCCGCCCCGTCGCCATGATCGAGGTTCTCGGATGACCTATCGGCTACTGGTCCGTGACCCAGACAAGGGGGGTCTCGAACCCTGCGACCCGGACGAGATCGAGACCCACCTGGCCCTTGACTCGTTGATGTGGGTCGACCTCCGCTCTCGTGACCCGCGAGAGATGGATGACCTCGGCACCCGATTCGCCTTCGACCCGGCCGCCATCGAAGACGTGATCGACATCGAGCAGCTCCCGAAGTATGAGTTCTTTGGTGACCATCTCTTCGTCGTCCTCCACGCTCTCATTTCCGTTGATGACCGGATCGACACCCATGAGATCGATTGCTTCATCCGCCCCAACCTGCTGGTAACGGTTCACTCCGAACCGGTTGTCGGGGTGGAGTGGTTGTGGGACGCGGTGCAGACCTATCCTCACCTGGCCGAGAATGGTGCTCCGGAGCTGTTCGCCCAGCTCAGTGAGGTCATCGGCCGGCGCTACTTGGAGGCGCTCGACGAGTTCGAGGATCGGGTCGATGAGCTCTCCGATCTGGCCCTCGACGCTGACCGGAGCGTGTTGGCCGAGATCCAGCTACTGAGACGAGAGGAGGCGACGATTCGTCGGGCGCTACGGCCCCAACGCATGGTGGTTTCCAGCCTGCGGATGAACCCGCCAGCGGTCCTCGACAAGGAGGCGATTGCCATCCTGTCCGACGCATATGACGTCCATAATCTGGTCGTCGAGTCGTTGGCTTCTTCTCGAGGGCTGTTGGCTGACACCCTCGATACCTACCGGGGAGCATCGGCCGAGCGGCAATCGGCGGCCACCATCGTGCTCACCGTCTATGCAGCCATCATCCTGCCCCTGTCTCTGATCACGGGTTGGTATGGGATGAACGTGAACAACCTGCCGGCCTCAGGCCGGAGCTGGGGGTGGTTGTTCGTCACCGCGATCATGGCCGGAGTGGCCATTGGCAGCTGGGTGTGGTTCGTCAAAGCAGGGATGGTTCGTCGCCCTGGGTTCAGTCGAAAACGAGGGCTGGCTCGGGGTCTGACCACTGCAGCCAAGGCCCCGGTCCGCCCATTCACCATGTTGTGGCGACCAGGTCGAACGGTCGACTCCTAGAGGTGGGCATGCTTGCGGGTTTGGCGACTGTGCGCCCAACGGAACACCACCCAAGCGGCTCCATGTTCTAGCATGGGACAGGTGGAGCACGGCCTCGACAGATCGGATGCTTACGCAATTGGGGCGTTGTTCGTCGGTCAGTCGATGGCCCACAAGTTCAACTGTGAACCAGAGGTCGACACTGTCCTGACCGCACTCATCGATATCGAGACACCCCAACTGCCGAGCGACGATCCAGACGAGGTCCTGGCCCCGATCGATGAGCTCCTCAACTGGATCGAGCACGAGCCGGCCCTATTCGAGCTGGTACGGGCCCTGCTGGAGCTGGGGACGGAGACCCCACCCCGAACCGATGTTGCCCAGCGGCTCTACCGCTCCGTGCTGTGGACGATGATGCGCCATGACCCGGCGGCTACCACCCGCGATGTCTTGACCATGTTGCGCGACGCAACTCCGGGGGCTAGGTATCGGTCAAAGACGTGGCCGCCGCACGAGTTCTTTGCTTGTGTGCTCGTCCTGATCTATCTGGGAGGCCCTGTGGCTCGTGATGAGCTGCTGGAGCTGGTGGCTGCCGCCCGTGAGCTCGGCTATCACGCCCTTGTTCCCATCCTCGAGTGGTATCTCGACCACAACCACTCGGTTCCGTCTCGCTAGGGCTCTAGACGGCTCAGGGCAACGCTCCCTAGTAAACGACGGCGGACCGCTCCGGTTACGAGGGGCCGAAGCGGTCCGGGCGTGCGAGGCAGAGAGAGTGCACATGCCGCCGCGGGCCCTGCAGATTGGCCCGATTGGCGATCACTATGGCGGAGTCGACCATCGATATCAAGGGTTTGGCCTTGTCGTTGATCATCTATTGAGAAACGGGCTCCTCGTCGTGGGAGGGGTAGTCAGGGCTTCGACGCCCCGTTTCTACGGCTCGAATCGGTAGCCGACGCCCCACACTGTCGTCAGGCCACGACTGCTGGACTTGCCGTAGCCAAGCTTCATCCGTAGCCGACGGACGTGTTCGGTCACGGTAGCCTCACTCTGCCAAGTCGTGTCCGATGACCAGACAGCCTCCAGCAAACTGGCCTTCGAGAAGACCTGGCGGGGGTGTCTGGCCATGAACAGGAGGAGGTCGAACTCACGCCTTGTCAGGGCGACGGCTCGGCCTCCAAGGGTGACGTCCCGAGCCTGGGGGTCGATGTGGAGATCGTCGAAGATCAGATCCTGATTGGGCGCAGGTGGTGTCTGGCCAACGCCTCGGGCCAGCGCGGCCAGGCTCAGCAGGACCTTGTTGCCATGAACATCCTCGACTTCCACGATCTGGCCCTGATTAAACGAGCCGCTGTCGAGCAACTCCGACCCGAAGTGGTCGGCCTCGGTTCTGAGTCGAACCGTGTTCAAGGGCTCGCCGGATACCCTCGTTGTTCGCGCAATCGATTCCTGCATGAATCCCACCCTCTTCCGCCTGACAAAAAGTATCCCGGGAAAGGTGGGGTTTGTTCAACTCCAGATGATGGGTCGTTGTGACCATGGAAACTGGTCCATGGCCATCTGGCTTGGGGCATCTTCCCATCGAGGTTGGGTCGAAGTTGTGCATCGGTCGCGATCTGCCGGTGTGCTACCTGGACAGGCATTACTGCTCGATGACTATGCAATCCTCCGGGCAACCCTCGGCTGCTTCCAGTACCGACTCGATCAGCTCGTTGGCGAAGGGGGCCGCAGTGTTGCTCGGCAGCATTTGGCCGGAGGCATCAACCACATGGGCGATACCGTCTGAGGCCATGGTGAATACCTCGGGACATGTTGCTTCGCACATGGCAACCCCAGTGCACAGCTCGCCATCGATCCAGACTCGCATGTTGTCTCATCCTTGTTCATGGGGGGACGGTCGGGATAGGAACGATGCTGGGGCTGATTCCGGTTTGCTGCCGCGGCCAATTTCGTAAGGAAAAATGCCTATGAGTGGCTGGTTGTGGGCTATGGTTTGGCTCGTCGCATCGTTGCGCAGATGGTTGACGCGGTGTCAGCCAACCGGTGGATATTACTGCTCCATTGCGCTACTGTTACGGCTTGGGGTAGAACGAAGCGCGATCGGGGTCGGTGACAAACCTGGTAGCAGGCGAGCGACGTTGCTGAAGTGATGACTGCTTTGACGCTTGTAGCTGACCGGGCGGGTGCCTGGCCTAGATCGAGCAATGAGCGAACCGAGCTGTTGGTGGCCGTGCCCGAGCCAGAATTCGAACGTTTCTTCCTCCGTCACTATGACCACCTGGTCCGTTCTCTGACGGTCGCTATCGGTGACGAGGAAACCGCTCGGGACTGTGTTCAGGAGGCCTTCGTCAAGGCGGCAGCCCGGTGGAAGAAGGTTCGACGCTTCGACAATCCGGTGGCCTGGGTTCGCAGGGTCGCCATCAACCGCAGTCGGGATCTGCACCGGGCCGACCAGCGCCGCCGCCGCCGCGAAGAGCGTGTGACTCCCGTTGACGCCAGCGAGACAGAAGATGCTTCGCCCTTCGTCGACGGATCGCTGAGGCTGGTCGAGCTTCTCGAGGAGCTCCCGGCCATGCAGCGGAGTGCCGCTGCCTTGTTCTACATCGATGATCTCTCGGTCAACGAGATCGCAAGCGATCTCGGTATCTCGTCAGGAGCGGTCAAGTTCCACCTCAACCGTGCTCGCGGCACCCTCAGAGGCGTCTTGGAGCGTGAGGGTCAGCATCATGGGTGGTGACTATGAGGTCGACGACGATGATCGGGAGTCGTTCGAGGACCACGAGATCGACCAGATCCTGCGACAACGGTTTGATCGAGCCTTTCCCATGCGTGACACCTCGCTGGAGGTACTCGGTGACATCCGCCCCGCCGTCACCAGGGCTCGCCGACGGTATGTAGCCGGCCGGGCTGTCTCCTGGTCGGTGGCCGCCTCTCTGCTCGTCGTCGCTGGTGCACTGGCTCTGGATGGGTTCGTGCCCGCCGATGAGTCCTTCGTTGCCGCGGTACCGGCAGACTCGAACGGAGGTGAGGGTGACGACGGCGGCGATGCTGGGTCCGCTCTGCCTCTCCCAACCCCGGTTGCGCCGTCGCCCGCTGGTGATGACAATGGCGAGACGGTGGCTGGAGCGTCCTCGAAGGCGGGCGACACACCACCGACGACTGGCTCCTCTGCCGATGGGGTGACCTCATCTGTGTCATCACCCTCCCCAGAAACGAGTGGCTCGAGTACCACAGTGGCGATGACGACGCCCCCATCTTCAGCAGCCACCACGACGTCGGCGCCTTCGACCACCGGAGCGACTACAGGTACCACTCTGGACGGCCCCTGTGGATCAGTGATCTACAGGGTCAAGAGCAACCTCGATCTCGAACTGGTCGAGGTCGAGGTCACCAGTATCTTCGAGGAAGACATCGAGGAGGATGGGCCAGAGAAGATCAAGGTCAAGTTCAAGCATGCCGGTGATCGCTGCGACCTCGAAGTGAAGTACGTCGATGGTGAGCTGAGGAGCACCGTCGGCGACGATTAGGTAGATATTCCCGCCAACCGCCAAACCTTGGCCTTGCCACGTGCCGTTTACGGTATTGAAGGAGGTCGTACATGGCCCTGCCAGCACCAAACCAAGCCGCAGTCACAATCGTCGGTACCGTCCTCGCAGCAGCAGGACTGAACGTTGGCGTGCTCGGCCTGGTTGCCCCTGACACGATCGTCGAGCAGCCCGCCCAGCTCGCTGCTCCTGCGCAGGACACGGTGGACGCTGTCCAACAGACCGATGTTCCCGCCGGGCCAGAGGGCCTCGGAGAGCCCAAGGGTCACGACGCCCCGAGCAAGATTGTTGCCCTGGCCCTGCCAAGGCCAGCGGATACTGCTGCCGATTCGCAGACACCGCGAGGGTCAACTTCTACAGAGCCAGCCACTTCGCCGACTGGGGCCGCTTCGTCACCAGCCTCGGGTACTGCAAGCAATGCCTCATCGACACAGGCCGCACCCTCCGATGACGACGACGATGACGTGACCACCACGGCGCCGGCGTCAACGGCTGCGCCGACAACGCCCACTCCGACCTCGGGCGCTCCCAGTACTCAAACCGACTCGACCGAGTTCGTCACCTACGAGTTCGAAGGGGTGGCGACCATCATCATCGCCCTTCATGACGGGGACACCCTGGAACTCTGGACCGTAGCCCGCCAACCGGGCTGGGTCTCACGGGTCAAAAAGGACGAGCCAGACAAGGTCAAGGTCAAGTTCATGCGTCTCTCCAACGGCAACGAAGCCGAGTTCGAAGTCAAATTCGACAAGGAGAACGAGGGCGAACTCAAAGTCAAGATGGAGCACTGACAATGGACGATCCAACCCTGGAAGAGCGGCTGGCCGCGCTCCGAGCTCGACGCCAGGAGCAGGTCC
>JAAETV010000391.1 GCA_024227975.1 Actinomycetes bacterium
GAAGGTGACAGCGTCATCGCTCCACAAGGCCCGAATGGCTCGCAGGTACTCGTCGGCCCGGCCCCCGCGACCGGCCATGGGAACACCGCAGGCCGTCATCTCCGCTTCCAGGTAGCCGACACCGAGGCCGAACATGAGGCGCCCCCCAGACATGTGGTCGAGGCTGGCCAGGCTCTTGGCCAGAACAGCGGGCTGGCGTTGGGGCAAGATGATGATGCCGCTTCCGAGTCGGATCGTCGACGTCGAAGCGGCCAGGTAGGCCAGGGCGACGGCAGTATCGACCATGGGGGTCTCGGGGGCCGCCGGGGAGGGAGGAGCCTGGGGGTCGGGCAAGACGATGTGTTCACCCGTCCATACCGATTCGTAGCCAGCGGCTTCGGCCGCCTGGGTCACGGTCACCATGACCGACGGATCGGCCATTGTTCCCATGTTGATTCCGAATAGGGCCAGTTTCGGGGTCGTCATCACAGCAGTTTCGACCCTCATCCCCCCAGCTACAAGTTGGCGGCCCGGTTGACGTTGGCCTAGCCGAGCGACCCAACGGAAATGACTATTGGGTTCGTTCGTAGACCCAGCCGGCGGGGTCCATTATCAGCCGGTGCCGGGCCCCTTCGCCCTTTGGGGACTCGGACGTCTTCCCGTCATAGACATGATCACCGGCCCAGGCCACGGTCAGTGGATCCTTGGCAATGGGACGGGTGCGAAACTCGGCTGGTTCGTTGGCTTGGGCCCAATCGAGGGCGGCATCGACCGTGGTGTGCTGGCCTAGCTGGTGGAGGGTGACCCAGGTCGGGGGGACGAGCTCGATCTCGCCCATATCGCGCTTGGCGATGGCTTCGTGGGGAGTGAGCCATTGGTGCCCGTGGATCTCTCCTCCGTCGACCTCGATGTCACCCTCGGGGGCTGAAGTCACGAAGAACCAGGTCGAGAAACGGCGGATCTTGCCTCTGACCTTCATCTCGGCCCGCTGGGGCGGGATCCAGAACGACCAGGTCTCCAACTCGTGACCAATTACCGTCAGTCCCGTCTCCTCTTCGACCTCACGGACGGCGGCCACCCGGGCCGAGCCGAGGCTGTCTCCGGTGACATGCTCATGGTCGTCGACCGCACCTCCGGGGAAGACCCACATGCCTCCGAAGGCGATCTTGGAATTGCGGCGGAGCATCAGGACCTCGAGGCCGGGGTCAGCATCGCGCAAGAGGACGACGGTGGCGGCAGGAATGAGATCCTCATCAGTCACGGTCGCTCAACTTAGTGGCCAGATCCGCCCAGTACCCATTGGGCTCGACCCTCCGGGGCTCCTGTTCGGCCCGCGGCGCGAGCGGGGCCGGTGACGAGAGAGAGTCAATGACAGAAGCGAGGGCCGCCAGGGCGCCAGCGTCGCGAAGACACTGGTAGCTATGGTGTGGAGGAGAAGGCGGCCCCCGCTTGCTGCCGTTGTGACCGGTGAGGGGTGATGATCACCGGCATGAGTACCATCGACCGCCGCTGACCAATTCTTGAGCCAAGGGATAGCTTCCTTCGATGAATACTTCAGACCTGCTCGGTGACAACTTCCTCGCCTACCTCATCCTCGCCCTCGGCGGGGCTTTGGTCATCGGCAACGGGTTGGCACTGATGAAGCCCCGCCCCGACGAAGACGGGAACCTGGTCAAAGCCCCTCTCGGGCGCTCACTGATCCAGATCATCGTCGGTGCCCTGGCCTCCATCTGGGCCCTGGCCACGATCGTGAGCTGATTACGGGCCTGGCGATTCAGCTGGATTCAGCTGGAGACGGGCCGGACGCTGACAGCGAGGGGGAGGGTGTAGGAATCGCCGCTAGCGAGATCGACGACGAGGGGCCCCAGTGGTGCCTGGTCAGGGTCGAAGTCCGGGCTTGCATTGCGGGAGATCACAGCCAACCCACCGTCGATGAACATACCGTTCGGGTACCAGGAGCCGTTGTCCCAGGGAAAGGCGGTGATGTTCGCCTGAAGCTGGCCCTCCAAGTCGACCCGGTAGACACCCATCTCGTCGAAGAACCCGGCCGCGTCGTCATACACGAGGCCGACGGCAACGAGGTCGGTCCCGTCGCTGGCAGCATCCAAGCTGAGATAGTCGTCCCACTGTTCTGCGGGAAAGTTCCCGATAGACGATCCCGAGGTGAGATCGAAGGCGTAGTAGGCGTTGTATCCCTCACCGCCCCAGATGCCAGTGGTGAGGCCGTCGGTGACAGTGGTGATGGTGGTGCCCGCCTCCCAGCCGCCGACAACGTCGAGGGTGATCACGGCCGCATCGCTGAAGCGGTAGGCCTTCAGGTCTGCGTGTGAGGTATCGGGGGATCCCGTCCTGGCCACCCGCTGGTAGACGATCTGGTGCTCAGCACCGCGGCCCGAGACTCCTTCCAAGACGAGATAGATGGGATCTACCGTGACGAGAAGGTCGACGGGAGCGGTCTCACCCTCGGCCAGCCACCAGATCACCTGTTCATCGCCCGGCCGCTGGAACAGGATGCCCCCGGCTCCATCATCTGAGAGCTCACTGATCGATCCATCGATCAGTTTCGTGGCGGTTTCCCCCTCGATGCGGTATGCACCTTCGAGATTGAAGGCCAGGAGAGAGCCTATGACCGGTCCCGCTGGTGGGTCGTTGGCCCCGAGTTCGTAGGAGGCAACCACCCCATCGATAGCCGGCGCCGTGGTTGTGTCATCACCCGAGTCGGTGGAATCAGCGGAGGTGGTAGTACCGGCTCCGCCGTCCTCGTTCGCGGTGGTGGCGGGACCGATGTCGTCATCGGTGTCGTCGGCCGGCTGTTCGCCAAGGCCATCGGTCGCAGTGGTGGCGATGCCAGACTCGGCCTGACCTCGAGGGCTGTCACCGCTGCCGCAGGCAGCCAAGACGACGATGAGTAGCATCATTCCGGCCAGCTGAGCGGGACCCTTTGGTCGGCACCAGCAATGGTGAGGGCGACCGGTCGAGCTTTGGAGGCTTGGATTCACGGCCACAACTGTGACACAGCACTGCTCCGGATCCGAGCCACCATTCCAAGTTGCCCTTGGCGTTGTCAGAAGTCGGGCCCGGGATCAGTGCCACCCGCAGACGGACCGCCACCGGGTGTCGACCGGGCCATGTTGTCGAATCGGGTGAATTGGCCTCGGAAGGCCAAACGAACCTTGCCGGTTGGCCCATTCCTGTGCTTGGCCACGATGACCTCGGCCACTCCCTTGTCGGGAGAAGCATCGTCGTAGACCTCGTCGCGGTAGAGGAACATCACGACGTCGGCGTCCTGTTCGAGGCTGCCGGACTCCCTGAGATCCGAGAGCATCGGCCGCTTGTCGGTCCGCTGCTCCAAACCTCGATTGAGCTGGGCCAGGGCGATGACAGGGGCTTCGAGCTCCCGAGCCAAGATCTTCAAGTTTCGACTGATCTCGGATACCTCGACCTGGCGACTCTCGGCTCCTGACCGGCCCGTCATCAGCTGGACATAGTCAACGACCACCATCCCCAGATCGCCTTCGCGGCTCTTGAGTCGCCGGGCCTTGGCCCGGATGTCCATGACCGAGGTGTGGGGGTTGTCGTCGATGTAGATGGGGGTCTCCGCCAGTCGGCCAACGGCATGGCTGATCCGGGTCCACTCGGCCTCTTCGAGACGACCAGTCTTCACCTTGCCCGAATCGACCAGGGCCTCGGAGCACAACAGACGTTGTGACAATTCGAGCTGGCTCATCTCCAAGGTGAAGATCATGACCGGCCGATCGTCTTTCATGGCGGAGTTGGCCGCCATCCCCAGAGCAAATGCTGTCTTGCCCATGGCAGGACGAGCCCCGATCACATACAGAGAGTTCGGCTGAAGTCCGGCCAGCTTCTCGTCGAGGTCGAGATAGCCCGAGCTCAAGCCGGTGATGGCCTCCCCCCTGTCGTACAACATCTCGATCCGATCGAGGTTGGCCGGAAGGAGATCACGGATGGCGGCGGTGCTATTGGTCACCCGCCGTTGGGCAACGTCGAACATCTTGGCTTCGGCATCATCGACGGCTTTGACCACATCGTCGGGAACCCCATAGGCCGTCTCGGCGATCTCATTGCTGACGAAGATCATGCGCCGCAGTAGGGCGTGCTCTTCGACGATCTTGGCGTAGTGAGCGGCATTGCTGATGGCGGGAGTCGTGGCCTGTAGATCAAGCAGGACGGCTGGGCCCCCGATCTCATCCAGGAGGCCGGCTCGCTTCAGCTCGTCGGCCACCGTGACGGCGTCGACCGGCTCGCCGGCGCTGTAGAGGCTCATGATGGCGTCGTATAGATGACCATGGGCCGGCTTGTAGAAGTGGTCGGGTTCGAGAACCTCGACCACTTCGGCTATCGCCTCGCGACTGAGCATCATGGCGCCCAGCACGGATTCTTCCGCTCGTAGGTTGTTCGGTGGCACCCTCATGGGCGCGCTTGGGCCGGGGCCGTCCTGCATCAGCCCAATCCTGTCTCTGTTTGGCTGTGAGTCACTAGACCCGCAAGCTGTGGTTTTCGCCGTTCTCGCTGTGGGCTAGCTGTGGATAACTCCCAGGCCAGGGCCACTTTCCCGAACCTGTGGATAATTCTGGGGACGACTGCGTGGCGGCGTCCACAATTCGGCGAGGTTATCCACACATAGGTATCTAGCGGATAAGAACCGCCCGATTTGGGTGGGGTCTATGCTTCTACTACTGCGACGCTGACCGGGAACTGAACCTCATTGTGAGGCTTGACCGTGACGACATGGGTCCCGATCGAGCGGATCGGATCATCGAGCTGGATCATCCGTCGATCGAGCTCCACCCCGGATTGTTCCTGAATGGCGGTCGAGACATCAGCCGAGGTCACCGAACCAAAGAGCTTGCCCTCGACACCCGCTCGGGCTGAGATCTCGATGGTCTTGGCCACCAGGGTCTTGGCAATCTCTTCGGCCGCCTCGCGCTCCTTGGCATTGCGAGCCTGCCATGACTTCTTCATCAGGCCTGCTTGGGCCTCCACCCCGGCACTGGCCTGCTGGGCCTGCCCCTTGGGGATGAGGAGGTTGCGGGCAAAACCGTCGGAGACATCGACGATGTCACCTCTGTTGCCGAGTCCGCTGATGGACTCATGGAGAACGACTCGCATCAGGCCTCTGCTCCTGCCTCAGCCGGGCTCTCATTCCCGCTGTCAGCGGGGGCTGAACGATCCGAGGACTCACCTCGTGATTCGCGTGAATCCCGACGACCCCGATCGTCGCGTGAACCCCGGTCACCAGAATCGCCGTCACCAGAATCGCGGGGACCACGATCGTCACGACCGCGACCACCACGACGCTGGGTCGTGACCCGGCTCGTGTACGCCAACAGTCCCATCTCCCGAGCGTTCTTGATGGCCCGGGCCACTTCGCGCTGCTGCTGGGAATCATTGCCTGAAACCCGACGGGAGCGGATCTTGGCTCGATCGGACATGAACCGACGGAGCAGATCGACATCTTTGTAGTCGATGTAGGCGACGTTCTCCGACGCCAGGGGACTGATCTTCTTCTTCGGCTTCCGCCCATTGTCCTTGGGCTTCATCCGCTTGCGTGTGCTTCCCTTGGCCATAACTAGAAGGGCTCCTCGTCGGGGTTGTATGCAGGCGGTTTGTTCGAGCCTCCGCCCGAACGGGGACTGCCAGAGTTGCCTCCGCCGAATCCGCCGCCACCTCCATCGGATCGTTCGTTTCGGATGACCTCGGCTGTTGCCCAGCGGAGGCTCACGGCGACATCATCGGCCACGATTTCGACCTTTGATCGCTTGTCGCCGTCCTGGGTCTCCCAGCTGCGCTGGTCAAGACGGCCCGTGATGGTGACCCGAGTGCCTTTGCCGACCGTCTCGGCGACGTTTTCGGCCAGCTGGGACCAGGCGGTGATGTCGAAGAACGACACCGCCTCTTCCCACTCCTGGGTCTGTCGATTCTGCCATCTGCGGTTGACGGCGACGCCGAAGTTAGCGACCGCCTGGCCCGAAGGGGTGAACCGGAGTTCGGGTTCTCTTGTGGCGTTTCCGGTGACGGCAACGCTGTTGTCCATAGCCACTAGTCCTGCTCCTATGCAGTAGCGCCGGCCAAGCCTCGACGATGAGCCTCGTCCAGGGGCAAGCGAATGAACTTGTGGCGGACTACCTCGTCCGCGAGTCGCATCGTGCGATCAAGCTCGGTCAGCGCATTGGGTGCGAGAAACTCGAGAACGACGTAGAAGCCTTCCCGAGCCTTGTTCATCTCGTACGCGAAACGACGAACGCCCCACTTGTCGAGCTTCTCCAGCGATCCACTGGAGTCGTTGGCCATCTTCTCCAAGCGATTGACGAACGTCTGGATCGACGATTCATCGGTATCGGCCTTGAAGATGACCATTAGTTCGTAGGCCCTCATGATATGGGCGATTCCTCCCTGTGGACCCGCTGTTGGCGGGGCCCCCGACGGTCAGGGGCAGGGTCTTCAGTTGTTGCGAAGGTCAAGGCTATCGCCGCTCGCCGCAGCTCACTAGGTGTGCCCTCCGGGCACCTCTCATTAGGTGTGCCCTCCGGGCACCTCGAGATTCTCGGGGCGGCAAGGCTCGTCACAGAATCATGAGTTGCAGGCCCCAAGGATCCAACAGGGTATGGCCGGGGCCAGACTCCCTGGCAGGGTGCTCGTGAATCCATGAGCCGACCATAACGACACCCTGTGACACTGCCGTTGGCGGTGACAGTGAGCACTCGCTATGAGCGCTCGCTATGACACTGCCGCTCGCTGTGCTCCCGCCCCGTAAGGGCTAGCCGTCGTCCTGATCGTTCCCATTGTTGCCGTCGCCTTGGGCGGTGGCCGTCGGGGCGGGGTTGGGATCGGTTGGTCTTGGGGCGTCGGGGTTGGCCTGGTACACCCACTGGTCGATGGCGATGCAAGGTGCCGTTGTCGTAGTCGACCCATCATCCCCATCGTCTTGGGTCGACAGCCCATCAGGTTGACTGCTCGGGGGAGCCGTCGTCGGTGCCGTGGTGGTCGTGGTGGTCGTGACCAAGACGAAATCCTCTGGCCCCTTGCCCCGAGGCCAGCCCCACTGATCCAGCTCTACCCCACAAGGAGGCAGGGTGGTAGTCGAGAGACTCTGGTTCATGCGGGCACCCGTGAACTCCTGGGAGATGTTGAGTGAGGCGCATGGTGGATTGCCGGCGGTCGCTTTGGCCATGTAGTCGGCCCAGATCATGGACGGGAAGTTGCCACCCTCGATATTGGGCCAGCCCCGGTCATCGATCAGATCACCGTCTCCGTCGCGCGGTGGTTCGGTCTCGCCTTCGGCTAGGGGCTTGCGGAAGTCGATCATGGGAGTCTCCTCCTGCCCGTGACCCATCCACACCACCGTCGTCAACCCACAAGTGAAGCCGGCGAACCATCCATCGCGATTCTGCTGTGACGTACCCGTCTTGCCCGCGATCTGCCAGTCTGGGTCGAAGTTGGCCCGCTTGCCGGTGCCGCCGGATACGACCTGGCTGAGGGCGTAGTTGACCTGGCCGACCGTCGAGCTGGACAGGACCCGGGTCGGCTCACGGATCGGCTCGGGCGAGCAGACCCCGTCGACAGGGAACCTGCAAATGACATTGCCATCGACATCTTCGATCCGGTCGATCAAGACCGGATCGAGCTGGAGGCCGTCGCGCTCGAACACCGAGTAGGCCGTTGCCATGTCCATGACCGGTACCCCCTCGGAACCCAGGATGAGGGAGCAGGGTGTGGCCCCAGCCTCGGTGAGCAGATCCGACCCGATACCCATGTCGTGGGCCAGGTCTCGAAGCTGGTTCGGGCCGATGTCGACCACGAGCTGAGCGAACACGATGTTGGACGACCAGCGGGTGGCATCGATCAGGTTGCGGTAGCGGTAGCGGGCGCTCGAACCACCAGTCACCTGCCAAGGCCCGTCGCTATCGGCACACGCCCCCCCGATCCGAGTCACCCCAGGGACGGCGGGATAGATGGACTCTGGTGAGAGTCCCTGCTCGACAGCCAGGGCCAAGCCAAAGGGCTTGAAGGTCGAGCCGGGCTGGCGGCCGGCTCTCCCACTACTGGTAGCCAGGTTGTCTTCGTTGTCCTCGAAATTGGACCCAGCCAGCATGGCCACGACCCGGCCTTCGGGATCAATGCTCACCAACGCCGCCGCGGGGTCGTCTGGATTGTTCGGATCGAGAAAGAGGGGACCGAGCTCGGGCAGGTCCCGCTCCTCCAAGTTCTCGGGCTTGGGAGAGTGGGCCGACTCATAGGCCGCTCTCTGCAGCCCAGGATCAAGGGTGGTGTAGACCCTCAGACCCCCGCTATAGATCTCCCCGCGGTACAGCTCAGCCAGCTGCTGGCGGACCTCTTCAACGAAGTACTCGGATCCGAAATCGGCCCGCTCCAGAATATCCAGACCGTCACGGGGCCGCAGGGGTTCGACATCATCCCAAGCCACCTGGTTCAGGTTGGTGGCCTCATCCAGGGTGAGGTACCCGGCGATCACCATCCGCTCCAGCGAGGTGGCCCGACGACGGGCCGCTTCCTGGGGATCGCTTTCAGGGTCGGCCCCGTTCGGGTTTCGCAACAGCCCAGCCAGATAGGCCGACTGGTGGACTTCGAGGTCATCGACATCCTGGCCGAAATAGATCCTGGCTGCGGCCTGGACGCCGGACGCTCCTCGTCCGAAATAGGCCCGGTTCAGGTAGCGGGTCAGGATCTCTTCCTTGGCGCACTGGGTCGGGGTCTTGAATCCCAGATCGGGCTGGGCAGCACACAGATCGGTCAGTTCCTGTTCGAGCTTGACGGCCCGTATGGCCTCCCGAACCTTGCGGTCCAGGTTGCGATCGTCGTCGTCGAAGGCCAGCTTCACGTACTGCTGGGTGATGGTCGAGCCGCCTTGGACCAGCCGCGTCTCATCACGCATTTGGCGTACATACTGATAGGCCGCTCGGGTGATACCTCGGACGTCGATGCCCTGGTGGTCGAAGAAGGATTGGTCCTCGGTGGCGACCACGGCCTGGATCAGGTTTTCGGGCAGGTCCTCGAAGGTGATGATCTCGCGATCTTCGCCCCCCGTCGACAACATGGCGGAGGCGTTGTCGGGGCCACAGTTATTGGTGACCTCAGCCGTGCAGATGAAGCTGGTCTGGGCGATCTCGTCGAAGCGATCTTCTGGCAACTCGGTCTGGCTGAAGACGTAGACGACGGCGCCAGCCCCGACGATGACCAGCAAGCCGACCACGAAGAGGAAACGACGGAAACGCCAGAACGGGTTCAGCCTACGATTTCGAGGCGACACCGGGCCGGACAGCGGATCAAGAATGTGTTGGGGGGAATTCATGGGTGTGTTCGGGGGAGGAGGGGGTGAGGGGGGAAGGCGAGGCCTCAGTCAGTGGGGCGGGCTAGCCGTTCACAGCGAATGATTCGCGCAAATGGTTCCACCAACACTGACGACAGACCTCGATGAGGTAGCACGTCGAGGGTCTACCACGACGACGCAGCTTACGGACATCGGCATTGGTGGCCAAGACCCGGCCGTGCTTTGGTAGCCCGGCACCGAAGGCAAACGTTACCGCCACCATGTCATTGCCTTCGCAGATCGGGCAGGGTTCGGCCAAGGGTGTCGAGCAACTGTGGGCCACTCGGCGCAGCTCAGGTTGGGCATCACATACCTCTTCGGTCGTCCGCCGGCCGCGTGCGAAGGCATCGACGAGGCGCTGGCGGGCCAGGCGGTAGCTGACGACGCCAGCTCCAGCACCAGTTGTCCGGGCAACGCTCACAAGAGCCAAGGTTAGCCAATCCGGCCCGCAGGCTCTCGTCGGGGGTCATCACCAGCCCATTGCCGGCTTGATGACGGGGCCAACTCGGGGCCTCGGATGCTCCTCACGAACCGGGGCCATCAGTCTGCCATTCAGTCAGGGCAGCCAGGGCCTCGGAGCGACTGAGCGGACCTCGCATCATCCGCCGCTCATGGAGATAGTGGGTGGCCTCCCCCACTTCGGGCCCTGATTCCAGGCCGAGATGCTTCATGATCTCTCTACCGGACACAGGGACCGAGAAGTCGTCTAGGTCCTCTGCCGCAACCAGCTCGTCGAAGCAGCGAAAGAAGGCGTCTCCCGCCCCACCGGTGTTCGTCGTCAGCCGGCGTAGATCATTCAGGTTGGCCGGACTGACATCCCGCACCACTCGCCTGACCCGCTCGGCATCCGGATCAGGCTCGACAACCCGGGGCAAGGCGGCCAGGAGCCGACTCGTCTCGGCCATGATGGCCCGGGAGTAGCGAAGCCGCCGCAGGCTGCCCCGACCGTCGTCGAGGCCGAGGGGGGCGACGAGGGCCGCTCGGCGGACGAGAGCCGACCCTGGACCGGCGGCCCACTCGACGGCGGTCTCCAGGGCAACAGGGTCGGAGGCGTAGGCCGGAAGAACGCCGACCAGGAGGTGGCACCGATGCATGAAATACAGGCCCTCAGCCGCTCGGGGCAGGTTGAGTAGGCGTTCCAACTCGTGCTGGATTCGCTCGACCGAGACGATCGAGAGGCGTTCGGCCAGTTGGCTGGCCGCCCCTTCGAGGCCCGGTTCGGGAGTGAGGCCGAAGCGGGGTATGAAGCGGGCCGCCCTCAGCATGCGGAGGGGATCGTCGCCGAAAGCTTCAAGAGGCGACAGAGGTGTCATCAGAACCCGGTCCGCCAGATGTTGACGGCCTTCGAAAGGGTCGATCAGCTCTCCCCCGGGGATCGACACCGCCATGGCGTTGATGGTGAAGTCCCGTCTTTCCAGGTCATCGATAATCGACGTTCCGAAGGCGACGACGGGCTTGCGTGAGCCTGGATCATAGGCCTCGGCCCGATGGGTCGTGATCTCGAGCTGACGGTCGTTGATGGCGGCGCCGATGGTTCCGAAGCGCTCACCCTGGGTCCACAGGGCAGTGGCCATGGGGGTGACCAGTTCCTTGATCACATTGGGGTCTGCATCGGTCGTCAGGTCGATGTCGTCGCCGACCGAGAGGGAGCCGAGGGCCAGATCACGAACGACTCCACCGACGAGATAGAGGTGAAATCCACGTTCGACGAAACGGGCGGCCAGGTCGGCCACGATCGGCATGATTGCGTCGAGCCCGGGCAGGGTCGGGTTGATACTCATGATGCTGGCAACCGGGTAGCCGGCGTCATGAGAGGCGACCAGCCACATGGATCCGACGGGCCACTTCGACCGCTTCAGCCCCCGGGCCATCCGATGTCGGCTCTTCGGGCCGGCGGGCGTCGTCGACCAGGACGCTGGCTACCGCCTCAGCTGAGTCGGCCAATGCCTGGAGGTCGTAGCCGCCTTCCAGGAACAGGAGGCGCCGGCCGGGTGGGGCGAAGCTGACCAGATCGACGACCACATCCGCATAGTCGGCCGAGGTCAAGCCCAGGTCGGTGATGGGGTCGGCCCGGTGGGCGTCGAATCCGACCGAGACCAGTAGCCAGGTCGGATCGAAGTCGGCCATGACAGGAGCGACAACCGTTTCGATACCGGCCCGATACACCTGGCCGGTCGCTCCCGCCGGTAGGGCAAGGTTGACCGTGCGATGGGTTCCTCGCCCCTCCCCTATCTCGTCGGGGCGGCCGGTGTAGGGGTACCAGGGGAACTGATGGAAGCTGACGAACAGCACATTGGGATCGTCGTAGAAGATGTCCTGGGTGCCATTGCCATGGTGGGCGTCTATGTCGACAATGGCGACCCGCTCTCCCCGGTCGGCCAGAAACCGGGCGGCGACCGCGACATTGTTGATGAGGCAAAAACCCATCTGTTTGGCCGCGGTGGCGTGATGGCCCGGGGGCCGTACCGTCGACCAGCCAACCACCCCCTCACCCTTCTCCAGGCGAGCAATGAGATCCAGGCCGGCTCCGGCAGCTCGAACCGCGGCCGCCGCTGAGTCGCTCGAAACCCAGGTGTCGGGGTCGATCGAGCCACCACCTGCGGCCGAGAGCTCTCGCAGGGTGCCCAGCAAGCCGGGAGAGTGAACGGCGTCAATCGCCTCGTCGGGAGCGTCGGGAGGCTCGATCCAGGTGATGGCGTCACCGAGGCCGGCCCGCTGGAGTCCATGGTGGACAGCAGTGAGGCGGTCAGGTCGTTCGGGGTGGCCAGGGCCTGGCTCATGGCGCCAAAACAGCTCATGGGTGGCGACCAACAGGGATGATGGCGCAGTGCCGCTCATCTCGTCACGCTAGCGGCCGCAGTCAGCGTCGTTCCTGTCGAGATTGTGAGGTTTGCCGAAACGCACCAGGCCACCGGGATAGGCTGATGGTCTGTGTCGCCGACGACTTCGCCAGCCCCCCGCACCGGCCTGACCCGGTCCAGGGCGTCCAACGTCGGTGGTCATCGGTTGCGGGTCGCCCCTTGGCAGGGACAGGCATTCGTCGCTCTGGTTGGTCCGGCCCGCTCCAGTCGAGCGCCCACCGTCCCTGAGATCAGCCGCTGTGTAGCCGAGCTGGAGGCCCGCGGGGTCGAAAGAGCCGTCACCCCGGCCCTGAGCCCCTATGAAGCCGAACCCTTCTTCCAAGCCGGGTTCAGGCTCAACGAGGAACTTCACCTCCTGGCTCGGTCCATCGACAGGAAACCCCCGGAGCCAACCCACCGGCTGCGAAACGGTCGACCATGGCATCGGAACAAGGTCCTCGACATCGACGCCCGGGCCTTTGACCAGTTCTGGCAGTTTGACAAGTTCTCCTTGAGAGAGGCCCGCCGGGCTACTCCGACCAATCGGTTCGTTGTGTCATCCGAGGCCGAAGGGATCGCTGGCTACGCCGTGACCGGACGAGCCGCTGGCCGTGGCTATCTCCAACGGTTGGCCGTTGACCCCAACTTCCAAGGGCGCGGTATCGGGACCTCGCTCGTCCATGATTGTCTCCAATGGCTCCACCGCAAGGGTGTCGGCATGGCCCTGGTCAATACCCAGGAACGCAACCGACGAGCCCTCGCGCTCTACGAGCGGCTCGGGTTCATACGCCAGCATGAGGGGCTGCTTGTCCTGGGCTGGAGTGTCGGTTCTGCCTGAGCGAGGCCGCCCTCGTCCCGCTCGTAGCCCCGGTCGCCGCCTTGCCGTCGGTTGGTGGCTTACTTTGGCCTCCATGGTCGCGGTGGGCGTGACCATGGCCTCGCTCGGGGTGGGATCGGATCCGGTTTGGGCCCAGACCGGATCCAGCCCACCACGGATCGAAGTGATCGACCAGTCAGCGGCCGTCGGACCCGGCGAGACCTTCTCGTTGCAGCTGCGGGTCGATGGTCTCGATTTGGAGGATCTGGCCATCGAGGTCACCCTGCACGAGTCCTTCCTGTCGATCGAGGGCCTCGATCAAGAACCAGGTGGAGTCATCGCTCACTACGAGGCCCGGCCCCTGGTCGACTTCCTCGTCGAGCAGGCGGGGTTGGTGACACTCCGGATCCCGACCTCAGCGACCGATACGGCGGAGTCGAGCGAGCCCGCCAGCACCGCTGGAAGACCCGGTTCGGGGATCACGGAGGTCGAGACGAGGTCGGGACTGGTAGTAGCTGATGCTGGGGTCTACCCCATGGTGATCACGGTCACGGCCATGAATCAAGACTCCGATGCCACTAGCACCGGGCCAGATAGGGGGCCCGAGACCGAGGCCACAACCCTGACGACATTCGTTCGCCATCCTGGCCCGTCGATGCCCTCCGACGGCCTCCCTGCTCGCGCCCCGACGCCGGTTATTGTCCTGCTCGATGTCGGCCTCGACCCCGCCCACGAGGGTGGAGCGGGGGCCTTGAGCGTCGAGGAAGCGACCGAAATCCTAGGCCAACGTCTGGAGCTGGAGGCAACCGTCTTCATCCGCAGGACAGCTATGGAGCGGCTCCAGGGGGATCCTGAGCTGGCAGCCCGATTCAGTGACGCAGTCGCAGGCCGGTCGGTGGTGGCCGAACCTCTGTATGAGCTAGACCCCTCGGCACTGGCCACCATCGGCCAGTGGAGGCTGTACCGCCGAGCCGCTCAGCGAACAGCGGCTGAGCTGGTTGAGCTCGGCCTCTCACCCGAACCAACCATGGCCGTCGTCTCCTCCCCCCTGACCGAACCGGCGACCGTTGCCCTCATGGCCGACGGTTTCACAGCCGTGATCGACACAACCGCCGTGATCGTCGGTGGAGTAGGTCCCATTGCCGTCCCGACCCCCTCCGACCCCGTTCGCATGAGCACGGTTGCCGGTGACCTGTTGGTCGTGGCTGTGAATGGCGCTCCCTCCACCGTCTCGCTGGCCTCTACCGTCGATAGGGGTCGCAGCCTCGGACGTGACGGGCACCGCCAGCTGGCCGAGCTGATCCTGGCCGAAACAGATCTGGCCGTGATCAGGCCTGGGGTCGGGGTCGCGGGCACGGCGGGCCCAGTACTCGAGGCCCTCCAAACCACCCCGTGGTTCCGACCTGTGACATTGGCCGACGGACTGGCTGGCGTAGCCGTTGAGCTTCGGTCGCCAATGGCTCGTTCGCTACAGGATCTTTCCGCCCTGGCCGAACCCCTCGGTGAGGCCGACCGGCTGCTGGCCACCTACTCATCGTTTTATGTGGACGGTCCCCACGCCCCCAGCGACTACCTGTTGGCCCTCAGCGACGCCACCACCGTCGAAGCAGACGCCTCAACTCGGGCGGTCGCCGTCGAGGCCGTCAGTACCGAGCTGCGGGAGGCGATGGAGGTGGTGTCGTTGCCTGGAGACCAGTCGGTCACCCTGGCCGCCCGTTCGGCCTCGATCCCCCTCACCATCGAGAACTCATCCAACGGCACCCGCCAGGTCCAGCTCCAGTTCAGGGCCGATCGGTTGGAAGTAACCGATGACCAGATCACGATCTCAGTGCCGCCGGGATCGAGTGTCCACAACATCGAGGTCGAGGCCCGCTCGCTCGGCACCTCGCCCCTGGCTATAGCGGTCGTGACCCCCGACGGACAGCGCTCGCTGGCCTCGACCCGGTTCCAGGTTCGGTCAACGGCAGTACCAGGCCTCGGCCTACTCCTGTCGATCGGAGGTCTGAGTATGCTCGGCCTCTGGTGGTATCTCAGCATCAGACGGAACCGCGCCAACCCCACCAGCCGAACCGGTAGCCACAACTACGGCCCAGCCGATGAGGGGGTCTCCGAGTCCCTCGACCTGCGGCCCCGTATCCCCCCGAACCCAGACGCAGTCACCGCAGGCGATAGCGTAGGGGCGTGACGTCGTGGGGGCCCTCAGATGGTAATCCGGGGGCAGCGGTGTCTCCGGGAGTGCGACTGGGTGATCGTTATGAGCTGGCTGCCCCCATCGCCGCCGGTGGAATGGCCCAGGTCTGGTCGGCCAACGACCTGGTACTCAACCGCGAGGTAGCGGTCAAGATCCTCCACCCCCATCTGGCCACCGACGAGGCCTTCGTGGCCCGGTTTCGGCGCGAAGCGGTTGCCGCCGCTCGCCTGACCCACCGTTCGATCGTCGCTGTGTTCGACACCATCAGCGAGCCTCCACTCGAGGCGATCGTGATGGAGTTGATCGACGGCAGGACGCTGCGGATGGTGCTCGACGATGTAGGGGCTCTGCCGGCGCGAGACGTGATCCAGCTCGGAGTGCAGATCTCGGCCGCCCTCGAAGTGGCTCACCAGGCCGGCATCGTGCATCGTGACATCAAGCCGGCCAACATCATGGTCAGCAATGATCGCCGGATCATGGTTACCGACTTCGGAATCGCCAAGGCCGGAACCGATGCTGACCTCACCACCACCGGAACCCTGCTGGGCACGGCCAAGTATCTGTCACCGGAGCAGGTGACCGGGGCCCCGATCGACCCCCGATCAGACCTCTACTCGCTGGGTGTGGTGTTGTTCGAGGCCCTGACGGGGACGGTGCCATTCAAGGCCAACACCGACGCTGCCACCGCCCTGGCCCGGCTCCACCAAGACCCGCCCCTGGCCCGCCAGATGCGGCCGAACGTACCGCTCCCATTGGAGGCAATCCTGGCCCGGCTGATGGCTCGCGATCTGCGTGACCGCTTCCCCCGGGCCGGTGACGTTGGTCAGGCTCTGCTGAGCGTCGATCCCGATGCGCCACCCGGGCCGGCCATTACTCCCAGTCCAGCCGCAGCTCCATCTCCCCGCCCGGCCGTAACCGGCCTGGCCCCGTCGGACCCTAGCCACCCTTCGAACCCCGGCTACCCTTCGACGCCTGGCTACCCTTCGAACCCTGGCCGGCCGGCGGACCCGGCGTTCCCCCCGAGGCAGGTACCAGCGGTGACGGGCCTCGCCCCCTCTGGTCAGGTCGCTGATGGGGCCCGGTCCGCCGCGGTCACCGGCGATTCACCACCCCGTCAATACCGGCCTTCTGGGCCACCCCCCGGTCATCCCCGGCCTCCGGACCCGCCGAGGAACCTGGCTCAGGGTCCACCCCTCCATAGCGAGGCCGGAGGGGTCCGACCCGGATCGGGGTTGGCCGGCTCTGGGCCGCCGTCAGGCTCGCTACAGCCAGTCCCTATCAGTTCGGAGCGAGTCCGTCGCTCTGGGCGGTCCCGGCTGACGGCCCTGTTGGTGTCGGTTCTCATCATGGTTGGGATCGTGGTCGCCATTGCCCTGGTGACCGACTTCGGCCGTAGCCCGAGCGAAGATGGGCAGACCAACCCGCCGGACGAGGCCGCTTCTGGCCTACCCATCGCCGAGGTGACCTCGTTCGATCCTCAGAGCTCCGACCCAGACAAGCAGGAGCGTCAGGATCTGGTTCTTCTCGCCGTCGATGGCGATATCGAAACAGCATGGACGACCGAGAACTACCGGGGCCGGAATCTGAGCGGGCTCAAGGATGGAGTCGGGCTCCTCATCACCCTCGATGAACGGCTCCCTCTGAACCAGATCGAGCTCGACACCAACACCGAGGACTGGTTGGCCGAAATCTATGTCGGCGACGCATTCGGCGACGATCCAGGTACATGGGGTGGACCGGTGACCACGATTGAGGCCGGGAGCAACCGGGTGGTCCGGGAGCTGAACCAGGCCGAGGGTCAGATCGTCTTGATCTGGATCCGCGATACCGGGGTCAGCGGAGAACGAATCCGCTTCGAGCTTGCTGAGGTCGTGATCAAGTAGTCGGCGCCTATGATGCGCCAATCAATTCCGACACCCAGCTCGTCGAGCGGGCACAGGCCGGCGATCGAGCAGCCATGGAGAGGCTGCTCGAAGCGCACTATGACCGGCTGTATGCCATCTGCTCGCGTATCGCCGGCAACGCCGCCGACGCTGCTGACGCCTGCCAGGAGGCCTTGCTGGCTGTGGTCAAGGGTCTCCCCCGCTACGACGGAAGGGCCTCGTTCAGCACCTGGAGCTATCGGGTGGCCAGCAATGCCTGCCTGGATGAGATGAGGAGGAAGAATCGACGACCACTGCCGGGTTTGGAATTCAGCGAACCAGTCGAGGCCGGGCCGAGCGTGGATCAGCAGGTTGCCGATCGCGTGACCCTGGATGAGGCCTTGGCCCAATTGCCCGACGAGTTCCGAGTACCGGTGGTACTCAGAGACGTTGCTGGGCTCGATTACGCCGAGATTGCCGAGGCCCTGGCCATCCCCCCGGGGACCGTCCGATCCCGCATCGCCAGGGGGCGTCGACAATTGTCCCAACTTCTCGGGAACCAGGTACCCCCGAGCGGACGTCAGAGATAGTGCAATGACGAACGACTTCGACGCTCTCGTTTCGGCCTACATCGACGGCCAGGCCACACCGGAGGAGGTCGCGCTCATCGAGGGCGACCCTGTGCTGCGGGCAGAGGCCGAGGCGTTGGCCGTCGTCATCGATCGGGTGGCATATGAGCTTCCGGTTCCCCCTCCCGGTCTTCGTCAGGCCCAGATCGGCACTGCGCTGGCTGCCTTCGACCAGTTGGCCCCCGTATCCGAGGAGGCTCCACCGGCTGGCGCCGTCTTGGGGGACTTGGCCACTCACCGAGCTGGGCGACGGCGAACGGCTCTCCCTCAACACCGGGGCGGAGTGCCAGCCTGGCTCGGGGCAGCAGCAGCGATGCTGGTGGCCGTCGCCGGGATCGGCTGGGTCGTCCAAGCCGGTGACAGTGACGATGAGTCAGCCGACACCTTTGCCTCCGCAGATCAAGATGAATCGACCGAGTCCGAGTCTGCTGCCGACGGCGAGGCCATGAACACGACCGAGGCCATGGCCGAACAGTCCCAGGCAGTGGCGGCGGAGGCCGACGCGATGGAGGCAGCTACCGACGACGACGCCAGTGATGCCGCACCCGAGAGTGATACGAGCGGTAGAGACCAGAGTTCAACCACCTCGGTGGAGGGGGGCTTCTTCCCCGACGAGGATGCCAAGACTCGCGACAACGCTCGCCTGAACCTGACGGCGCCGCCCACCGAAGCTGTACTAGCCGACCTGACCGCTGGCCCCCTGCTCGATCCGGCCCTCTCGCTCTGCGGACCCTATGTCGACGTCGGACCAGGGCAATCGCTGATCGGGATGGTGCCGATCTCGATTGGCGACCAGCAGGGTGAGATCTTGGTCTATGAGTCCACAGACGACTCCGAGCGCTCCCTACTGATCGTCGAATCCGATGTGGTCGATGGCGGTCAGCCAACCTGCGGACCGCTCGAATAGCGACTCGAACCCGAGCTCAGGCAGCCCGACCTGCCCCCTGGTCAGGACAGCCCCGATAGGATCCAAGTGATGGCCGATATCGATCCGCTTCTCGCCCCTTCCGACGATCGTTCCACTGGCGAGAACGACGACTGGCCGGCCCGTGCCTCGGCCACCATCGTCGAATACGTCGGCACGGTCCGCGACAAGACCACTGGCCCGGCCCTGGCCGCCTCCCGCAACCTGGTTTACCTCCTGGCCATCGGGCTGATCAGCATCGTCGCAGCCATCTTGGCCCTGATACTCACAGTCCGCCTGGTGGTGGTGGCGACGGGCTACATCCCAGGTGTGGATCCGGGCGAGACCTGGCCCGCATACCTCATCCTAGGTGCCAGTTTCGTGCTGCCTGGAAGCTGGTTGTGGCGCAAAAAGGAACTCTGAGCACCATCGCCTTGCTCCTGGTTTGGGTTGTGGTCGAGGCTGACGTATGGGCCCTGTAGGGAACAACGAGCCCGATCGCCTGGTTTCGTAGATGGCTGGTCTGCCGGTTTGGCGCATGCTCGATGCCATCAGGTCCGCGACACGATAGCTACGACCACGTAGGTACACGAAAGGAGAAGCCCATGCCCGAACTGCATGAGGTAGTGATTATTGGGAGTGGCCCCGCAGGCCTGACCGCCGCCATCTACACCGCCCGGGCGTCGCTGGATCCCCTGGTCCTAGAGGGGGAACCGTCGTCGACCGGTGACCAGCCTGGTGGCCAGCTGATGCTGACGACTGAAGTCGAGAACTATCCCGGCTTCCCTGACGGGGTCACGGGTCCTGAACTGATGATGCAGTTCCGGTCCCAGGCTGTGCGTTTCGGGGCCCAGCTGGAGATGGTGAAGGCATCACGGGTCGATCTGTCGGAACGACCGTTCAAGGTGTGGGTCGGTGACCCCGACGCCGCCGAGCCGACCTATCTGGCCCAAGCATTGATCGTGGCCACCGGGGCCAAGTCTTTGATGCTCGATCTACCCAATGAGCAACGGCTCCTCGGCCATGGTGTATCGACCTGCGCCACCTGCGATGGCTTCTTCTTCCGCGACCGGGACATCGCTGTCGTCGGTGGTGGCGACTCAGCCATCGAAGAGGCCACGTTCCTGACCAAGTTCGCTCGATCGGTCACGATCATCCACCGTCGTGATGAGTTGCGAGCGTCGAAGATCATGCAGGATCGGGCATTCGCAAACGAGAAGATGAAGTTCCTCTGGTACCACGAGGTCGTCGAGATCGTCGGGACCGATGCGGTCGAGGGCTTGATCGTGCTGAACAACCAGACGGATGAGAAGTCGGAGCTGGCCGTGACCGGGCTGTTCGTAGCCATCGGACATCGGCCGAACACCGATCTGTTCGCCGGCCAGTTGGCGATGAAGGACAACGGCTATCTGGTCACCAAGGCCCCGAGTAGCTACACCAGTGTTGAAGGGGTGTTCGGCTGTGGCGACGTCCAAGACGATGCCTACCGTCAGGCCATTACTTCCGCCGGTTCAGGCTGCACAGCCGCCATTGATGCTGAGCGCTGGCTCGAATCGGTGTCTGAGCCATAGTCGAAACTACAATGAGAGACCGTATCCAATGGGAATACCGACCGGGTTGGTCGGGTTTCATCCGTTGAACCCACCGCAAGGAAGGCACTACCAATGTCCGAAAAAGTCAGCCAGCTCACGTCAGCTACGTTCGACGAGGTAATCAACGGATCGGCCGAGCCGGTCATCGTCGACTTCTGGGCCGAGTGGTGTGGGCCTTGCCGGATGGTGGCCCCCATCCTGGACGAGATCGCCAATGACTTCGATGGCGACGTCAGAGTCACCAAGCTCAATATCGATGAGCACGCCGACATTGCCCAGCGTTTCGGCGTCATGAGCATCCCGACCCTGTTGATGTTCCGCGATGGCGAAGTCGCGACTCGTATCGTGGGAGCCAAGGGAAAGGCACAGCTCGTCGAAGAGCTTGGCCTGGCCTAGCCCGCTCCCCTGTTCGTTAGTTGAGCCCGGTTCCGTCGGTGTCAGCGCCAAGGGCGCTCACCGAAAGGACCGGAGCCAGCTCCAAAGCCAGGATCACCGAGACTGTCTCTGAACGGTTCCAACCCCGGGCCAAGCCCAGCCGGGTGATCTGATCGAACTCGGTATCCGAGATCGACAGCCGAAGTCTCGTCCGTCCCTTCGCCATCATGCGGCCTCCCTCGCCGGCATAGATGGCGTCACTGTGTTTGCGGTACCCCTTCATCACGACATCAGCCGGATTGATGCCCGTCGCATCCAAGGACTGGGCCAGTGAATGGGGGATTGACAGCTCCCGTCGCTTGCGCTGAATGCCGGGGGTGACGGCACGATGCGGCGTCGCTGTGCGCGGAGCTGGTTTCGGTCGGTCGGTCGGACCGGAACGGTCGGCTACATCGGTGCTCTCATACCGTTCGGTGTGTTCAGCCCGCTCGGCCTGGTCGGTGCGCTCACCTCGGTCGATTGGAGGGCGGGGCTCGTCTCGCTCATCGGATCGGGATCGCTCGTGCGGCTCAGGCGAGTCAAACTCAGGTGGGGCGGACTCGGGCGGGGTGGGGCGTCCGCCGGGGCGGCCTCGGCCAGCCGACCCCTTGAATTTACGCGGATCTGCGATGGAGTTGAGACCTCGGGCCTTGCTGAGGTCGCTCATCAGTCAAGGTCCGCCAGAAGCTTCTCGGCGGTTGCGATCCGGTCATCGACCTCGTCGGCTAGTTCGTAGAACTCCTGGGCCAGAACGGCCAGGTTGGCCGGGATCTTGATCCTGGCATGGATCTGGTTTGCCACCGAGACCGTCTCGGCCCACTGGGCGTACTCGTGGAGGAAGAGCCCGGCTCGCCGACTGTCGTCGTAGGCGGCTCCCGCTTCGCGGATGATGGTCTGGAAGGGATCGGCCACTCCGGCCAGGATCTCCGCCACCTCTTCACGAGTCTCGGTCCGCTTGCGGGGAGCGCCAGCCCCGATCTTCATCAAGACGACACCGAGAAGGAGGATGTCAGACTCGAGGGTCTCGAGCTCTTCGGCCAGGACCCGCAACCCCTCGATGTTGTCGAGGCCGGAACTGGTGGGGACGAGAAGGTACTTGCCGGTTTGCATGGCCATGTCGGCCAGGCGTGAGGACCCTGAAGGGGGAAGATCGAACACGATCCGATCGAACCGCCCTGATGCCATCAACTTCTCGAAAGGGATGGCGAACGACTCCGGGCCGTTTTCGGAGGTGACCAGATGATGGGAGAGCGTCTTGGTATGACGGCCAGCCACGACGATTTCGAGATTGTCGCGGGCGGGAACGGTGACGAGGTCGTCACCGTACATGACCGAGTCCATCAGATGGCGACCATCGCCGGCCTCACGAGGATCCAGCCCGACGACCTTGCTGGCCGACGCCTGGACGTCGAGATCGGCCAGCAGGACCCGCTTGCCTTCACTCGACCAGATGCCGGCGAGCTGGGTGGCGAGGGTGGTCTTGCAACTACCGCCCTTGCCGATGCCCACAACGATTGAGTTTGGGATCGTCCTCACGCTTGTCCTCCGCGCCCGCTTGTCACCACTATCGGCCCAGATCATACCCATGGCCGGGGGTGATCACGGGCAACTATGTGGAGATAGTGCGTAGATTCTGGCCTGATCAGGGTTTGAACGGGTGCACATCGGGTCGGACAGGGTCCGATTCGGGTCTAAACCGTGAGAAGTCGGGGATAGCGGGGTGACGAATTGGGGGTGATTGGGATCCGAGGTCCTCCGCGGCCGGATCCAACGCTTCGAAGACCGTCATCGGTCGCCTCTGAGCGACGATCTCGCTGCCGGCAGCGCCCCCGGCAACGCCAAGGATACCCGGCATCCACCTGTTCGTCCCCGACTACGCCCTGTTCACACGCGATTACACCTCCCATCAACCCGTTCAGGTTCGGATCTCACCCTTACCATCACCCGATCACCACTGAGATATACCCATAGCTGGGTATGAATTGGGCCAGCCCCTGGATGGATCGGGACCGGCCTACTACCTCGGCACCAATGGCAGACCTCGGACTCGGCGCTGTAGGCGGCAGGCAACCCCATTTCCGACGGCCACAGGCCCGCAGAAGCCTCTCGAGACGCCATCGGCCCCCCGAACCGGCAATCGGCCTCCTCAACGCCTCCACAGCTCTCCTCGCAGGCCTGCTCGACGACATGCCTAATCCTCGTCCCAGGACCCCCCCACCAACCAACGACACAACAAGCTCGCATCAGCCTTCGGGCCAGCAAGTCTCGGCCCAGCCAGATCCCACCACTCCCCCATTTCATACCCTTCTATGGGTATAATCAGGGGCCTTTCAGAGGACACATTGGGTGTCTTCGGGTCTATTCCGCGATAATCGTGGCTAGATCGGGTACGTACCGGGGGCACAGGAAGCCCTGGCCGGCCAGAGGTATGCGCCACAATCGAATCGAGGGTCTTCAGCCGCTCTGAGCTGGGTCCCAGCCCACCGCCGACATGCCTCATAGCCCACGCGGCCCACCTGGCCGCTACCACCCTCTCGTTCGACGTGCCACCCCGCCCACCCCGGCCCAGCTGACCGCGACCAGACAGTCGCCATCATCAGTCTCCACCATCAGAGCACGCTCCCCAGCTAGCGGTCAGACCAAGATCTAGAAATCCCTCGACCTACTGAGCACTGACTCAGCCTCGGCTGTGTTTCACGTGAAACATCGACGCACACCACAGAGGGTCACCATGCCCCCACCCAGTGTTAGCCACAGCGTTATCCACACCCTGTGGGATTACCCACTCTGGGCCGCTGACCTGGGGGTTCGCCGTCTGCAATCCCCAAGGATCACGTATCTGCCACGCCCTCCTTCGCCACTCCGCTGTATCAGCCCTGATCAAGCTCTCGATAGATTCGGTCCAGGTCGTCAAGATCTGCGAACTCCACAATTAGGCGCCCCCGCCCCCGCCCCCGGCCCATCGACACCGTCACCCTGGTATCCAGCCGCTCTCCGAGCAAGCGCTCGATCTCGAGCATCGACGCCGAGCGAGAACGAGCGGGTTCGGGTGACGGATCCCGCCCGGGCTGTCTGCCTGCTCGGCTAGCAGCCCGAACCAGATCCTCGACCTCCCGGACGCTCAACTCGTTCTCTACCACCCGCTCGGCCAGCTCGATCTGGGTCGCCGGATCGGGGAAGGCGAGAAGTGCTCGGGCGTGGCCCGCCGACAACACACCGCTCGTGATGAGCCGCTGGACAGCGGCTGGTAGCTGTAGCAAGCGCAGGATATTGGCCACGGCCGACCGGCTCTTGCCCACCCGGCGGGCCACCTCCTCCTGGGTCATAGCGAACTCATCGATCAGCTGCCGATAGGCCGCAGCCTCCTCAACGCCGTTCAGATCGCTCCGGTGAAGGTTCTCGACCACCGCTTGTTCCAGGGACGCCCTATCGTCGACCTGACGTATGACGGCCGGTACATCTGTCAGCCCAGCCCGTCGGGCTGCCCTCCAACGTCGCTCGCCGGCAATCAGCTCATACCGGGACTCGTCGACACGGCGAATCAATAGGGGCTGTAACACCCCAACCTCGGCGATCGATGCCGACAGTGAGGCCAGCTCGTCGTCGTCGAAGCGCACCCTGGGCTGAAGCCGGTTGGCCTCGATCGAATCGATTGGTACCTCTTCGAATGTGAGCCTTCCTCGCTCACTAGTAGGTCTACGGTCGATCCCGTCGACCTCGCGACCAGTCAAGCCGAGTAGATCATCCAATCGATCGCCCATTGCCGACTACCTCAGCGGTGAGCCGGCGCCTCGCCGGCCACCTCGCGAGCCAGGTCCCGATACGACAACGCGCCACGGGACGCAGTGTCGAACACAGTGATTGGCTGACCGAAACTCGGTGCCTCGGACAATCGAACGGTCCTTGGGATCACCGTCTGGCAGACCAGATCACCGAAATGCTCCCTGACCTCGGTCGCCACCTGGCTGGCCAGGTTCGTCCTGGCGTCGAACATCACCAACACGATGTGAGACAGGCGGAGCTCAGCGTTCAGGTTCCGCTGGACCAGATCAACGTTCCTCAACAGCTGGCCGAGGCCCTCCAAGGCGTAGTACTCGCACTGGATCGGAACCAGTACCTCTGAGGCGGCGGCGAAGGCGTTCACGGTCAACAGCCCGAGCGACGGGGGACAGTCGATCAAAATGATGTCGAAGTCGTCCCTGATCTTGGCCACCGCATTCTTCAGTCGCATCTCACGACTGAAGGCTGGAACCAGTTCGATCTCGGCTCCAGCCAGATCGAGGTTGGCCGGCGCCAAAAACAAGTTTCGTACTGCAGCCGCCTCGATGGCATCGTCCATTGGCACGTCGTGCAACAGCACGTCGTACATCGAAGAGTCGAGGGTTCGGGGGTTGATCCCAAGCCCGGTACTGGCGTTTCCTTGGGGGTCGAGATCAATGATGAGCACCCGATGGCCCAGTTCTGCTGCGGCTGCACCGAGATTCACCGCGGTCGTCGTCTTTCCGACGCCACCCTTCTGGTTGGCAACGGCAATCAGGCGGGCACTACCCGAGCTCATCGAACTCGACGCTTCCTCGGTCGATTCAAACGTCGTCAACCTGGATCCTCCTAGCAGCCGCCAACTTGACCGCCGAACCACCCAACGGCCACCTCGGCTATGTCACCTGGTGTGCCTCTGCCCGTCCAACCTACCCCGTCTGCAATCCCAGTCCTGCCCACCCCGTTCAGCCGGGGTCACAGATCGAACACCGGATCGCGCTTCCGATCCTTGGATGGACGGGGAAATTGGCGGCCTGGAGCCTCGATCAGCTCGAACACGGCCACCCCTGGAGGGCCTTCCACCTTCACCACACCGAGCTTGCCCAACCCGTCTCGCGGCCAGGGCCGTGGTGTCGGCGGCTCGCTGACCACACAACGGCCACCAGCCCGGAGTAGGGGAGTGGCACACTCCAGCGTCGTTGCCGGCGGCCCGAATCCTCGGGCCACGACCACATCGAAGCGCCCCCGATGATCCTCATTGTGTCCGAAGGTCTCAGCTCGTCCCGTCCATACCTCGCCTCGATCAGCCAAGCCCAACTCGATCAAGGCCCACAAGCAGAACGATGTCCGACGCTGCGAGGCATCGACCAGCACCATTGACAGATCTGGCAGGGTGCTCAGCAACGGCAACGAGGGGACTCCACCCCCAGCCCCAAGGTCTACCCCCCTGATCAATGTGCCGCCGGCCCCCTTGATCGGAGCCAGCAGATCCTCGATCGGGCCTCGATAGCCAGCGGCGTGAACCAGGTGCTCTTCAACCGGGCCGGGGCCCAGAAAGCCCAGCCGGCGCGATCGCTCCAGGACCGCGGCCAGCTCGGGCCTCTCACTACTAATCGACAACTGACTCCGACTCGACAGCTACTTCGGTCGCTGCGTCTTCAGCCTCGACCTCATCAGCCTCGACCTCATCAGCTTCGACCTCATCAGCTTCGACCTCATCCTCGGCCTCGTCGCCAGAGACCTCGATCGGGACGACCACGACCCGGCGCCGGGGCTCTGTCCCAGCTGAACGGGTCTCGACACCATCGACCTCGTTCAAGGCATCGTGGACGATCTTGCGGTCGGCTGAGCTCATCGGCTCGAGCGAACGCTCCTTGCCGTCGGCCTTCGCCCCTTCAGCCGCCTCGACGGCGAAAGCCTGGAGTGCTTCGGTTCGCATCTGGCGGTAGCCGCCGACATCGACCTTGATACGAATACTGCTAGGAGCGCTTCGTTGAGCGGTGACTCGAGTCAATTCCTGGATGGCGTCCAGGGTGCGTCCACGAGGGCCGATGAGGAGACCATGACGGCCCTCTACCTGGCCGATCAGACCATCGTCATCATCCGATACGACCTGAACGCCCCCGTCCAGGCCGAACGCATCGGTCAGACCAGAGAGAAACGATTCGATTGTTGCCGAAACTTCTTCCACGGGTGCCTCCTTGGGCGGTGTGCTCTCTCGTTGCTTCTTGGGCTGACCACCCTGGCGGGAGCCACTGTTTGCGCTCTCCGCCTTCTGGCCGTTGCCCGGTCCTCCGCCGCGATTGTTCTTGTCTCTCGAGCCGCTATCGCCAGGGCTCCTGTCGCGTCCCTTGTCGGATCGACCCTTGCCTTGCGAGCGATTCTTGCCATCATTCTTGTTGTTGGAGCTCTTGGCTCCCGAGCTCCGAGTCCCCGAGTCCCGGTTGGACTTGCCTGATCGCTCCGAGCCACCCTCGTTGCGGCGGCGCCGGTTGCGACCCCGCTCTACCTTCGGTCTAGTGGTGCGGGGCTTCACCCGGGCCTTTACCCGAGCATTGCCCCTGGTTCGCCCGAAAAGCCCTTGTTTGGGCTCCTCGAGCACTTCTATCTCTGCCTCTGCCTCATCGACGCCAAGATTGTCGAGAGCAAGATCAATCGCTTCTGGCAGCGACTTTGCTGTGACGTTCACCCATTCCACGCTCTGTTACCTCTTCCGCTTCTTCTTCGAACTGGTCGGTTTGGTGCCCTTCGGTGTTACCCGGCTGGTCTGTTCCTTCCGGGTCCGGTTGGCAGCCTGGACCCGCGCCTTCTCCTGGCGACGCTTGGCCCACGCCTCTTCCCGATTCCCTGGCCCTGCGGCGGCATTGCCGTTGGTGTCTTCGTCTCCCGGGTCCTCCGAGTTGTCTGACTCGTCTGACGAATTGGAGGATCGATCACCGTTCGGCGAGCTCTTCGGCTTCTGGAACTTCGACTTACCGTCCTTCGGGGTCGAGCCCTTGCCCCCACCGCTGGCCCCACTCCCGCCCGACTTGGGGCCCTTGGCCCCACCGTCCGGCTTCGTTCCCTTCTCCGATGCCCCATCGTCGCCCCCGGAACCGCTGGCCGCTTCAACTTCCCGGTCGTGGTAAAAGGCCCGGGTGATGTAGGCCTGCTGGCCAATCCGGAACACGTTCGACGTGGCCCAGTACAGAACTAGGCCGGCAGGGAAGACGAAGCTCCAGATACCCGAGAGGAGGGGCAGGAACTTCATGATCATTTCCTGCTGGGGATTGATGCCAGCGGCCGCACTCCCGGAGCGGCGGGACGACACCTGTCGCTGTTGATAGAAGCTGGTGCCAACAACGAACAGGATCAGGATCACGTACGGGATGGCCCGCACGATGTCGCTCTGCAAGACGTCAAGGGCCTCAGCGGCCAGATCGAAGGGGCCGAAAGCCATCTCCGTGTCCTGGCTGAGGTCGACGTAGAACTCGGAATCCTTGGACAGGTACCGGGGATCGAAGTTCTGACCCGGGATCATCTGGCCACCGGCCTCCACTCGGGCGTGGTCGGCGATGGTGAAGAACGGGGTCTCCGATACTCGACGCGATAGTCCTCGAAGCACATTGAACAGGACCAGGAATACTGGCAGCTGGGCCAACATCGGCAGACAGCCACCGACAGGGTTGATTCCCTGCTCTTGATACAAGGCCATCAGCTCGGTATTGAGGGTCTGCTTGTCGTCCTTGTGCTTCTTTTGCAGCTCCTTCAGCCGGGGCTGCACCTCTTGCATCTTGATCGTCGAGCGGGTGGCCTTGAGGGTGAGGGGCATCAGCAGCACCATCACCGCTGCGGTCAACAAGATGATGGCGAGTCCGTAGGACCCGCCGACCACTGGCAACGAATAGAAGAACGCCAGCACCCTGGCGATTGGATCGAACATTGGCTACTTCTTCTCCGGAACCGGGTCGAATCCGAACGACCCGAAGGGGTGGCATCGACTGATCCGACGTACGGCGAGCCAAGATCCCCTGGCTGCGCCGTGGCGCTCGATGGCCTCAACGGCGTAGCCGGAGCACGTCGGTATGTATCGGCATCGTGGCGTCCGCACCAAAGCTGTCGCTCGATAGAGCCCGATCAGCTTCAGTAGGACGCTCTTCATCATATTGAGGTGTCCAGTCCACGATCGAGACGGGACTCGAGCTGATCGAGACAACTGATAATCGAGGTCACGATCGAATCGAATGGATCGCGAAGGAGCCGCCGAGAGCCCGACAACAAGAAGGCGCCGGCCGGCGTTGCTCCACGGTCAGCGGACCGAGCGGACCAAGCCGTACCGAAGGCTGCCCGCAGCCGCCGTCGGCCACGGTTGCGGTCGACGGCGTTTCCGAAGCGACGACCGAGGGCCAGAGCCAGCTGGGGATGGGTAGTCGGCACGGCAACGAAGGTCATGCTGACCGAACCACTGCGGGTCCTCTGCCCATGAGTCTGGAACTCGGCAAAGACCTTCCGGCTGCGAATGCGCCAGATCACGCACTCAGGCGGTGACGGCCCCTGGCCCGACGGGCCCGGAGAACTGCTCGGCCCCCTCGGGTGGACGTCCTGGCCCGAAATCCGTGCTTGCGAGCCCTCTTACGGTTGTTGGGTTGGAAAGTGCGCTTCACGAAAGAACTCCCTGAACGGGTGGCGTCAACAAATCAGACTCGAGGGTGAACACCCGGGCCCGACCAGATCCTGGCTGACCAGTGGCGAGCGGGGGGTGGACTGTGCCAGAAGCAATCCCGGCATTGAACAGCTCGAACGGTGAAGGGTACCGTCAGCAGCGTCCACAACCACCTTTTCCACAGCTCAGGGTGGGCGGCGGCCCCAGGGACTGCTACCGTCATTCTCCCCCAGGGCAGTGTGGCTTCCGGCATACACACAACTTCGTACCGATCGTGGCGACAATCCCTATCGAAGTTGTGGAGAACCCTGTGGGATTTGGGGAGAAACCGCTGGTGGAGGCATCGTGTTAGCAGCCGAGCAACTATGGACCTCGGCCTCGGACTTGCTCAAGAGCCAGGTCTCGGATGGGGTCTGGCAAAGCACCTTCGCTCCGGCCGCGCCCGTCGAACTGACCAGTGACCGCTTCGTTCTCGGCCTCCCCAATGGGATCATCCGTGACAAGCTCGATCGCCGCTACCGGCCTCTGGTTGAAGACGCCGTCACCGAGGCCGCCGGCCATGAGTTGACAGTCGACTTCCAGCTCATGTTGCCAACCTTGTTCGATGCAGATCTCAACCCTCACCAAGAGCCCGAGATCGATCTGACCTCGTCCCAGACCAGATCGGCAGCCGCCCATCAGGCTCCGTTTGAAGCGACCCTGGCTCCCGACCTCTCGGGACAGATTCCGGGCCAGGGGGCCGTCACCGACCATTCTCTACCGCGATCCACCGGAGAAGCCGCTGGTCCGATGCCTGGTCAACAGCTGGGCCAGGGGCCGATTGGCCCGTCGTCACCAAGTCCCGGTCCGGCCTCCAACGATAGGGGAGTCGACCAGGCCCACCGCTACACCTTCGACGGATTCGTCATCGGCCCGTCGAACCGCTTCGCCCACGCCGCCGCCCTCTCAGTGGCCGAACGCCCGGGCGGATCCTACAACCCCCTCTTCATCTACGGTTCGGCCGGTCTGGGCAAGACCCACATCCTGCGAGCCATCCAACACTTCGTCAACGACGTCTATCCCAGGCTGAAGGTCCTCTACGTTTCCACCGAGACCTTCCTCAATGAGTTCGTCGACTCGATCAGGAACTCTTCGGGCAACGACTTCAAGCGTCGCTACCGCCAGATCGACGTCCTCCTGGTCGATGACATCCAATTCATCGAAGGCAAGGACTCGCTCCAAGAGGAGCTGTTTCATACCTTCAATGATCTCTACGGCTCGAACCGTCAGATCGTGCTCTCCTCCGATCGGCCCCCCGACGCCATCCCCACCCTGGAGGAGCGGCTCAAGAGTCGCTTCATGATGGGGCTCCTGACCGATATCCAGCCACCGGACATCGAGACCAGGATGGCCATCCTGCGCAAGAAGGCCGACCGGGACGGTCACTTCCTGCCAAACGAGGTCAGTGAGTTCATAGCCACCAACATCACCAGCAACATCCGTGAGCTCGAGGGCGCCCTCAACAAGGTCACCGCCTTCGCCCACCTCAATAACCAGACCATGACCCGAGATGTCGCCGAACAGGTTCTCGGTGACTTCATCGCTGACCGCCAACCTCGGCCCATCACGGTGGCCATGATTCTCGAGGCCACCGTCGAGAAGTTCGGGTTCGCGGTCGAGGAACTGACGGGCAAGTCCCGCCGTCGTCCTCTCGTCATCACCCGTCAGATGGCCATGTACGTCACCCGCCAGCTGACCGACCTCAGCTTTCCCCTCATCGCCCGCGAGTTCGGAGGTCGCGACCACACCACGGTCATGCACGCTTGCGACAAGATCTCGGCCCTGATGAAAGAGCGCTCACAGATCTACAACGACGTCATGGCGCTGGAGAAGAAGGTCCTCAACCAGGCTCAGGCTGGGGACTACTAGTCGCGTTTGTTGTGCATCAACTGTGCAAACAACGGTGGCAGCCGGTGGATACGCTGAGCGTTGTCCCCAGCGGCTCGCGTCGCTGGTCGATCAGATGGGGAAACACCATCGGGTCTCTGGACAACGAGAGGGGCCGCGACCAGGTGAGATGTCCTGTCGTCCACATTCCACAGGCCCTACTACCCACTACTGCCCTTTCAAAGACGATGGGACCATAGCAATGAGGACGAAGGAGTTCGGGCCGTGAAGTTCCGATGTGAGCGAGATGTACTGGTCGAGGCCATCGGCATTGCCAGTCGAGCTGTAAGTGGTCGAAGTAGTCTTCCCGGACTGTCGGGAATCCGGGCTTCGTTGCATGGCGATCAACTGACCTTGACCGGCAGTGACCTAGATCTGACCATCTCGACGACCTTCACCGTGTCTGGTGAATCCGACGGGGTCTCAGTCATTCCCGCTCGATTGGCTTCCGACATCGTCCGGGCCGTTCAGCCCGGGGCGGTGTCGTTCGCAGCCGAAGACGAGTCGCTCTCGATCCGGGCCGGACGAAGCGAGTTCAGTATCCGTCTCATCTCAGGTGATGAGTTCCCCCAGCTGAGCGGACTCGACGTCGAGCCGGTGTCCCTACCAAGTGCGCAACTGGCCGAAGCCCTCAAGCAGGTCGTGCTGGCCGCGTCGACCGACGACTCGCGGCCCATCCTCACTGGTGTGCTGCTGGCAGCCGAGGAGGGTGGCATCCGTTTGGTGGCCACCGACTCCTATCGACTGGCCATGCGCGATGTTTCCGAAGCCTCGGTCCTGGCTGAGGGCCAGAGCGTGTTGATCCCATCGCGTGCGCTGGGCGAGCTGAACCGGGTGTTGGCCCAAGACGACACGGTCTCACTGCGATTCGGTCAGAACGAAGCTTCGTTCGAGGTCGGCTCGGTCACCCTGGTGACCCGCCTCATCGAGGGTGACTTCCCCAACTACCGCGGCCTGATCCCTGACTCCCATCCCAACCAGTTGGTCGTCAACCGCGAGGAACTGCTCGATGCTTTGCGCCGGGTCAAGTTGCTGGCCCGCGAGACAACCCCCATCCGCATCGAGATGTCGGAAGAGGGGATGGAGCTGGTGGCGGTCACCCAGGATGTCGGTACCGCTCGGGAGAGCTTGGAGAGCACCTACACCGGGAGCAACCTTGTGGTTGCGTTCAACCCCCAGTACCTGTTGGAGGGAGCTGAGGTGGCACCGAGCGAGGAGATCGCCCTGGCTACCATCGACGAGTTGAAGCCGGCTCTGGTCCGAGCAGTCGGGGTCGAGGAGTTCCTCTACCTGCTGATGCCGGTCCGGGTTTCCTAGCTGCGGTTCGGCTTCTGGATGCAGATCACCCGGCTGTGGCTCAACGATGTTCGTAGCTACCACGACCTCGACCTCGACCTCCATGCCGGGCTGACTGCCATTATCGGTCCCAACGGGATCGGCAAGACCAACATCCTCGAAGCCCTCGGCCTGCTGGCAACCCTGAAGTCGTTTCGTGGAGCCCCAGTCGACAGTGTCATTCGCCGAGGAGCCGAGAAGGGATTCGTGCGAGCGGAGGGGATTCGCGATGAGCGCGAGGTCCTGATCGAGCTGGAACTGGCCAAGGGCAAGACCCGGGCCCAGGTCAACCGGCAGCGCTTGAAACGGACCCGCGATCTGCTGGGGGCGGTCCGGGTCAGCGTGTTCGCTCCCGACGATCTGGCCCTGGTCAAGAGTGGTCCCTCGCTGCGGCGCGACTACCTCGATGACGCCCTGATCGCCCTCGATCCCGGGGTCGACCGGGTCGTCAGCAATCTGGAGCGGGCGCTGAAGCAGCGCAACGCGTTGCTACGTCAATCCCATGGGCGTCTCGACGAGGGAGCGGCCATGACCCTCGACGTCTGGGACGTCAAGCTGGCGGCCGCGGGGGAGGAGCTGACCAAGCGGCGGGAGGATCTGGTGGCCTCGCTGGTGCCCATGCTCGGTGAGGCCTACGAGGTGTTGGCGGGCAAGGCCACGCCCATCACAGCCACCTATCAACGGTCGTGGAATGGGCTGTCCCTCACCGATGCCCTGGAGCAGGGGCGCGACGATGATGTACGCCGGGGGGTAACCCAGCGCGGCCCACATCGAGATGAGCTCATACTTGACATCGACGGGTTGGCAGCCAGGAGCGAGGCCTCGCAGGGAGAGCAGCGGACCCTGTCACTGGCACTGCGGCTGTCGGCCCATCGACTTATCGGCCAGCGTCTGGGCGAACCGCCTCTGTTGTTGTTGGACGATGTGTTGTCCGAGCTCGATCCCGATCGGTCTCGGGCCCTGCTGACCAACCTGCCGCCGGGCCAGACCGTCATCACCAGCGCCAGCCCGCTGCCCCCGGCGGCCCAGGCTGATCATGAGCTGGTCTTCGATGCCGAAGGCCACCTGAGGGTGGGTCGATCATGAGCGGAAGATGGGGGGAGGAGCCGACACCGATCCGGGAGGGGCTCGAACGCTATTTCCGACATTTGGGGGCACCTCCTGTCGACGTGATCGCCGAGATGTCGAACCGCTGGGCCGACATTGTTGGCCCAGCATTGGCTGAGCCGACCCGCCCCCGTGATCTGGTTGACGGGGTCTTGACGGTGGCCTGCGATGACGCCGCCTGGGCTTCACAGATCGGCTGGATGGAGGCCCAGATCAAGCAGCGGTTTTCTGCTGTTTTCCCTGCATATGAGGTCGTCAAGGTGGTGGCCAGGACGGTTGACCGATAGGGGAGGATGACCCCGGTCGGCCTTGGTTCAACAATGCCGACCAGGGCCCGCCAGCTGGTAGAATGGCCTGCCCGGTGATTGCCGACATACGGCCCGCCGACGCGTTGACTGCATGGCCGATACAACTCCCTCAACTCCTTCAAACCACTCTGAAGCCGATCGCGGCGAGTACAGCGGGAACACTTCCGGTGACTCCTACGGGGCTGCCGATATTCAGGTTCTCGAAGGCCTCGAGGCGGTTCGCAAGCGGCCCGGCATGTACATCGGTTCAACCGGTCCAACAGGGCTCCACCACCTTGTCTGGGAGGTTGTCGACAACTCTGTAGATGAGGCCATGGCTGGTCATTGTGACCGGATTGACGTCGAGGTCCGTCAAGATGGTGGGGTCGAGGTTCGTGACAATGGGCGCGGGATCCCGGTTGGAATCCACCCCAAGTACGACGACTTGACCGCAGCCGAGGTTGTCCTCACCGTGCTCCACGCCGGCGGCAAGTTCGGTGATAGCGGCTACAAGGTCTCGGGTGGCCTCCACGGGGTCGGCGTCTCGGTCGTCAATGCCTTGTCGACCAGGGTCGAAGTGGAGATCGACCGCGAGGGCTCACGCCACGCCATGTCGTTTCGAGACGGTGGCATCCCCGATGACAAGCTCGCCAGGATCGGTGAGTCGCCCCTGAACGACGACGGCACCCCGAGGACCGGCACCACGGTGCGGTTCTGGCCGGACCCGACGATCTTCAAGGAAGGCACTGAGTACAGAACGCAGACATTGCTCGAGCGGTTCCAGATGATGGCGTTCTTGAACGCCAGTCTCGAATTCCACGTCAACGACGCCCGCGATGCGGACTTCGAAGAGGCCGTGCTCCGCTACGACGGCGGTATTCGCGATTTCGTCCGCCACCTCAATGCTTCCAAAGAAGCCCTGTTCGATCAGGTCGGCCACTACGCCGAGGATGGCGAAGGTGAATCGGTCGAAGTCGCCTTCAGCTGGAACACAGGCTATCAGACTGACGGGATCCACTCCTTCGCCAACGGCATCAACACCATCGAAGGTGGTATGCACGAGCAGGGCTTCCGCACAGCCCTGACCCGGACTGTCAATGCCTACGCCCGAGACAAGGGCATGATCAAAGAGAAGGAAGAGAACCTTCAAGGCGAGGACATTCGTGAAGGGTTGACGGCCATCATCTCGGTCCGGGTCTCTGAGCCCCAGTTCGAGGGGCAGACCAAATCCAAGCTGGGCAACGTCTCGGTCCGCTCACTGGTGGAGAAGGCGACCAACGAGCGGCTGCGGGAATGGTTCGAGGAGAACCCCCGTGAAGCCAAGGCCATGGTGACCAAGGCGTCCCAAGCGGCCAAGGCCAGGATCGCGGCCACCCAGGCCCGCCAAACCATTCGTCGCAAGTCGGCCCTCGATGGCGCGGGGCTACCGGGCAAGCTGGCTGACTGTCAGAGCAAGGATCCGGGCGAGTCAGAGCTGTACATCGTGGAGGGCAACTCCGCTGGTGGATCAGCCAAGGAGGCCCGCGACCCGCGAACGATGGCCATCCTGCCTATCCGGGGCAAGATCTTGAACGTCGAGCGGGCCCGTATTGATCGGATGTTCAAGAACACCGAGATCATCTCACTGATCCAGGCCATTGGGGCCGGGTTCGGGGAGGAAGAGTTCGATCTGGAGAAGGCTCGATACCACAAGGTGGTGTTGCTGGCCGATGCCGATGTCGACGGGAGCCATATCCGGACCCTGTTGTTGACGTTCTTCTTCCGTCAGATGCGACCCTTGGTCGAGGCTGGCTATATCTATATCGCCCAGCCTCCTCTCTATTCGAGCGAGGTGGGGCGGTCCAAGTTGTACCTCAAGGACGACCCGGCCCGTGATGCGTACCTGGCTGAGCATCCCAATGCCGAGTTCCAGCGGCTGAAGGGCCTGGGCGAGATGGATGCCGATGAGTTGTGGGAGACGACGATGGATCCTGATCGGCGGACCTTGCTCCAGGTAACGGTCCAACAGGCGGCAATTGCCGATGAGGTGTTTGCCGTGCTGATGGGTGACGACGTCGAAAGCCGCAAGCACTTCATCCAGAACAATGCCGACGATGTCCGCTTCCTGGATATCTAGACCACAACATGACTGATACCCCACCAACGGATGAATCGCAGGAACCGATCGACAATATCGAGCCGATCGAGATCCAGAGCGAGATGGAAGACTCGTTCCTCGAGTACGCCATGTCGGTCATCGTGTCGCGGGCTCTGCCCGATGC
>JAAETV010000392.1 GCA_024227975.1 Actinomycetes bacterium
CTCGTTCTCGATGAGCCGACGAACGGCCTCGACCCAGCCGGCATCGTCGAGATCCGGACGCTGCTGAAGTCGTTGGCGGACGGCCGCCGGACCGTTGTCGTGTCGTCTCATCTCATGAGCGAGATCCAAGCCATGGCCGATGATCTGGTGGTCATCCGATTCGGCAAGCTTCTCTACTCGGGCTCGCTCACGGGCCTCATGGAAGACGCGGTTGAGCAGGTCATCGCCGTTCCCGAGTTCGGCACGGACCTCCCACAGCTGATCGGCGCCATCGAATCCCGAGGCTGGGCGTACACCTCGCATGGAGACCTGCTCCAAATTGAAGCGCCGGCGGCGAGTTCTGCCGACGTTGGCCGTGCGGCCACTGAGGCGGGCGTCACCCTTCGACAGCTCACCCCTCAACAAGACAACCTCGAAGACATCTTTCTACGCCTCACCGGAGGAACCGACGCCGAGCTGGCTGCGAGCCGAGGCGAACAACGAACGACCGGAGCGACATCATGACCACCACTACCCTCACCACCAAGACAACCGATTCGATCGCGAGCACACCCGGTCTGATCAATACCATCCGCTCCGAGTGGATCAGAATCTGGCGCCCCTCGTTCCGATACGGCGGCTTCGGCATCCTTGCGTTTTTCTCGGTACTGATCTCGTACTTCATCTATTCGTCGCTCGCCGAGCCCAGCGCGGCCGCCGGCCCCCCAGGGCCTCGCGGCGCGGCCACAACGGCAGCTGACCTCGAGCAGGCGGGAGGCATGATCCACGCTCTTGGCTCAATCAGCACGCTCGCGGGCATCGTCGTGTTGTCTCTGTGGGCGATCGCAGCGGCCAGTGACTACGACAGCGGACTGATAAGGGCCCTCGTCCAGGCTCAGCCATCCAGACTCAGACTCTTGGGCGGCAAGATCATCGCGCTCAGCTTCTTCACCGTC
>JAAETV010000393.1 GCA_024227975.1 Actinomycetes bacterium
ACGGCTCCCAGAGTCGGTGCTGGTATGGGATCCGGTCGGAGACGGTGTCGGGGTCGGAGTGGCCGAGCTCCTGGCCAAGACGGGACGGACCGTCACCCTCTGCACCCCGGACCCCATTGCCGGGACCCTGCTCGCCCTGTCCGGTGATCTGGCCGGGGCCAACGTCCGACTCCAACAAGCCGGGGTCGCCATCGAGCGCCGCCAACGTCTCGTCTCCGTCGGTGCATCCTCGGTGATCACGATCCACACCTTCACCTCGACGCAGACAGAGATCGGGGTCGAAGCTGTCATCGACTGCAGCTCCCGCCTCCCCGACGACAGCCTGAGCATCGACCCCGCGACCCGACCGAACGTGATCCGGATCGGGGATGGGGTGGCAGCCCGAACCGTGGCCGAAGCCATACGTGAGGGTCGGGCGGCCGCTCAGGATCTCGACCGTGCCCTGGTGGTGAACCCTTGAGTGCCAGCGGCCGCTACCGGTACCTGTTCACTCCGACCACGATCGGCTCGATCACGGTGAAGAACCGGATCGTGTTCAGCGCCCACCTGACGAACTACGCCACCCAGGACGGCAAGCCGTCCCCCCAACATGTCGCCTACTACGAGGCCCGAGCGGCCGGTGGGGCCGGGCTGATCATCACCGAAGAGCATTCGGTCCACCCCACCGACTGGCCATACGAGAAGATGATCCATGCCTTCCACCCTGATGTCGTCGATGGCTACCGGCAGATCACCGATGCTGTTCACGCCTACGGCACCCCGATCCTGGCCCAGATCAACCACAACGGGGGCCAGGCCTCGTCGATGTACACCCGGCTCCCGATCTGGGCCCCATCAGCGGTTCCCGACCCACTGTTCAGGGAGATGCCGAAGGCTGTTGAGCGACATGAGATCAATGAGATCGTCGAGTCATACGCCACCGTGGCCGCCCGCTGTATCGATGGTGGTTTCGATGGGATCGAGCTCCAGTGCTCCCACAGCTCGATCGTGCGGGGATTCCTGTCACCAGCAACCAACCAGCGCCGCGACCACTATGGAGGCAGTCCCGACAACCGGGCTCGCCTCCTACACGACATCGTGGCCGCGGTGCGGGCGCGGATCGGACCGGATCCCGTGCTCGGGGTACGACTCTGCGGCGACGAGCTGATCGATGGCGGCACCACCATCGACGATGCGATCACGCTGGCGGTCCAGATCGAGCAGCGGGGAGGTGTCGACTACCTCAACACCTCGATCGGGGTGGCGACGGCCTCGCTGTTCATGATCGAAGCCTCCATGCACATCCCTCCCAACTACGCCATGTTCATCCCGTCCGCAATCCGGGCCGAGGTCTCACTTCCCGTGATCGGGGTTGGGCGCTTCAAGGACCCCCTCCAGGCCGACCGGGCCCTGGCCGAGGGCCACGCCGATCTGATCGGGGTGGTGCGGGGCCAGATCGCCGATCCCGACTTCGCCGCCAAGGCCAGAGCCGGCTCGGCCGAGACGATCCGCTTGTGTCTGTCCTGCAACCAGGAGTGCGTCGGCCGGATGGGCCTCAACCGCTGGCTCGGCTGCATCGAGAACCCCCACGCGGGCCGGGAGTCGACCATTGGTCCCCCACCCCGCCAAGGGACCAGCATCCCAGCCACACCAGCCGGACCGCAACGCCGGACCGGTCAGGTGGTGGTGGTCGGTGGTGGCCCCGCTGGTCTTCAGGCCGCCGCTTCGGTGGCCGATCGGGGCCACAATGTCTGCTTGCTCGAAGCCTCAGATCATCTTGGGGGCCAGATCGCGCTGGCCGCAACAGTGCCAAACCGGGCTGAGATCGGTGACCTGGTGAGGAACCTGGTCGGTGAGGTGACGAGAGCAGACGTCGACATCCGCCTGGATACCAGGGCTTCGATCGACGTTGTCGAGATGCTGGCTCCCGATGCGGTCGTCATCGCCACCGGGTCAACCCCGAGTCGGCCCTGGTGGGCCCCGCCCTCCGACGACGGAGGAGCGAACATCGTCGACGTGGTCGAGGTACTGAGGGGCCAGGCCGAGCCCCGGGGATCGGTAGTGGTCATCGACGATGTCGGCTTCCACCAGGCGACCTCGGTTGCTGAGCTATTGGCTGACCGAGGCTGCCAGGTCGAGATCATCACCAAGGCCATGGTCGTCGGCCAAGACCTGGGCGTGACCTTGGACATGGAGACGTTCTGGTACCGGGCATCGGCCAAGGGCATCACCCAGACCACTGACCTGGTTCCCATGGGCTACCAAGACGGGGAGCTGGACCTGCTCCATCATCCGACCGGAACCAACAGGACCCGCTCCCCCGACTGGATCGTTATGGCCACCAACCCGCGCCCAGCCGATGGTTTGTACTTCGAGCTCAAGGAAGTGGCTACGTCGATGCCGCGCCTCCTACGCCGTATCGGCGATTGTGTTGCCCCCCGCCGGGCCCACGCCGCCGTGATCGACGGCCGTCGGGTTGGAGCCGAGATCGATGAGTGGCTCCAGTCTCGAACGAGCCCGATTCGAGCCAGACCATGACCTCTCCCAGATTCGATCCGGGCTCGGCCCTGGCCCTGGTACCGATCCGCTCCGGCCTGCTGCCGGTAGGGGGAGCCGAGACCGTGGCCGAGGCATCTGGACGGGCCTGGCTCGTCGGCACCGATCCCGCCGTCGTCACCCCTGAGCTGGCTGGGATCGCGACCGATGTCCTCGCTATCGACTTGGGGGCCTTCCAGCCCAGCCATTGGGCCCAACTGCTGGCCAGCCGGGGGGTGCCCGATTGCCACCTCCTCCTCCCCCATTGTCCCGACGGGCGTGATCTTGCCCCCCATCTGGCCGCCGCCCTGGGCCGGACCCTGCTCTCCGCCGTGACGGAACTGGAGGCGACCACGGCCGTAGTGGTCCGACACGGAGGAGCGATGATGGAGACCGTCTCCTTCGATCAACCGGTTGTCGCCACCTTCCAGATCGGAGCCAGGACCCCACCCCACCCCGATGAATCTCTGGCTATGAGCGTCGAGCGATGGCAACCGCCTTCCGAGAGCGCTTCGGACCCCACCCGGGCCGGGGTGACCCTCATCGAGGAGCTAGCGGCCGACCCTGCAACCATCGATCTGGCCGAAGCGACCCGTATCGTCGGGATCGGGGCCGGTATCGGCAGTGTCGAGGCCGTGGCTGATGTCGAAGCGATCGCCGGCTCCCTGGCCGCCTCGGTTGGGGCCACCAGGGTGGTCACCGACTGGGGCTGGATCGACCCTGAGCGCCAGATCGGCACCACCGGGGTCACCGTCGACCCCGACCTCTACCTGGCGGTTGGTATTTCGGGTGCTGTCCAACACACAGCCGGCCTCGGCCATCCTGAGCATGTCATCGTGGTCAACACCGACGGATCGTGCCCCATGATGGACCTGGCCGATTTGGCTCTGATCTGCGACGGGCCGGAGTTCCTGGCCGAGCTAAGGGCCCGATTGGACGAGCTCAGCCGTAGATCCGAGATGCTCTGAGCCCATCACGAACCAGGTCTCGGAGGCGAACTCCCTGACCCTTGGCCGCGCTGCGAACCAGGGCCGCCATCCCTCGCTTCGGCTCCGGATTGGTGACGGTGAAGACAGCCTCAGCCAGATCACAGAACAGGTTCGGATACTGGTGCTGGACCCGGTCCGAGAGCACGAACCCCGGCGCCTTTCGTAGCTTGCGGTGATCGCGGAGGACGAACTCCTCCTCCAACCGGGTGGGATACGAGGCCAGTACCTCGGCTGAGCAGTCGTCCTTGTTCAGGGCGTCAAGGGCCACCGAGGCCGCTGTCGCCCCCGACCCGATGGCGAAGTTGACCCCTTCGAGCCATACCCCGGCAGCCAGGCACATCCCGCCCGCATCGCCCGCTACCAGCAAGCCATCGGTGAACAGTACCGGCATCGCGTCGTAGCCACCTTCGGGTATCAGGTGGGCCGAGTACTCCTTGATCTCGCCCCCCTCGACCAGGGGGGCAATGGCCGGATGGGCCTTGAGGTTGGCGATCAGCTCCTCAGGCCTGGCGGTTTGAGCCCCGAGGCCGCTCAGCGACAACACGACCCCAACGGCCACCGAGTCGAGATTGGTGTATAGGAATCCACCACCGGCCACGGCACCGGTTCCGCCCAGGATCTCGATGTCGACCCCCTCACGGCCCCTGACTCCGAAGCGCTGGTCGATGACATCCTTGGGAATGGCCAACGTCTCCTTCGCCCCCAAGGTGAAGTGTTCGGTTCCCAGATGATGGTGGTGGAGACCAGCCTCCTTGGCTAGGAAGGAGTTGACTCCGTCACAGGCCAGGACGATCGGCGCTCGGAGATCTCCGTCGGGGCGGTCGGTCTGGACTCCCACGACGGTCCCACTGTCGGTCAGGAGGCCGGTTGCTGTCGTCGAGCACAGCAGTACGGCGCCAGCCTCCACGGCCTTGTCGGCCAGCCAGGCGTCGAAATCGGGGCGGTAGGCGGTTGCCCCGTTATAGGGCTCAGTCCCCCAAGTCGTGGTCCGGTAGTCGATGGTGAGGGCCTGGGTGTCGGTCATCATCATCGTCGATCGACGGGTAACCCAGCGCTGAACGGGGGCCTCGTCATACCAGCCGGGGATTAGGGAATCGAGTATCCGGCCGTAGATCACGCCCCCGTACATATTCTTCGATCCGGGGAACGGGCCTCGTTCGAGAAGTACAACCTGTTTGCCGGCCCTGGCCAAGAGCAAGGCGGCCGTGGCGCCGGCTGGGCCGGCACCAACCACGACCGCATCAACATCGAAGCTCCCACTCACCCCTTCGAGGGTAGGAGGCAGGGCAAGGCCTCAGACGCGCCGGGCCAGGGCCATGCCAAAATCACCATTGTCATCGGTCCAGAACTGGTTCAGCATCAATCCCGCCTCTTCCAGCTCAACGGCCAGCCGGCCGGGACGGAACTTGGTCGATATCTCGACCCGTAGCTCCTCCCCCTCCCCCAGGTCGACATCGAGATCGAGCCCATCGATCCTGACCCGCTGGGGCATAGTTGCCCTGAGGCGCATATCAACCCTCTCCTCGGACCCGTCCCACATTGGGGAGAAGTCGAAGGCATCGAGATCGAAGTCGGCATCGAGACTGCGGTTGAGCACGGTCAACACATTCTTGATGAAGCGGCCCGTAAGCCCCGCCTTGTCGTTGTAGGCATCGAGGATGCGTCCGATCGGCTTGACCAGATCAACCCCAAGCAAGAGCCATTCCCCTGGTTCGAGATTGTCGGCCAGTGCCCCCAGGAAGGCGTGACGCTCCTCGACGTAGAAGTTGCCGACAGTGCTGCCGAGGAAGGCAACGAGGCGACAGTCCCCTTCGGGCAGGTGACCGAGATGGCGGGTGAAGTCGCCGACCAGGGCGTGAACCTCGAGCCCAGGATAGAGGGTGGCCAACATGTTGGCCGCGTCGAGCAAGGTGGCTTCGCTGACATCGAGGGGTACGAAGCGTCGCAGTTGGCCGGTTCGATGGAAGGCATCGAGCAGGGTCCTGGTCTTGTTGCTGGTGCCAGAGCCGAGCTCGATCAAGGTGTCCGCCCCGGTGATGGTGGCGATCTCGTCGGCTCGGGCCTTTAGTAGCGACCGCTCGGCCTCGGTTGGGTAGTACTCATCGAGCCGGGTGATCTCTTCGAACAGGTCGCTTCCGACTTCGTCGTAGAGCCACTTCGGGGGCAGGACGAGGGGCCGGTTGGTGAAGGCGCGGCGGATGTCCTCGCGCATCTCGCCCTCGGCCCAGTCGATTGGCAGGCGGACGTCGACTACGACCGCAGGATGATCGGACACAGCTGGACCTCAGTCTCGGGCCAGGCGGACACCGGAGAGATGCCAGCGGGTGTGGGGATGGAAGAAATTGCGGTAGCTGGCTCGGATGTGACCGGGAGGGGTCAGGACCGACCCGCCACGCGTCACCATGGTGTTGATCATGAACTTGCCGTTGTACTCCCCAACCGCACCCTCGGGGACTTGGTAGCCGGGGTAGGGCCGGTATGGGGATCCCGTCCACTCCCAACAATCACCGAAGAGCTGTCGAAGCTGCCCTGTCGGCGGTCCGGCACCAAGCGGGTGCAGGGCGCTGGCCTCGACGGTGGAGGGCCCGGAGGGGTCATTGTCGGCCAGGAAACCCCCAGGCTGACCTGGATTCTGGATCGCCGCCTGCTCCCATTCGAACTCTGTCGGGAGACGGGCGCCGGCCCATCTGGCGAAGGCATCGGCCTCGTAGAACGAGACATGACAGACCGGCTCGTTCGGATCCACTGGACGGGTCCCGGTGAGGGCGTGGACCTGCCACTGGCCTTTGTCGCCAGCGGTCCAGTAGAGGGGAGCCTGCCACTCCTCACTCAGCCGGGTGTACCAGCCGTCCGACAACCACAGCTGGGGGTCTTCGTAGCCCCCGTCGGCCATGAACTCCAACCACTCCCCACTGGTGATGAGGCGGTCGGCTAGCTGGTGGGGGTTGACGAGGGCTTGATGCCAGGGACCCTCGTTGTCGAAGTGGAACGATGAGCCCCCGTCCGAGACTGGGTCGAAGCCGACGTCGATGGTGCCGCCGGGCTGGCGCAGCCAACCAATGGGTCCGGGGTCACCAACGGGTTGGTGGCGACGAGGGGCGTATGCGGTGTCGAAGAGGTTGTTGGCCAACATGTTCTTGATGTCCATCAGGAGCAGCTCTTGATGCTGCTGCTCGTGGTGAATACCCAGCTCGACGAGGGGCCTGAGCGTGTCTGGGTCAGGACCATCGCCAGATTCGAGGAACTCGACCATGGCCTGATCGACGGCTTGCCGGTACTCTCCGATGCGGGCCGAACCTGGCCGACTCACCATCCCCCGCCGTGGTCGAGGATAGCGATCACCGATTGCCTCGTAGTAGCTGTTGAACAGGTAGTTGAAGTGCTCGTCGAACGGCTGGTAGTCAGAGGCCAGGGGGCCGAGAATGAAGGCTTCGAAGAGCCAGGTGGTGTGGGCCCGGTGCCATTTGGTTGGACTGGCGTCTGGCATCGATTGGATACTCTGATCGGCCTCGGAAAGAGGCGCAGCCAGAGCTTCGGTGAAGCTGCGGGTCGTCATGAGGACGGGAATGAGCGCGCCAAAGGTGGTCCTGGGCTCAAGATTGGTCATGGGTGCGGGAACGCCATGGGTCTCTCGATTGTTCCGAGTGGGACCGATTTCACACTGACACCGGACGCTCAGGCCCACCAGCCGAACCCAGCCGCACTTGGTCGGACAGATTCGCTCAGCTGGCGGCGAGGACGATGATCCCCAGTGGAGGTAGGTCGAGCAAGAGCGACTGGGGGTGGCCGTGAAGCGCCTTCGGGTCGGCTACGACGGCGGCGCCAGGAGACTGGCCGGAGCCCCCGTAGCCCTCATCGTCGCTATTGGCCCTGAGCGTCCAGGAACCCTCAACCGGTACTCCAACCTGGTACCCAATTCGAGGGACCGGTGTGTTGTTCATCACCACCAATACGTCAGGACCCTCCGTGGCTCCTGATTCAGTCCCCACTGCTGCGGTGCGAAGGTAGGCCAAGACACTCTGGTCGCGGTCGTCACCGACGACCCAGCTGAAGCCGGCCGGGTCCCGATCAACAGCATGGAGAGCTGGCAGCTCCCGGTACAGCGAGTTCATGGCCCTGACCCAACCCTGAACCCCCTGATGATAGGGGTCGGCGAGGACCTCCCAGGGCAGCTCGGCTTCGTGATTCCATTCTTCGGGTGAGGCGATCTCACATCCCATGAAGAGCAACTTCTTCCCCGGTGCCGTCCACTGGTAGCCGAGGAGGAGGCGAAGGTTTGCGAATTGCTGCCACCGATCCCCCGGCATCCGCTGAAGCAAGCTCCCCTTGCCGTGGACGACCTCGTCGTGGGAGAGGGCCAATACATAGTGCTCAGCGGCGGCATATACCGTCCGGAACGTCATCGTGTCGTGGTGCCAGCTCCGATGCACGGGTTCTTGGGCGAAGTAGTCGAGGGTGTCGTGCATCCAGCCCATGTCCCACTTGAAGCCGAAGCCGAGCCCACCGGTATCGGTCGGATTCGTCACCCCAGGCCATGCCGTCGACTCTTCGGCCACCATCACAACATCGGGGAAGGCCTCATAGACGGAACGATTCAGCTCCTGGAGAAACTCCACCGCCCCATAGTTCTCCTTACTACCGTCCGCATTCGGTATCCACTCACCATCCTCGCGGGAGTAGTCGAGGTAGAGCATTGAGGCGACTGCATCGACCCGAAGCCCGTCTGCGTGGAAGACATCGAGCCAGAAGTGGGCCGACGATAGAAGGAAACTGCGAACTTCCGGACGATCGTAGTTGAATACATAGGATCTCCAGTCGGGGTGGAATCCCTTGCGTGGGTCGGCATGTTCGAAAAGGTGGGTCCCGTCAAACATCCCGAGTCCATGGTCATCGACCGGAAAATGAGATGGGACCCAGTCGAGTAGTACCCCAACACCTGCATCGTGCAAGGTGTCTATCAGGGCCATGAGATCCTCGGGGGAGCCGTAGCGCGAGGTCGGAGCGAAGTATCCGGTCGACTGGTAGCCCCACGACCCGTAGAACGGGTGTTCCATGACCGGCAGCAACTCCACATGGGTGAAGCCCATGTCTACGCAGTAGGCCCCAAGCTGCTCACCCATCGCCCGGTAGCCCCCAGGCTCGAAGCGCCACGATCCAAGGTGAGCTTCATAGACCGAGAAGGGCTTGTCGAACTGCTGTCGATCACCCCTGGCCGCCATCCAGTCATCGTCACCCCAGGAATAGTCAGCGTCCCAGATGACAGAGGCCGTTGCTGGAGGCATCTCGGCCGCCATGGCCACCGGGTCAGCCTTCAGCAGGGGTTGGTGGCCGTGCTGGGGGACGATGGCGTACTTGTAGCGATCACCGGGCTGGTAGTGGTCGAAGGTGGCCCGCCAGACCCCAGAGGGGTCGGATTCCAACCCATCGACACCGGCCGTCCATCCATTCCCATCGCCGACCACCGACACTGCCGAGGCCCCGGGGGCCCACACACGGAACGTCGTCCCGTCGGCACCGCAGGTCGCACCGAGCACCTCCCAGAGGCGGGTGTGGGTCCCGGCGCCGAGCAGCCAGGCGTCAGTAGCGTCGAACACACGAGACACCACCTGAGTATAGGATGGCCCCATGCGAGCCCCTGCCCATGGCCGGCGCCCAATCCTCAGTATCGTCCTCGCCGGCGGAGAGGGGAAACGGCTGATGCCTCTGACCGCAGACCGAGCGAAGCCTGCCGTTCCCTTTGGCGGGAAGTACCGACTCATCGATTTTGCCATATCGAACTTGGTCAACGGTGGGTTTCGTCACATCGTCGTGCTCACCCAGTACAAGAGCCACAGCCTGGACGTGCACATATCACTCACCTGGCAGCTGTCGACGATCCTGGGCAACTATGTCACCACTGTTCCGGCCCAGATGAGGCGAGGCCCCTACTGGTACACGGGCTCGGCCGATGCCCTGTTCCAGAACATGAATCTGATCGACGATGAGCAGCCAGAGCACGTGATCGTCTTCGGGGCCGATCACATCTACCGGCTTGATCCCCGCCAGATGCTGAATGCCCACATCGAGAGCGGAGCCGGGATCACCGTGGCCGCTATCCGACTTCCGCTCTCGGAGGCGCACCAGTTCGGAGCGATCGAGAAGGATCCGGCCAGTGACAAGATCCTGGGCTTCCACGAGAAGGATCCAAACGCCCCGACCATCCCCGACTCGCCAGGAGAGATCCTGGCCTCAATGGGCAACTATGTATTCGAGGTCGGCGTCTTCCGCGACATCATGGACGCCGACTCGGAGGACCCAGAATCGAACCATGATCTCGGAGGCGACATCATCCCCAAATTGGTGGCCAGCGGGGACGCTCACGTCTATGACTACACCCGCAATATCGTGCCCGGTGACACCGGGAGCGACAACCACTACTGGCGTGACGTCGGGACCCTCGACTCCTATTTCGATGCCCACATGGACCTGGTTGCTCCCCTCCCGGCATTCAGCCTCTACAACCATCAGTGGCCCATCTTCACCCGCGGTCTGACAGAGCCCCCGGCCAAGATCGCAAACGGACCGAGCGGGCCAAGCGAGATCTCGAACTGCATCATGAGCAACGGGGTCATCGTGGCTGGGGGTCGCTGTAGTGATTCGGTGCTGTCGCGCGATGTCTATGTCGACGATGAAGCCGAAGTGGTCTCTTCGGTCCTGATGGGCAATGTGAGGATCGGCTCGGGGGCCCGCCTGAACCGTTGCATCATCGACAAGAACGTGACGGTCCCTCCAGGCTTCGAGATCGGTTTCGACCCTGATGCCGATGGGGAGCGCTTCATCATCTCTGAAGGTGGGGTCGTCGCCGTTCCCAAGGGCTACGACCTCACGGGCTAGCAGCGCCGCCGGTGGCAAAGGCCTTGCCAGCAGCCGCAGCCATCACCGATTCATAAAGATCTGCGAGCTCGACCGCCGGTTCTGCCCACGACCAGTCGACGGCCATGCCGTGGCGAATGATCCGCCTCCGTCGGCCGGCATGCCTCCAGGCGCTCAAGGCCCGGTGAAGGGCATCGACGACACCGGCCAGGTCGACGGTCTGGGAAACGAAGCCATTGCCGTCGCGGCTGGCATCAGCGTCCATCACCGTGTCCCCAAGACCCCCGACTCCGGTCACCACCGGAATCGTGCCATAGGCCATGGCCTGCATCTGGGCCAGGCCACAGGGCTCGAACCGGGATGGCATCAAGAACAAGTCGGCCCCCGCAAACATCAGGTGGGAGAGAGGAACGTCATAGCCATCGATGAACCAGAACCGGCCCGGATACTCCTCGGTCAACCACCGCCCCCAGTCGGCCAAGCGTTGCTCCCCCGAGCCGAGCACCATGAGCCGGGCCCGCATCCCTTCGAGATAGCGAGCCGCTTCGAAGGCCAGATCGACCCCCTTCTGCTCGGCCAGCCGGGTCACCATGGCCACTACCGGGGTCTTCACCTCACCCCAACCGGCCCGATCCACGAGAGCAGCCTTGGCTTGCTCCTTCCCGGCTGGGGCGTCGAAGCTGAAACTTGCCGGCAGGTGGGGGTCGATAGCTGGGTCCCATGTCATGGTGTCTATCCCATTGCGGATGCCGTAGATCTGGTCCCGAGCCTCCAGGGCACCATCGAGGCCCATGCCACCGGCCTCGGTCACGATCTCGGTGGCATAGGTCGGGCTGACGGTGACAACAGCATCAACAGCGCGGATGGCGCCGGCCAACATGTTGAGAGCGTCGCCATGGTGATAGCTATCGCGGTGGGTTGGTAGCTCGTGCAGCCAACCGATGTTGGCCCACCCCTGGTGGGCCAGATTGTGGATCGTGAGCACGGTGGGAATGGACTGGCCAAGCAGGGCAGGGACGAGTCCGGTGTGCCAATCGTTGAGCTGGACGATGTCAGGACCCAACAACTCGGCCACCGAGGCAACGGCGGCCGAAAAGGCAGCGAAGCGGGAGTCATTGTCAGGCCACCCAATCCCGGCGGCGTCGACATAGGGGTGAGGGCGTTCGATACCGGGCACGCTGACCAGGATCAGTCGTCCCGCCTCACGGTGAACACCACGGCGAGCGCATGCTGGAGAGGCCCAGCCGGGGACCCGTACCATCAGATCGTCCTCGTCTTCGAGCTCCCAGCCGGCGTAGTCGGGCAGGATGACCTCGACATCGTGGCCGAGCCGGCGCAGGGCTCCGACGAGGCCGGCTGAAGCCTCGCCAAGGCCCCCGGTACTGACCAGGGGCCGCAGCTCAGCAGTGGCGAACAGGACTCGCATCGCCGTCCTTGCCTTTCACCCTCGGACCAGTCATCGCCCGGTCTCATCACGTCTGAGTACGACGACCGACCACGCTCCAGCCTTCCAGTCCCGGACGGGCTGGTCACCCCGACCGTTGACCTCGGCTCCCCACTGGGAGAAATGGAGCGAGCTGTCGATCGCACAGCTCCAACGACTGCCGGTCAGCTCGTAGGGAATGGTGAAGCTCAAAGGCTCGATCCCCGCATTGAACAGCACCAAGAAACTGTCGTCGACAACTGGATCCAGACGGGGGCCCTGGTCGGCGATGGTCGAGCCATTCAAGAACACGGCAACGGCTCGGGCGTAGCCAACCTGCCAGTCGTCATGATGCATCAGGGAGCCGTCGGGCTTGTACCAACCGATGTCAGGTAGTGGCGACCCGTCGACGATCGAACCGGTGAAGAAGCGGCGGCGGCGGAACACAGGGTGCTGGCGGCGGAACTCGATCAGATACTTGGTCAGGGCCAGCATGTCGTTGTCGACGTGAGCCCAGTCGGTCCAGGAGATCTCGTTGTCCTGGCAGTAGGCATTGTTGTTGCCTCGCTGGGTCCGCCCCATCTCGTCCCCCCCACAGATCATGGGAACACCCTGGGACAGGAGCAAGGTCGTCATCATGGCCGCCGCCCGCCGTCGTCGGTTCTCGACGATGTCGGGGTCATCGGTTGGGCCCTCGGCCCCCCCGTTCCACGAGCGGTTGTCGCTGTGGCCGTCGCGGTTGCGTTCCCCATTGGCCACATTGTGCTTGTGCTCGTAGGCCACGAGGTCGTGCAGCGTGTAGCCATCATGAGCGGTGACGAAATTGATGCTGGCCCGGGGACGGCGCCGTTGGAAGCCATAGAGATCTGAACTACCCGAGAACCGAGAGGCCAGACCGGACAGGGATCCATCGCTTCCTTTCCAGTAGTCGCGGACATCATCGCGATAGCGACCATTCCATTCCGACCACAATGGTGGGAAGTTGCCGATCTGGTATCCGCCAGGGCCCACATCCCACGGCTCGGCGATCAGCTTGGCCCTGGCCACCACCGGATCCTGCTGGATGAGGTCGAAGAAGGCCGAATTGCGATCAACGGCAAAGTACTCCCGAGCCAGGGTTGGGGCCAGGTCGAAACGAAACCCGTCGACGTGCATCTCTTCGAGCCAGTAACGGAGGCTATCCATCACCAGCTGAAGGCTGGCGGCATGGGTCACGTTGAGGCTGTTGCCCGTCCCTGTGAAGTCCAGGTAGTGGGCCGAGTTGTCGGGGGCCAGCCGGTAGTAGGTGGTGTTGTCGAGGCCCCGGAATGACAGGGTCGGGCCCTCGGCTGTCCCCTCGGTCGTGTGGTTGTAGACAACATCGAGCAGCACCTCGATCCCGGCCCGATGGAAGGCCTTGACCATCCCTTTGAACTCGTTGACCTGCTGGCCTCCATCACCAGCGGCGGCATAGGGACCGTGGGGGGCGAAGAAGCCCAGGGTCGAGTAGCCCCAGTAGTTGGTGAGGCCAAGATCGACGATGAACCCTTCGGGCACGAAGTGATGGATCGGCATCAGCTCTATGGCCGTCACTCCGAGGTCGACGAGATGGTCGATTACCGGCTCACAGGCCATACCGGCATAGGTTCCCCTCAGCTCGTCGGGAACCTCGGGATGGGTCATGGTCAAGCCCCGGACATGACCCTCGTATATGACCGTCTGATACCACGGGGTCCGCGGTGGTGCGTCGTCGCCCCAGTCGAAAGTGGTGTCGACCACAATCGAGCGGGGAACGCTGGCCGCGCTATCTGCATGATCGGGGCGGTCCGAATCGACGGCATCGTGACCGAAGACGGGTCCAGCCCAGTCGACCTGGCCCTCGATGGCCTTGGCGTAGGGGTCGACGAGCAACTTGGCTGGGTTGAACCTCAATCCCTGGCCCGGGTCCCAGGGCCCATGGACCCGATACCCATAGCGCTGACCAGGGCCGATGCCAGGCAGGTATACATGATGGACGTTTGCAGTGTGCTCCGGGATCTCGATACGGATCTCGCTACCGGCGACGGCATCACCATCGAACAAGCTGAGCTCGACGGCATAGCCCCCCTCGGAAAAGACGGCGAAGTTCGTTCCCTCGCCGTCCCAGGTCGCCCCCAGGGGCTGGGGCTGGCCGAGCCAAACATCGGGGCGTCGGGCCCGGCCCGAAGGCTGAGTGTTCGTCATGAGCTCCGGATCGGTTGATAGAAGCGTCGGTTGTACTCCTCGACCATGCGGCCAGCCGTCACGAGTGGACCGAGATGGACCAGCATGGCCTGGACGGTGGTCCACCAGGCCCCAGAACGGCCATTGTGGAGGCGGAGGACGTCTTCGGTCAGGAGCTTGTGGAGGGCAGCCGCTTCCAGGCGGTCACGATCTTGGGGGTCGGCATCGTCGGCGGTCGGAATGACCCAACCAATCCCGTCGGTATGCCAGTCAGCCCACCATCCATCACTGATGGAGCAGTTCAGCACTCCGTTGAGGGCTGCCTTCTCTCCGCTGGTACCACAGGCTTCACGCGGTCGGATGGGGTTGTTCAGCCACACATCACAACCGGCATACATGGCCTTGGCAATGTCGATGTCGTAGTCGGGAATGATCACGATCCGCGAGTCGGGAGTGGTCTGAGCGTATTTGCCGATCTCGGCCAGCAAGGCCTTGCCCTCGGTGTCGGCCGGGTGGGCCTTGCCCGCGAACACGAACTGGGCCCCAGCATCGATTGAATCCTGCAAGCCCTTGGTGTCGAGCAGGAGGAGGTTGGCTCGCTTGTAGGTGGCGAACCGTCTGGCGAAGCCGAGGATGCAACCGTCGGGGTCGAACTGGGTCCCCGTGATCCCGTAGATGAGGTCGATGAGAGCGACTCGATAATCGGCCTTGATCTTGGCGAAGCGCTCCCCGTCCAGTTGTTCGATCCCGGCCCATGCATCTTCGTCGCCGTTTTCCCACCCCGATCCCAGTACTTCGTCATAGAGATCCTGCAAGCCGGGGGCGACCCAGGTCCTGGCATGGACTCCGTTGGTGATCCCCTCGATGCCGGCGGCCTGGGGTAGTGACCCGAACAGGCGCTGACTGACCGTGGCGTGAAGCTGGCTGACCCCATTGACCCGACCACAAAAGGCGAAGGCCAAGGCGGCGGTGTTGAACGGCTTGTCGACACCATCAGAGGGCAGGGTGGCCCAGTCGAGGATGTCGGCGGTCGGCACCCCAAGGCGTTCAGCCCAGCCCTGTAGCTCAGGTTCCACCAGTTCGCGATCGAATCGGTCGATTCCGGCCGGTACGGGGGTGTGGGTGGTGAACAGGGTCGAGGACCGGACCCGGGTCCTGGCCTCGGCCAGGGGGATATCGGCGTCGACGAGCTCGGCCAGCAGCTCGAGCAGGAGGAAGCAGGCGTGGCCCTCGTTCAGGTGGTACACGTCTGGTCTGCAATTCAAGGCCCGTAGCGCCCTGACCCCGCCCACCCCGAGCACCAGCTCCTGGCTGAGGCGGTGACGTCGATCACCAGCATAGAGGCGATCAGTGATGCGGCGAGCGTCAGGCGAGTTCTCTTCGATATCCGAATCGAGAAGGAGCATCCTGGTGGCTCCGACCCACATCTCCCAAACCCCGAGATGTACCGGCTCACCATTCACCGATACCTCGACCAAGACACCGGTATCGATGGCCCCTATGGCGATCGGGTCGACATCTTCATAGTGCTCGATCTGGGTGCCATCAACGATCTCCTGGCGAAAGAACCCACGTCGGTAGAAGAGCCCGACCCCAACCAAGGGTAGATCGAGGTCACTTGATGCCTTCAGATGATCCCCCGCCAGGATCCCGAGACCACCCGAGTACTGGGGAACCTGGGCCACGACCCCGAACTCGGGGCAGAAGTAGGCAACCTGAGGATTGTTCACCCTCTGCTCTAGCTGCTCGACGGCCTTGAACTGTCCAGCCAGGGCTTGGCCGTTGGCAGCCAGCCAGGCCGCGGTTTCAGGGGCCTGGGAGTGGAGATGGTCGACAGTCATGACCGGATGGCACTCGCTGGCTCCCGGCAGCGATGCCACCAGCTCCGTCGCGGGATGGTGCCAGCTCCACCACAGGTTGGCGGCGACGCGCCGCATCTGGGCCAGCTGGAGAGCGGGATCGGTATGGGTGCTGAGATCGGTCACGTTGCTCCTATGAGGACGACGGAACGAGTTGGCTTCCGTGAGTCTTGCCCAAGGTCGGCACGAACTAGGGGATCGTGAGCCGTAGCCGCCTCCGACCAAGGGAGCCGATCGATGCTACAGGCCAACACCCGGTTACAGTTGCATCGAACGCGGCGGCAAAGGAAACACACATGTCAGCATTACTCGACGGCATCATGGGCCAGCTCGGCTCGGAGGGGATCGGCCAGATCTCAAAATCTCTGGGGGCAGACGAGGGCGTCATCGGATCCGCCATCGAAGCCGCCCTGCCCGCCATTCTCGGCGGGATGGCGAATAACACCCAGAACCAGAACGGGGCGGAGTCGCTGTCCAATGCCCTGAACGACCATGATGTGTCGATCTTCGGTCAGCTCGGCGAGCTCCTCGGTTCCGGGGGCGCTGATGGAGCCAAGATCCTGGGCCATGTCCTGGGCCAACGCCAGCCCTACGTCGAGAAGAAGGTAGCGAACTCCTCCGGTGTCAATCTGGAGCTGATCATGAAGCTCTTGCCCATCCTGGCCCCCCTGGTCATGGGGTACTTGTCAAAGGAGAAGAAGAGCAAGGGCCTCGACTCCGGCAGCATCGGTGATGTCCTGCGAGGAGAGCGAGAGCAAGAAGAGAAACGCAATCCCGGGCTCGGCGGTTTGGCCTCCATCCTCGATGCGGACGGCGACGGATCAATCCTCGACGACGTGCTCGGCAAGCTCCTCGGCTAGGAGAAGAAGCCGTCGTGACCACGCTCGGCGTCTCGTTCGAGGAGAGGATGTCAACGGTCGACTTCCGTGTCGGTCAACGGGCCCACATCGCGGTCGACTCTGCGGCCTGTCGGTCGTGCACGACCAAGGCCTGTGTCGTGTGCTGCCCGGCCAGGCTCTTCGTGCCGACCTCCGACGGTGGGGTCCTGTTCAACTATGAGCAGTGCTTCGAATGTGGGACCTGCTACCTGGTGTGCAGCACCCACGGTGCCATCTCTTGGACCTATCCTGACGGTGGTCACGGAGTGACCTTCCGTCGAAGCTGAGCACCCAGGAGGCTGCCTCGTGACTGTGCTCGTCTGTCTGAAGTGGGTTGCTCTTCGACCCGAGGTCGATCCAGCCTCGGGCCAGGTCCTGACAGACGACCGCTTCAGCGGGATCAGCCCGGCTGACCGTTCCGCCCTCGAATGGGCCCTACGCCTCAGTGGTGGTACCGATTCGATCGTCGCCGTCTGTGTCGGGCCCCCGGCGGCCGAATCGACCCTGCGAGACGCCTTGGCGGTAGGGGCATCCGATGCCATCCGGGTCGATGTCTCGACCGAGCTGTCGAGCAGTGCGGTTGGCTCAGAACTGGCCGCCGTCGTGGCTGGCCTCGGCCCGTCCCACGACATCGAGCTGGTCTGTGCCGGCAACCACAGCCTGGACCGGGGTTCAGGTTCGGTGCCCGCTTTCCTGGCCAACGAACTGGGGTGGTCCCAGGCCCTCGGGCTGGTCTCGATCGAGTCCTCAGGGGCACCACTGACGGTCGAGCGTCGGCTGGATCGGGGTCGACGGGAGCGATTGGCTGTAGAGGGGCCGACGGTACTGTCCTTCGAACGTGGCCCCGAGCTCAGGCGGGCGTCGCTTGGAGGTGCCCTGGCGGCCAAGTCGGCCACTGTCGTCGTCACTGACGCGAACCACCGGCCTGGCTCGGCCAGTAGCCACAATGACCGGGGCCTGCGGGTCATCGGCCGGGGCCCCTTCCGGCCTCCGACAAATGTGCAACCAGCCCCCACAGGTTCGACCCATGAGCGTCTGGTCGCACTGAGTGGGGCTGGCCTGGCGCCAACGGCCAGCGCCCAGGTCCAACGCGTATCACCGGCAGAAGCGGCCCAGTTGGCCCTCGAACGACTCCAGGAGTGGGGCTACGTCTCTGCGACCTCCTCGGCCGACGATGCTGGTCTTGGGTAGGCCGTGAAGGGCCAAGAACTGGGTGCAGCAACAACAGTCGAGATCGCCGACGCTCGCCCCTCACTCCTTCTGGTTCCCCTGGGGTCAACCGAGCAGCACGGCCCCCACCTCCCCCTGGATACCGACTCGCGGATCGCCAAGGCGTGGGCCGAGCGGCTGGCGGCGCTCCACCCCTCAGCCGTGGTGGCTCCCGTCGTTGACTACGGGTCCTCGGGAGAGCACCAGAGCTTCCCCGGCACCCTGTCCATCGGCCACGCTGCCCTCCATGGTTTGGTGTTGGAGCTGGTGCGATCGGCGGCCCACACCTTCTCCGCCACGGTCTTTGTCTGCGGCCATGGGGGCAACGCCGTCCCCGTACTGGCCGCCGTCGAACAAGCTCGGAGCGAAGGCCATCGGGCCACTGTCCTGCTGCCCCGCTGGTCAGACCTCGACGGGATCGACATCGATGCACACGCCGGCCGGACCGAGACCTCGATCCTGCTTCACCTGTGCCCCGACGAGGTCCGTTTGGACCTGGCAGCAGCAGGAGCTACGGAGCCTTTGTCCGAGCTGATGGACGATCTGGCCACCGCCGGGATGGAGGCGGTGTCAGCCAGTGGAGTACTGGGTGATCCGACCGGAGCCAGTCCGGCTGAGGGTGCGCGTTTGCTCGATGACCTGGTGGCAAGATCGCGCTCCTCGATCGCCGACCTGTGGCCCTGACCAACCG
>JAAETV010000394.1 GCA_024227975.1 Actinomycetes bacterium
GTAGATCCGGCTGATCATCGGTTCCGAAGTGACCGCCCAATCAGTGATCTCCCAGGCGGACGCGCCAGTATCGGCATGGAGGCTGATCGCTGTGTGCCGTAGCTCGTACGTGGTGACGGCGAGCTCGATCTCGGCCTTGGCGCGGGACCGTGGATGCACCGCACGGCGGAGAGGTACACATCTAGTACACATCCCGTTCCATTTCAGGGGGTGCGCAGTCGTGTCGATCAGACCGTTTGGCCTAGTCAGAACCCTGCCAGACCCACCGGAACGCTCGAACGAAACATGACGCGCAAGGGGTCGGGGGTTCAAATCCCTCATGGCCCACGGTAAGTCTTCCCTGGTCAGACTGACACGGAAGACCCTCACTAGGTGTGGATGATTGACCAGCCGCCCCTACCGCCTATTGTGAGCGGCAGATCAGGTCGGCTGTTCGGGGTTCGATTGGCCGCGAGCCGGCTTTGACCGACGCAGTACCTCTGGGCTCTGGTTGCCTATCTCTCGTCTGTGAGGTTCTGTTGGAAGGCTTGCATCTGAGGTAGGGCTGGGTGCCTGGACTGTTGGGCTAGTTCGATGGCACGATCGATGGCGGAGCGGGCGGTAGCGGTGTCGCCGGTTTGGGCCTTGAGTGTGGCGAGGTTGAAGCTCACCATCGTTCCGTTGGCCCGGTCGCCGATTGCGTCGAAGAGTTGCAGGGCGCGGTCGAGGTGTTTGATGGTTGTTTCGAGGTCGCCCTGATCGAAGTAGATGCCGCCGATGTTGTTGAGGGTTGTGGCTTCGCCGGCCCGGTCGCCGATTTCTCGGTGGATGGGGAGTGCTTGGTTGTAGTGGTTGACGGCTTGGTCTGGTTGCCCCAAGCAAGAGACTGAGGGGTACTGCTTGTTCTCTTTGCTTGCTTCGTAGAGGTCCTACCCTCGTCGGGGGGCTCATGGCTCGTTCCGTTGGAAGTGCTCGGCGAATGTGCGGTGGGCGAGACGGTAGGTGACTTGGCCGAATTCACCGTCGTGCACGATGTACGCTCCGGCTGTTTCCAGGGTGTTCCTGATATCCGCTTCGCCAATCGATAGACCGGGATGCAGCGCTTGGGTCACTGCTTTCCAGATACCTTCTCGTTGGGGAACCCGCGTCCGAGGCTGTAGGCCAAGGCGCGGAGCAACGGGACGATGTTCTCGTTGGATTGGTCGAACCGTTCCAGACGCTGTTGACCGGCGCCACCTCAGGTAGGGCAAGAACGGCCTCCATCAACCGGTCGCCGACGCCCTTCCCTGCGACCTACTGGCGACGATTACGTCAAGGACCAGGGCAATGTAGCAGGCATCGCTGGGGACTCTTGCGAAAGCGATCACCCGTCCACCGTCGACGAGGCCAACCGTGATGTGCTGCCGGCGATGATCTGCTCAACCTCAGACCGAGTGCGGTTTGTCGTCCAACCCTCGTGGCGGAACAGTGCGGCGAGGGCAGGGTCGGCGGGGTCGCTCAGCGGACACCGGCCAGGAGCTCGGCCCGGTCCGGGCGTTGGCCGGTGATGCCCCAAACGAGCTGGCGCAGGGGATCGGGATCGTCGACCCGGAAGTCGACCCAGCGCCGGGCTTCGAGAAAGACGGGGAGCTCGGGGGTGGCCTCGACCCCGGGGAGGACGACCGGAATCACAGGCAGCCTGTCGGCGGCGAAGCGGCGGAGGAAGGCGTCGAGCTCGTTGTGCTCCCACGGGCTGATGCCGTCGGGTCCGACAAACACGGCGGCCGACTTGATCGTCTTGATCTGCTGCTCCAGCACCCGCTGCCAGGGGAGGCCGGGCCGGATCTCCCGGATGTCGAGCCACGGGAGCAGGCCCGCTCCCTCGAGCCGGTCGGCGATCTCGGTGACCTGCGGCTTGTCCTGGCTGTTGTGGCAGAGGAAGACGTCGAAGTCCTGGGTGGCTCGCTTGCCGTCGATGATGGAGCGGGCGGTGGCGGCGTCGCGGGCGGCGTCGGCCTCCTCGTTCATCTCCCGCAGGTCGATCGTCTCGGGCTCGGTCAGGGTCAGGGTCAGGTCGATCCTGGGCAGCAGGATGGCGGCCCGGCACACCGGGCACGGGGCCTCGCTCGCCTGCTGCTCCTCCAGCCGGTCCACGGCCACGTCGCCCAGCGGCGTGTCACACTGGCCGCAGGTCACGATCCGGCGCTCGGTCAGCGAGCCCTCGACCGACCGCTTGACTAGGTGGTCGCGGATGAAGTGCTCGAATTGGGAGCGGAGGGCGGCCAGGGGATCCCCCTCGTAGAACACGGTGAGGATGCCGTGCCCGTCCTCGATGGCCCCGGTCAGCGAGAGCCCGAAGCGGCCGCTGGCGTCGGCCGAGTAGACGGCGGCGTGCTGCCACAGGTCGTCGGGCGACAGGGAGAAGACCCCGGAGTGCCCGAGCCGGACGATGAGGGTGGCGTAGATGTTCGACACCGGGCCGTCGAAACCGAGTTCCAGGGCCTTGCCCTTCGGCTCGGGCAGCTCGTCGTTGGTCCTGGTGAGCTGAGAGGGGAAGACCAGGTCGGCCCCTTCCCGGAGGGCGATCTCGTGCCGCAGCAGGTCCTCGATCATCGAGATGAGGACGAGCTGCTCGATCTTGGCCTCGGCGATCTTGACGTCCTTGGGGATGACGAACTTCCCGGCCCGTGCGTCCTCCTCGGGGATCGAGGCCAAGCCATCGGGCTCGATCCTGGCTGCGTTGACCAGCGAGGCGGCGTAGCCGTCGAGAACCTCGGGTTGGAGCAGCACCTGATCGCCGAAGCTGAGACGGCGGATGAGGCCCCGACCCTCCAGGAGCCCGATCGAAGTCGCGAACTCGTGGGTGATGTCGGCCCGGCCGTAGCGGCGGTGGCGGTGCTCGAACGCCCGCTGGAGATCCTGGCCCGAGCTGATCAGGCGGCCGCTCCGAGCCTTCTCCTTGACCAGGAAGTGGCGGATGTCCTGGAACAGCTTGTTCGACGACACGACCGGGAGCTGGTCCCAGTCGATTGCGTCCAGCATCCGGGCTCGGAGCTTGGCCACCCCGGTGCCCTCCTTGGCACTGGTGGGGAGGTAGCCGTCGAGCCTGTTCTCGTCGACGAAGCGCTGGATTCGCTCCTCGCTCATGGCCGTGCCGCTGACGTCGACCCGGGCCGCCACCAGGTAGGTCCGCAGGTCGGCGTTGCTGTCGAGCGACTGGGCCACCCTCAGGGCCCGCAGCCAGTGGTCGACGCCGCCAAGCGGGTTGGTGTCGCTGTGGGCGTCGAAAACTACAAGGGCCACAGCCAAGTCGGTCAGCGAGATCTGGTGGACGATGCGATGGCTGGGCTGCCCGGCCAGGTCCCACAGCAGCACCTCGCGGGCCACCCTGTCCGCCTTGTCGACGGTGAGGGGCCAGATGTGCCGACCATGAGTCGACTCGGTAGCCCGCCACTTCTGCTTCGACAGCACCAGCCCCAGCCCCGTCTTGCCCACCCCACTGTCCCCAACCAACGCCACCTTGGCATTGCTGTATGCATTCCCCGCATCCTTGGCCAACGGCCAGAGGCGGGCTGTGCCGTCGTCGCTCGTCGAGGCGAGCCACTCCCCGTCGGGTGACCAGGCCAAGCCAGTCACCGAGCCCGTGTGACCCTCGAACCTGCGCTGCTCTCGGCCTGTCGTGGGGTCCCAGAGCCGGATCGTTTCGTCGTCGCTGGTGCTGGCCAGTTGGGTGCCGTCAGGGGAGTAGGCGACGCTCCGTACCCAGTCGGTGTGGCCGGTGAGGGTGTGGGCGTGTTGGCCTGTGCTGGGGTCCCAGAGCCGGATCGTAGCGTCGCTGCTGGTGCTGGCCAGTTGGGTGCCGTCAGGGGAGTAGGCGACGGCGAAGACGGTGGTCTCATGGCGAAGCTCGATCACGCCCGAGCGGTATCGACTGACCAGTAGGAGTAGCCATACCACCAGGGCTTGAAGCGCCCAGAGGGCGATCAGGATTACGGCTGCGGCGGCGACGATGCCCCACCAGCGGAGGCTCAGGAGTCCGACTGCCTGGTGGACGATCACCGTCGGGACTGCGACCAGGATGGCCGCGAGAGTGATCGAGGCCAGGAGCTGGCGGCGGCGTAGCGTCACGGACGCAAGCCTACTCGGCCCTACCTGGAGTCTTGGGGAGTTCCATTCACCAGCGAGGCGGCGTCCTTCGCTGCAGCACCGATCCCCGCCGGCACTTTGAACCCCTTTACGGGAACAGCCGACGAGAGTGTGGGGCAACGTGCTGCGCAACGCTCTTGTGTGGTCCCGACCTGCGAATATCAGTCTGGCGGCCAACCCAACCCAGACTGCCTGGCCCATGGTCAACACTCCAGCCGCTCACCACCCCAGCCACCACCGGCGATCGGGGTGACGTAGCAGCCGCCACCCTGGCATCAAGGGTCGTTCGTCCTCGCTACGCTCCGGGCGCTCCACCCCTGACCCCGAGGCCCCGACGACTGCTCAACCAAGCTGCCAAGGCCCCGGACCTCCGGCCTGGCGCGACCAAAAACCCCCCGAACCCACACCCACAAACAGGCTTGACAATCCGTTCCACATCAGTGCCGCTGAGTTGTACCTTCCGGCGGGCTGTCCTGGACATTGTGCTGCCCCATGATGACTTGACGCACGCCTGAGCTTGCATCATCTTGGAACGAGGCCGGTGTTTTTGAGGCGCTGACGGGCCTCGTGGAGTAGTCGCCGTGCGATAGTCAGCTTCCTTCGTTGGTTGTCGTCGGCGTTGCAGAGAAGGCGAGCTTTCCTCATCGGATCGGCTCGTCCCTAGGCGTGCGCTGTAATAGGCGTTCCGTGCCTTGAACCTACATTGGCAGGGCGGCCGGCCGCTCAAAGGTTGTCGGGGTCCCGTATTCGCACTGTGCCATCGAGACCGGCGGACACGATTCGGTCGTCGCTGAGAACAGCGATGCCCTCCACACTGTCAGTGTGCTTGCTAAACACGATCGAGGCGGGAGACGGGGTGGTTGTATCACTGGTCGCGTCGGTCGGCGCGGTGGAGGCCAACACCTCGGTCCGGGGTGTCGGGTTGTCTTCTTGGCCCAAGTTGTTGATGACCAAGAGGACAATGAGCCCCGCAATAACGGTCACGCCTATCGAGACGATGGCGAGCCCGGTCTGGGTCCGCATAGCCGAAAAAGGTGTCCGTGTCTCTAGCGGCGGTGGGTCACTACCGAGTGGAGCCGAGTCGCGCTCTCGCGCCGCCACAGGCCTGCCTGGTTGATCGGCGACGACGGTTGCCGAGTGGTCCACGAGATCCAGACCGTCGATGACGGGGTCGGGTTTGGGGCCTAGGACCGCTGCCAGTTCCGCGGTGAAGTGGGCGGCTGTGGGAGGTCGATCGTCGGGGTTCTTGGCCAATGCTTGGAGCAGGAACCGGTTGAGCTCTGCGGGTCCGGTTTCAAGGGTTGGGATCGGATGTTCGGCGATACGGACGATGTAGGCCAGCTGGGAGTCGTTGTGATCGTCACTGTGGTACGGGGCTCGCCCCGCGATGAGGGTGTACAGGGTTGATGCCAGCGAGTACAGGTCAGAACGTCCATCGCGTTCATCGGTTCCTACACTGAAGGTCTCGGGCGGGGAGTGAGCCATTGAGTACGCGATGGCCTGTGTCGCGGTCGCTTCACGTATCGAGGAGATCCCGAAATCAGCCAACTTGGTTGTTGTCGTCTGCTCTGTCCCGACCAGGATGTTCTCCGGCTTGATATCGCGATGGAGAA
>JAAETV010000395.1 GCA_024227975.1 Actinomycetes bacterium
AGAGCCAGTCGTCCAGGGCTCGTCGGGCTTGGAAGATCGACCACTGGAAGCGCCGTTCTTCGGTGGCTGCCTCCGTGCGGCTTGGATCTACAAGTGAAAGCGCCACGCCCAATCGGGCACGACTGGCTCGCTCGACGACACTCAGGGACCACCCCACGAGCGGGCAGGTTGCCTCGGCGTTTGGGCGTCTATCGTTCGTGCTCGACGTCATCTGGCCGTCATCAGGTGCACGATCCAGTTAGGCCCGCCTGTTCGAATTATCGCAAGCCGATCATTGAGCCGCTCCCCAGCCAGGTCGATGACCAGCTTGTCGTCGGTCGTGCGGACGTCGACGTAGATGCCATGGTCCCAGATCGACTTCACGATCACTCCCCCGGCGGCGCCAGACACAGGCGTTGTGTCCTCGAAGTCAATGTGGTCGAGGTCGTGGTCCTCGACGCGCACAGCAAGTCGATTGGCCGTTGGATCGGTCGGCATTCCCTTCGGGAGCGCCCATGACCACAGGGTGCCGTCCCGCTCCAGCCGCAAGTCGAAGTGATGGGTGCGGGCGTAGTGCTCGTGGATCACGAACCTGCGAACCGGCCCGCTGTGCTCAGCCATTAGGACCATTGTCAGCCGGAGAAGGACGACCTCGCAACCAGCGTCGAAACCGACGTGCGACAACCCGTTCGATGCCCTCAGGCCGATCGTCACGGAAGGCGACCGGCCCGTCGTTTCCGTTCATCTGTTCCACCCGATCCCTGCCGATTATGCATCGCTTTGTCCGTCGCCAGGCAACACGACGATCCGTGCGCATACACACCCGTTGGAGAGCCCAATCAACTCTGGACTGTCAACCCTGTTCCGAACCACACCCCTAGCGGCGACGTGCTTGCACAGACCATGGCGTAGAGACCCGGCTCGAGGTCACCCTCCCAGTGGTGACTTTCGCCGGCCGCAATCGACCGCCAGGTGCCAAGCTCATGCGTCCACGAAGGATGGTGCCCCGTCGAAGGCTCCGGGCCGAGGTCATCGATCATGTCTTGAATCGTTTTGCCTTCATCGAGGATGACCATATTGACGGCGGCGCTTCCCTCGCTCTCGTTGAGAATACAAGCTCAACAGGTCTGGGAGTGATCTCAGTGGGCCCCTCGTAGATACAGCTCTCGCCTCCGAAAGTCAGGCGAAGCAAAGTCGGCTCAGCTGCATCCGTTGTCGTGGTCGTTTCTATCGACGTTGGAGGCTCGGATGAAGTCGCGTCGGCCGTGCCGACCTCATTTCCGTCATCGTCACCGCATGCAACCAGGAGCGTGACCACTATGGCGAGAAGAGCAACGAGGCGAGCCACCCAAGGAAGAGGGGTAGAGGTCGGCATGGCCTTCCTTTGCGGGGTCGGAGACCGAAGCGTTCCACTACTTTCGTCCGGGAACCTCATCCCCACTAGAGACCAAAGGCTCAGAAAGCGAGTACTCACGGATCGCGCACGCGGAAATCTTCCGGGGTGGCTGGTCCGGTCATCTGAGCTCTTGTTCTCGGGCGGTCTTGGTGCCCTACATCGCCGGCTGTGGCCTGGCGGGGATCGCAGTGGGGTCGGGGGTGTGGTTGGCGACGAGTTTCGTCAGCAGGCCGGTGAGTTTGGCGCGTTCGTTGTCGGTGAGGGTGGAGAAGGTGTTCGGGCCGTTCCAGAGCTTGTCGGGGATGGTCTTCTTGAATCGTTTGCCCTTGGCGGTCAGGACGAGGTTCTTCACCCGGCGGTCGGTTGGGTGTGGCTGTCGCTCGATGAGCCCGAGTTCCTCGAGGCGGTCGGCGACGAGTGTCACGTAGGAGGGATCGATGGCCATGCAGTGGGCGAGATCTTTCATCGGCATCGGGCCCTCGACACTTCGTAGCGCCCAGTAGTCGGTGTTGGTCATGCCAAGTTCTTCGAGGCGGTCGTTGACGTGGTCGACCACCATCGGCATCACGGTGTAGAGCGCGTCGGCCAGTTCGGCCGTCTTCGCCGCTCGGGTTCGATCAGTGGCCATGGCCCCATACTAGCCAACAACGGCCATTCCGTTGACGTCACGGATCATTGGATCCAGAGAAGGTTGTGTCGTCCAACTATTGGATGGCATGATGATCTGATACGGCGGCGTCCCCGGAACCCGGAACCCGGGAACCGAGCCCACGACCACGGAGGTCTCATGTCAGTACTCGAATGGATCACGACCGCGCTTCTCGTCCTCGCCATGGGCGGCATCGGCGGCATGAAACTCGTCGGCAACGAAGGAGCCATCGAACAGGCCGTGCGACTCGGCTACAACAACATCCGAATCCCGATCGGAGTCGCCGAGGTCCTGGCCGCCGCAGGGGTGCTAATCGGCGCCGCC
>JAAETV010000396.1 GCA_024227975.1 Actinomycetes bacterium
AGTCCTTGCCTTTCAGCTTCCGTGTTGAGGCCGGTTTTCCAGTGCTGGGTGACATGGGACCCGGGGAGGGCCGGGTACCGGCCATGAACGGTGCGGCGCACTTCCAGAAGATGATCGATCGCCGAAGTGGAGCAACATCCAGCGTCGACCAGCGGCAACAGTGATGGCCGGCTACTTCGTCCTTCACACCAGGTGGCACACCCTCGATCGCCTGGACGAGTACCAGCGAGGAGCTCAGACCTCGCTGGCCGAGTACGGCGCCAAGTCACTGGTGTACGACGTGCGACCCGAAGTGGTTGAGGGCGAGTCAAACCTGGCGGCGACCGTCATCCTCGAGTTCGCAGACCTCGAGACGGCCAAGGCCTGGTACAACTCGCCCGGATACCAGGCCGTACTCGGGATCCGCCTCCAGGCATCGGAAGGAATCGGTCGCTTCGTCACCAACGATGACGTCCGAACCAGCGAGGCCTAGCCCAAGACGTCCAATCCATTGCGGCTTCTCGAAATGAAGGGCACCGGGTCAAGACGTTGTCTCGTGGGCGCCGAACTGGCTGAGTGTGACCGGGGTGCCAGGTTCAGGGGTGCTTGTGGCTCGTCGGCCGTGTCTGTCCGAGGTGCTTCTACAATGATGTGGATACCGTCCGGAGGTGGGCGGTCGCAAGGACGAACACAACCCGACCTAGGCCAAACACGGAACGGACAGTGTTCGAACCCACACCGGGCGCAGCCGGGACACAGAACGGACCAGACCAATCAGGAAGCGACTCCCAAAGAGCTTGGTCATAGCCACCGGCAAAGGCGGGTGTGGCAAGACGACGTTGACCGCGAACCTGGCGACGCTCGCCGCGGCCCGGGGAGTCGACCGCGTGATCGCCGTCGATCTCGACCCACAAGCCAACCTCGCAACCGCGCTTGGAATCAAGGACCATGACGGTGGCCTGTCGATGCTCTCCGCCGCGATGAGAGAGGACCGAGCGGCACCCAAGCTTCACGACACTGGGCGAGACAACCTCTGGTATGTCGCAGGGGGCTCGCAGCTGAAACGCCTGAGGTCTGTGGCCATGTTCAAAGGCGGTCCGTACACCCTGGCTGGGTGGATCCTGGACTCGCTCGAACCGCTCGCTGACGGCAGAACAATACTCTTCATCGACACACCCCAAGCGTCAGGTGACATCCTTGCCAGCGCTGGGTTGCTAGCTGGCGAGTCCTTGCTGATTCCAACGAGGCTGGACGGTTTCAGCCTTGCTGGAGTGTCCACGGTGGTCGAGGAGCTTCTGGATCTGCACGATGGCGGCGGAGGGGAGTGGGCGATGACCAACATCCTTGGCGTGGTGTTGTTCGCGGTGAACCGTCGGGCGTCAGCGATCGAACGCCGCACCCGCGAGATCCTCCAACACGAGTTGGCGGCGTCACGGGTCCGGTTGCTTGACGCGTCCGTTATGGCCACGGACAAGGCTCAGATCGATGCGATCATGGCCGGCATCTCGGCGGCCGAGTACGCGCTGATTGCGAAGACCACCGCATTGCCGCCATGGTACGAGACGCTCGGTACCACCCCGGACGACCGGCTGAGCTTCGCCAACAACGCGGACTCGCTCGCGGCTGACTACGAGGCGATTGCGGTGGAAGTCGACAAAGCTCTGGCCGAGGACCTTGGCTGAGCGACAGGCAGCGGGACCAGTTGGCGGCTCCAGCTACACCCGGTCGATGAGCAGATCCAGTACAGAGCCGGCTATGGCTTCCAGCTCTTGGCGGGAATTGCTTTCGTTGCCGAGGACTGATGAGTTCAGATAGGTCCCACTCTCGGTGCAGATCTCGATCTTGACGGTCCCCACGCTCGAGATCACCGAACCCTGACCGCCAAAGCCTTCGGCCGACACGACCTCCTCACCAGGAAATATGGGGTCGGTCTGGAGCATCTCGATCACGCACTCGTCTCCCGGGAGAGCGACTGCGCCCGTGTGAACCACGAGACCGGTGTCGGCCCCTGCAGCCGGCACATAGAAGCAGTCGGTGTCGAAAGTCTCATCGGCCACGACGTCGGTGCCTACGAGGTCGCCGATCTCGGCTTCGGTGATGAGGGTGCACGGCTCGAGCCCCCCGAACTCGCCAAGATCTATCGGCGAATCTGAGTCACCGCCGCTTGATGTGTCGTCGGGCGTCGTGGTCGTGTCGGTGTCAGCAGTCGTGTCGGCGTCAGCGTCGGGTGCAGCGGTCGTGTCGGTGTCGTCGCTACCACAGCTGACAACCACGAGGGCCAACAGTATGCCCACTGCGAAGATCGTGACCCTCGTGAAGGATTGGTCAAGGGGCCGGCTGGGTTGCATAGCAAGAACGTAGCGAATTCAGGTGAGAAAGTGCTCTCACCTTCGAGGTCGCTACACGATCAACTCAGGCACGAGGCCGTAACTCCCCTATCGGCACACCTCCTTGGTTGGAGACGAGGAGACAGAGGCTCATGGGAAAGCCAGGGAGATCAGCCCTCTGCCCTGGGTGCATGTTGAGGGAGTGACCTAGGTCCTCCCTGCTCATGGTCCCAGCGTTACGGCCGATCCAATCAAGATGATCCGTAATGGCCCGACAAGAGGTGCAGAGCGCCTTGATGGATCAGCACAGCGTTGGGAATCACATCCGTGGCGGGCCAGGCTCCTGCGAACCTCGATCCTCATCATTCCGATCGTCTCGTCGGTGGCGGTGGGTTGGATGGCGGGGCAACTGGTGCCTCCCGAACGAATTGGGCTGAACCGGTGGGTCTGGATCGCCTTGCTCTTCGTCGTGACCAGCATCATGGCGACCGGACTTCGTAAAGGGCTCCACCGGCTCGCTCCTCTCGCCACGCTCATGGAGCTGACGCTGGTGTTTCCCGACCAGGCCCCGTCCCGCAGCAAGACCGTGCTGCGGAAGTCGAGCTCCCGTACCATGCTGCGCCAAATAGAAGAAGCACGAGCCAATGGTGACAGCACGGGCGAGGTGATCCACGGTGCCTATCTCGTGCAGTTGCTCACCGAGGTCAACGCCCATGACCGGCTGACTCGAGGACACTCAGAACGGGTGCGGTCGTATGCCGAGATGCTCGGTGAGCAGCTTGGACTCGGCGAGGACGACATGAACAAGCTGCGCTGGTCGGCATTGCTTCACGATGTCGGAAAACTCGACGTCCCAGCTGAGATCATCAACAAGAATGGCCGCCCGACTGATGATGAGTGGGCGGTATTGACCGAGCACCCTTCGGCTGGTCGTAGCATGCTCGAACCCCTCAGCGATTGGCTTGGGGACTGGATCCATGCCGCCGATCAGCATCACTGCCGGTGGGATGGCAACGGGTACCCGCTCGACCTTGCCGGCAACGACATCGCTCTGGCGGGGCGGATCGTGGCTGTAGCCGACGCCTACGACGTGATGACCAGCGCCCGTAGCTATAAGAAGCCGCTTCCTGCTCAGGTCGCCAGGCGGGAGCTGACCGACTGTGCCGGCTCGCAGTTCGATCCGGCGATCGTGCGAGCCTTTCTGAACATCAGTTTGGGCCGATTGAGGGCCGTTGCCGGGCCCCTGGCCAGCCTGGCCAACGTCCTGAGTTTGCCCCAGGTCCGGATCCCGGTCATTTCGACAGTGGGCAGTGTCAGCGGCCCGGCCCTGACGGCGATGGCCGCCGTTGGCATCGTCAGCCTCGGAGGCATGGAGCCCGAGCCTGTGCCTGAGGCCCTGGCCATGGAGGCGCCGCTTGTCGTCTACGACGCCGAGGTCGACGGCCTGGAGGACGAATCGGTCGAGATCACGCTGAGGGCTGAAGGAGGAACCGGAACGGTGAGCTTCCGGCTCTCCACTCCGGCCCACGGTGAGGTCACTCCTCCCGTCGCCGACGGGCTGAGGGACCAGGGCGACGGGTGGGAGCTGTCGGTGACCTACACCCCGACCCCCGACTTCTACGGCTCCGACCAGTTCGTCTACGAAGCGTGCGATCTTGACATCGACATCGACATCGACAGCGGGTGCGAGTCGGCTGTCGTCCAGATCGCCGTTGACGGTGTGAATGATGCCCCACAGGCCAACGACGACTGGGCCACGGCCGAACCTGATCAGTCCGTCTCCTTGGATGTGCTGGCCAACGACATCGACGTCGACGGTGATCAATTGGAGATCGTCGAGGTCGGTGACCCTGGTCACGGCTTGGTCACCGTGGCCGAAGGCCGAGTCGTATACCTGCCCGAGCAGGGGCACTCCGGCGCCGACACCATCGACTACACAATCGCCGACCCGAGCGGGGCGAGGTCGACGGCGACAGCTCACATCGAAGTCGGCCCACAGCCAGAGCTGCCACCACCAGATGTCAATGTCCCTCCGACGGCCGAGCCGGACCTAGCGTTCGTTGCCGAAGACACCGCGGTCGTCATCGACGTACTGGCCAACGACAGCGATGAGGACGGGGACTCGATCTCCATCGTCGGCATCGAGGCCGCGAGCCGAGGGACGGTGGTGATCGACAACGGTCAGGTTCGCTACCAACCGGATACCAACACCAACGGCACAGACACATTCCTCTACCTCATCAGCGACGGGGTCAACCCGGCCGTTGCGGCCACGGCCACCGTAGTAGTGAGTCCGGTCAACGATGCTCCGATCGCCACTTCGCCGACGGCAGTCTCGATCGGGGAGACGGCGCCGATCGGCTCGGTCGTGTTGGCGATCGTCGCCTCGGACCCTGATGTCGATCCGCTGGCGTTCAGCCTGTCGGCCGGAGACCCGAGCAGTCGGTTCGCCGTCAACAGCGACGGCAAGGTCATGGTGGCAGCGCCGCTCGACCACGAGACCACACCGAGCTTCAACCTGGAGATCGAAGTCTCCGACGGCTCGACTCTGGTGACCGTCACCCCGACCGTCATCGTCATCGACGTCAACGAAGCGCCGGTCGCCGTCAATGACACTGGGCCTGGCTTCACGACGAACGAGGACACACCCTTCACCACTGGATCGGTGCTCGCCAACGACTTCGATGTTGATGACGTCGTCGATCCGGCGTCGATCACCGTCGCCAGCAACCCTGGACATGGTGCCCTAGTCGACAACGGTGACGGCACATTCGGCTACAACCCCGATCCGGGGTGGTCAGGAATCGACGCCTTCACCTACACGATTACCGACAGCCAGTCACTCGTGTCGAGCCAGGCCACGGTCGCGATCACCGTCAATGCCGTCAATGATGCCCCGAACGTGACCAACCCCGGACCCCAAGCTGGGGCCGAAGGGACGCCGTTGGTGCTACAGATCACCGCCGTCGACGACGAGCTCGACACCCTCACCTATGGAGCCGTTGGTCTGCCGGCTGGCCTGATCATCAGCGGCACCGGTTTGATCAGCGGTACCCCCGATCCGGCGACTCAGGGCTCGCACTCGGTCGACATCACCGTGACCGACGACGGACTGCCGTCGGCGTCGACGACGATCACGTTCTCGCTCGACCTCGCCTTTCACCAGGCCTCGTCCCAGGCTGGGGTCATCGTCGTGAACGAGGTGCTCTACAACACCGTGAGCGTCACCGCACCAGAGGAGTTCGTAGAGCTCCACAATCAATCTGGCTCTGCGATCGACCTGACCGGTTGGGTCCTCACCGACGCCAACCTCAAGGCGGACGGGGCCGAGGACCTGAGCTTCACCCTCCCAGCGACCGACCACTGGGGGTCACCATCGACGTTGGGTGCCGGCGAGTACGCCGTCGTCTGGGTTGTCTACGACGGTGTCAACCTCCCCCCACTGCTCAATGCTGGCGCTGGGCTCGAATACGTGGTCAACGTACCCGGGCTCAAGCTCGGCGGCAGCGGTGACGACCTATGGCTTCTCGACCCCGAGACCCGGCTCGTCGACTATGTCGCATACGGTGGCGGTGGTGAGGTGGGGACACCGCCCGAAGCCGGTCTCAGCCTGTGGGATGCCACCTTCCAAGCCAGCCTCCTCACCGCCAGTGCAGAGTCGATCCTCCTCACTCCCGACGGGGTCGACGGCAATACGAGCGGGTGCTGGGAACCCGCCGCCTCGAATGACGCCAACGGCCGCTGCCCGGGCGCGTTGGCGACGGTCGATTCCGACACGATGGGCTTGCTCGCAACCAGCGTTGGGCTCCACAACAATGTCGCAGCCAACGCTGGCGGTACCTACGCCATCGCCGAGGGTGTTGCCGTCGGGCTCGATGGATCGAGCTCGACTGGTGCGACCACCTTCGCCTGGGATCTGGACAATGACGGGAGCTACGACGATGCCTCCGGGGTGAGTCCGTCGGTGCCGTGGGCGACACTGGTCTCCATCGGCGTCGACGACGATGGCGTGTACCCGGTCGGCCTGGAGGTCGACGGTGGTGTGGCCCGCGCCACCACCACGTTGACGATCAGTAATGTTGTGCCAACGCTCTCCACGACCGGTGCCGCCACTGTCAGCGACGGTGGGGTCTACACCCTGACGCTCGGGGATTCCGACCCCGGCGACGACACCATCACCAGCTGGACGATCAACTGGGGCGACGGCACGATCGAGACGATTGCCGGCAATCCGACCTCGGTGACGCACACCTACACCGGCCAGGGCTTCACCTTCGACATCTTGGCCTCGGCCACCGACGAAGACGGCACATACCTCCTGAACGAGCTGCTGGTCCCCAGCTTCACCGGGGATGAGGTGTTCCGCTTCGCCCCGACGACCGGGTCATTCCTGCAGCGCTTCGGGGTGGCCGACGACCCGATCGAGGCCTTGATCGGCCCTGACGGGCGGCTGTATGTCTCGGGTGACGTGTCGAACAACGTGATGCGCTACGACGCCCAGACGGGGGCGTTCGTCGATGAGTTCGTGGCCGCCGCCAGTGGTGGACTCGACAGTGCCCAAGGATTGGCCTTCGGGGCGGACGGCCATCTCTATGTTGGCGGCTGGGTCGGAGATCGCGTAATGCGTTACGACGGTACGAGCGGTGCCTTCATCGACGTATTCGCCAGTGGCACGATGAACGGGCCCTACGACGTCCTCTTCGGGCCGGATTCCAACCTGTACGTGACCAGCTACATCTCGGACGAGGTGATTCGTTTCGATGGGACGACTGGTGCCTTCATGGACGTGTTCGTCGCTGCTGGCAGTGGTGGACTCGATAGCCCGGAGCAGGCAGTCTTCGGGCCCGACGGCAACCTCTATGTAGCCAGCTACGACTCGGGCCAAATCATCCGCTTCGACGGGACGACTGGTGCCTTCATCGACGTGTTCGTCGCCACCGGCGGCGCAGGAGATCTCGACCAACCGAGCGGGTTGGCCTTCGGCCCCGACGGCCATCTCTACGTCGCCGACTACATGGATGACGTCATCCTCCGTTTCGACGGGACGATCGGCACCTTCATCGACGAGTACGTTTCGCCCGGGGCCGGAGGCCTTACCGACCCGGCCCTGATCACCTTCCTGGCCGACCAGCAAGTCACCGTCACCCCGTGACTCTCAGCTCCAGAGAGAGGCGAGGTCGAGGTCGACTTCGTCGACCGTGCTCGTAGAGCCTGCGATCAACGGCTCAGGTTTGGTCGGGGTCGCCGGTTGGTGGAACAGCTCCCGCACCGGCTCGATGAACCGGCTCATCTGGGCGTAGACGTGCTTGTCATCGGTGGCATAACGGTTGACGTGGTAGCGCAAGGGGAAGTTGATGATCAACTCGTCCTTGGCCCGGGTGAGAGCGACATACATGAGGCGCAGCTCCTCGGCCAGACCAGCGCTGTCGCCCAGAGACATCTCGGATGGGAGGTTGCCGTCGGAGGCGTGAATGAGCTGCACCGATCTCCACTCCAGGCCCTTGGCCGAGTGGATGGTTGACAAGGTGAGCCAGTCATCGTCGAGATGGGGAGGTCCGGCCCGGTCACTGGTGCGACTTGGCGGGTCCAGCGTGAGCTCGGTGAGGAACCGGCCGCGACTGCCGTAGCCGGCCGCTCCCGCTGCTAGCTGATCGATGTCGGCCAGACGGGCGGCCGCATTGTCATAACGGGTCGGAAATACGAGTGCGCAGAACCGCTTGAGTCGATCGACCTCTTCGGCCGGAGAGACCCCGGCCGAGAGACAGTGGCCGAGAGCACCACGGAGCTCGACCGCCTGAGCATTGGCCGCCGAGGGTACGCGACCGGCACCGTCGACGAATCGCGCTAGTGAGTCATCGGCCTGATCGTCGATTCCGAGCTCTTCGGAGAGTCGTCGAATCGTGGCCGGGCCGACCCCTTCGAGAGCGGCCAGGATGCGATGCCAGGCGAGCTGGTCTGCCGGGTTGTCGAGCACGCGCAGCAGGGCTAGCAGGTCCTTCACGTGAGCCGACTCGAGGTACTTGAGCCCGCCGTACTTCACGTACGGGATGTCGCGGCGGGTGAGCTCCAGCTCGAGCCCGTCCCCATGATGGCCGGCCCTGAAAAGCACGGCCTGGTCGCGCAGATCGATTCCACGCTCGCGACCGTCCAGGATCGACTCACAGACTGAGCGGCTCTGGGCTCCCTCGTCGTGATGGGTGAGTAGAGCAGGGGTGAGGCCCTCGGGACGATTCGACCACAGCTGCTTGGCGAAGTGATCCTCAGACTGGCTGAGTACTGCATTGGCCACCTCGAGGATCGACACCGTCGACCGGTAGTTCTGCTCGAGGGTGATCTGGGTGGCGCCGGGGAAGTGCCGATCGAAGTTCCACATATTGTCAACCGTGGCGGCCCGAAAGGCGTAGATCGCCTGGGCGTCGTCGCCTACCGCACACAGGTCAGTGTCGGGGCGACAGATACCTCGCACGATGTCGGCCTGGATCGGGTTCGTGTCCTGGTACTCGTCGATGAGGACATGGTCGAACAGATCACGCAGGGAGGCGCCGACCGGGCTGGTGGTGAGGCCCCGCCAAAACAGCAGCAGGTCATCGAAGTCGAGGACGTTGTTGGCTCTCTTGCGGGTCGTGTAGGAGGTGAAGATCGTGCGCAGGTCGTCGATGTGGTCGGTGCACCAGGGGTAGTCGGTCTCGCAGACATCGGTGAGCTTGGCCTGGCTGCTCACCATGCGGCTGTAGATGCCCGAAACGGTCTCCTTGCGGGGAAAGCGTCTGCCTCGCTCGCCCAGTCCCAGCTCCGTGCGGACCATGCCCATCAGGTCGGTGGCGTCGGCCTGGTCGAGCACGGTGAACCCCGCGGCCAGTCCGATGTTCGGGCCGAAGCTACGCAGGATGCGACTGGCGGTGGAGTGAAATGTGCCACCCCAGACCTGACCGGCCGAGCGATCCGACCCGACGGCGGCAACCCGGCGGAGCATCTCGGCTGCTGCCCGACGGGTGAATGTGAGTAGCAGGACACGATTGGGGTCAGCACCATCGTCGAGGATCCGGGCCACCCGTGCGGCGAGAGTCTTGGTCTTGCCGGTTCCCGCTCCGGCCACGATGAGCAAGGGACAGCCGGTGTGGTCGACGGCGGCCTGTTGCTGAGGATTCAGACTGGCGAACATATGTTCGCCAGTCTAGAGCGCCCATTCGCCCTTGGTGGGATGACCGTGGCTATGACGACCCGGGGGGTGTCGGCCCGACGGCCACCAACTCGACTACTTGCTCGAATCCGAGGCTCATGGCCAGCGCCTTGGAAGCCGTGTTCGACCAGTTACAGCGGTACAAGGGGAACCGGTTGAGCTCGAGACTGCGGCCAACGAAGTCGTTGACTACGGCGGCCCCCCAACCTTGTCCTCGCCGATCAGCGATGGTGATGACCCCGATGTCGTCGTAGAGAGCGTCGTCGTCCCACGGCCGGCCGCTTGCGTAGGCGCCGATTCGGCCTTTGTCGTCGACCAGGCCCACGATCAGCGGATCAAGGTCATCGAGGTCGATCTCGGCGTCGTCGAGATCGTCACGTGAGCACCCTTCGATCAACTCGGCGATGAGATCGACGTCTCGCGGTTCGTCCCGATCCAGGACCACACTGGTCGTCTCGGGCGGAGAGTCGCAGACCACCATGCGATCGGGGTTGATCAGGTGGCTGTCGCCCCCGTCGATGAACAGCCAGCCCTGATCCTCGGCCCAGCCCGTGACCTCCTCACTCGATCGGGTTACGGTCGGGCTGGCCAACCTCTCGACGGCATCCGACAGCCCAGGATCGGTTCGAATCACACACAGATGGTCGAGCTGATAGGCGACCGCCATCGAGCTGCCAGCCCGCTTGGGCTCTGGCACCACAACAGTACCCGTGGTCCTGAACCGGGCTACGTCCATCCCGGCTGAGCCCGCGATGGCCTCGAAGTATCGGTCTCGGATCCGATCGAGTGCTGCCACCATCACCGAGGATACTGGACAGCGGATCTTGCTTCCGAGGCCCCGGGCACTGGCCAAGGTCAACTCCGATGGTCACCGTCCCGGGCGTCTCAGCCGCCAGTAGACGGTTTCGACTGATCCGCCCAGGGTCGACGCACCGGCGGGCGGTTGGTGTGGGTGACGACTGACCTGCATACGCTTCTACCGAGAACAGTTGTGGAGGTTTCGTGGTCCGAGTTGTAGTAACAACCGAGCGTGATGAGCATGAACGGCGTGTTGCACTGACGCCTGAGACCGTTGCCAAGCTCACTGATCGGGGTCACGAAGTCTTCATCGAGACCGGATCGGGTCAGCGGGCGGGCTTTGCCGATGACGATTATCTGGCCAGTGGGGGTGTTGTCTCCAACTTGGCCGATGTTGTCGGCTCGGGTGGACTCGTCACCATGGTCCGTGGCCTACAACCCAACCACGCAGACCAGGAGCTGTGGTCGCTGCTCAACCGCAGCCATGTCTTGATTGGCCTTCACGATCCACTGTGGCGGCCCGAAGACGCCGCCAAGTTGGCCGCAACCGGAGCGACGGTGTTCGCCCTCGAACTGGTGCCGCGGATCACGCGGGCCCAGAGCATGGATGTCCTATCGTCGATGGCGACCGTCGTTGGCTACGAGGCTGCGTTGACGGCGGCGAGCAGGCTGCCGAAGATGCTGCCGCTGATGATGACCGCAGCGGGAACGATTCCGGCGGCGCGAATCGTCGTCCTCGGGGCCGGGGTAGCCGGGCTTCAAGCCATCGCCACGAGCCGTCGCTTGGGTGCGATCGTTGACGGTTTCGATATTCGCGAGGCGGCAAGAGAGCAGATTCGATCCATCGGCGCTCGTGCCATCGAGATCGATCTCGATGCCGGACAAACCGAGGACAGTGGTGGCTACGCCCGGGAGCAAACCGAAGCCATCGCTCACCGGCAGAACGAGCTCCTGACCCCATTCGTGGCGGAGGCCGATGCCGTCATCACCGCGGCCTCTGTCCCAGGTGCAGTCAGTCCGGAGCTGCTCACGACGTCGATGGTGGAGGCGATGAAGCCCGGCTCGATCATCGTGGATCTCGGTGCTGAACGGGGAGGCAACTGCCGACTCAGCCAGGCGGACCGTGAGGTCGTCCATGCCGGCGTCACCATCTTGGGTCCCACCGATCTCGCCTCTCGTGCCCCGGCCACATCCAGTCGACTCTTCGCCAGCAATGTAGCCACCTTCATCGATCATCTTGCTCCCGACGGTGACCTCCAGATCGATCGGGATGACGAGATCACGGCCGAGACCTTGGTCAGTATTGGTGGCGACGTCGTCAACCCCCGGGTCCTCGAGCGACTTGGCGCTGTCCGACGAGTGTCGCCACTGGACGCCGAGAACGAAGAGGCGGCCGCCAACGGAAGGAGGGAGCTATGAGTTTCCTACTGGCCCTGACATTGTTCGTCCTCGCTGTGTTCCTCGGGCTCGAGCTGGTTACGAAGGTGCCTCCGACCCTCCACACCCCTCTCATGTCGGGCTCCAACGCCATTTCGGGGATCAGCCTCATCGGTGCAATCGTGTCGGCGGGAACCGACCACTCGACGCTCACGACCGTCCTTGCGCTCGGAGCTGTGGTCTTGGCCACGATCAACGTGGTCGGCGGCTTCCTGGTGACTCACCGCATGCTCGACATGTTCTCCTCTCGCAGGACGATGGAGGGCCGGTCATGAGCGGCGAGCTAGGGCAAATAGCGCTCACCGGCTATCTGATCTCGGCTGCCCTCTTCATCTTGGGGCTCAAGGGTCTGTCTCGGCCTCGGACGGCCGTGCGGGGAAACCTGCAGGCCGCGTCGGCCATGCTGTTGGCCATCATCGTCACCCTGGTGGACGCCGAGATCGTTGGCTACACGGTTATCGCCGCCGGGTTGGCTGTTGGCATCGTGATCGGGTCTCTTCTCGCCACTCGGGTGCGCATGACAGGTATGCCCCAGCTCGTGGCCTTGTTCAACGGGTTCGGGGGCGGAGCCTCGATGCTCATCGGTGCCGCCTCATTCCTCGTTGCGGTCGACAGTGGCGTCGAAACCGTCGACTTGAGTGCCGCCGCTGCGTTCACGGTCGCGGTAGGGGCCATCACGTTCACCGGCAGCGTCATAGCCTTCGCCAAGTTGCAGGAGCTCTTGGCCGGCGGGACCAATCAGCAGGCGACAATCAAGGCCTTCAACGTCGGCGGGCTGTTGATTGCCATCGGGCTGGCTGTGATGATGGTCACTCGACCCTCGACCGAAGGCTGGATGTGGGGGCTCGTGGCGGTCGGACTCGTGTTGGGGATTACAGCCGTCATGCCGATCGGCGGAGCAGACATGCCGGTCGTGATCGCCATCCTCAACTCCTTCTCCGGCCTGGCCGCAGCGGCGACGGGTTTCGTGCTCGACAACAGCCTTCTCATCGTCGCCGGTTCCCTGGTTGGAGCGAGTGGCCTGATCCTGACCCAGATCATGTGCAATGCCATGAACCGAACACTGTTCAGCGTTGTGTTCGGGGCGATGGCGTCGTCGCAGCCAGGCCCAGATGCCGACGAGGTCTATGCGGGCCGTGTCCGGTCTGCCTCGGCCGAGGAGGTGGCGATGCTTCTCGAAGGTGCCCGTCGGGTTGCCATCATCCCCGGCTACGGCTTGGCCGTAGCCCAGGCTCAACATGCCGTGCGCGACCTGGCCAGATCGTTGGAGGGCCAGGGGACCGATGTGGTCTTCGCCATTCATCCAGTGGCGGGCCGGATGCCGGGCCATATGAATGTCTTGTTGGCCGAGGCCGAGGTGCCCTATGACCAGCTCGCCGAGTTGGAGGTCGTGAACCCGACATTCGAGCAGATCGATGTCGCGATCGTCATCGGCGCCAATGACGTGGTCAACCCGTCGGCTCGAACCGACCCCGAGAGCCCAATCGCCGGGATGCCGATTCTCGATGTTGACAAAGCCCGAGTCGTGGTGGTCATCAAGCGATCACTGAGCCCTGGATTCGCTGGCATACCCAACCCCCTGTTCGCTGCTGACAATACGGTCATGCTCTACGGTGATGGTCGGGAGGCCGTCGTCGGCATAACCACTTCGCTGGCCAGCGTCTGAACCTCGAATCGGTCCGGAAGGCAGTGGCGCGACGGAACCGGGTCGACCCGTTCGGCGACCTCCAGGCTGTCGCCGAGCGGCAAGGATCGACCGGCAATCGCGGCTGCCTTGTCGATGATGGCGGTCAACTGGTCCGCCACCACAGTGGCTCTCTCTGGATCCTATGCAGGCTGCAGTTTCGCGACTGGCGCCACCCGCTCGACGCTCCAAGAACCTGGACACCGCTGTTCTTTCTCGATGATGCCGTGGGGCTGGCAGCCGGCCACCGACCATGTGGACTCTGCCGCCGGGATGACTACCTGTCCTATCGCGCTGCGGTAAGAGACGGCCTTGGGGTCGAACGACCGGTCCTGGCTCCGGAACTGAATCGCCGATTAGCCGCTGAGCGTCTGCGTCGAGGTCGTGGTCTTGAACGGCATTCTGACCGGCTGCTGACGGTCGCCCCAATCGACGAGCTACCGTCCGGAGTTGTGGTGATCGGACGTGACCGAAGCCCACACCTGCTCACCGGCGACCGGCTACAGGCCTTCGATTTCGGTGGCTGGGGACGCCCTGTCGCCCGGCCGAGGGGTGTCGACGTTGAGGTGGTCACTCCGCCGACGTCGGTATTGGCGCTAGCCAACGGGTTCACACCAAACCTCCACTCCAGCGGAGGATAGGGGTGGGCGCACGATAGGCGGTGCTTGATCGCCTCACTCATTTGGGGCTGAGCGTTTGGTACGGTTTCGCATGCTGTCAGTGGGCGATCAACTCCAGCGGTCCCTGACCCTACGTCATGTTTTCGCTCTCAGCACTGGGGCGATGTTCAGCTCCGGCCTGTTCCTGTTGCCGGGGTTGGCGGCGGCCAAGGGCGGCCCGGCCGCCGTCTTGGCCTACCTGATAGCAGGGGTACTGGCCGTACCCGCCATGCTCAGTGTGGCCGAGTTGGCCACCGCCATGCCCCGCGCCGGAGGGGCGTACTACTTCCTCGAACGAGCCCTCGGACCGGCGGTCGGAACCGTGGCCGGCGCTGGGACCTGGCTGTCGCTGGTACTGAAAGACGCGTTCGCTCTCGTCGGTATGAGCGCCTATCTCAACATCGTGGTGGACATCGACTCGAAGGTGCTCGCCATCGTGTTGATTGTCGTCTTCACCGCGGTGAACATCGTTGGGTCGAAGGCCAGTGCGGCCCTACAGCTGGTCCTGGTCGGTTTCGTGCTGATCGTGATGAGTTGGTTCCTGCTCGCCGGTCTGCCCGACGTCGGTCGGAGCGACGGTGCTCTCACCCCATTCTTCGAGACTGGCGCGTCGGGCGTTGTCGCCGTCGTAGGCCTCGTCTTTGTCTCCTACGGCGGGCTGACAAATGTCGCCAGTGCGGCCGAGGAGATCGAGGATCCGTCGCGAAACGTCCCCCTTGGGATGACCCTGTCACTGGTTGTCGGCACGGTGGTCTACACCCTCGCCGTTCTTGTAGCTGTCGCCGTCGTGCCGGCCGACGAGCTGCATGAGGACCTGGCCCCAATCCACACTGCGGCCGAGACGGTCCTTCCTGCCGCAGGCGCCGTTCTCGTCGTACTGGCGGCGCTGGCCGCTTTCTCCTCGGCGGCCAATGCCGGGATTCTGGCCGCGGCACGCTACCCGATGGCGATGAGTCGGGACGGACTCCTAGGCGCGAGGTTCCGGAATCTGAGCAGGTTCTCGACTCCGACCTTGGGCATCATCGTCACCGGTGTGGGCATGGCCGCCGTCGTCCTCATCTTTGATGCTGGCGCCATCGCCAAGCTGGCGAGTGCCTTTGTCTTGTTGACACTCGGGCTGGTCAACCTCGCCGTGATCGTCCTTCGGGCCAGTGGGATCCGCTCCTACGCGCCACGGTTCCGGGCTCCGCTGTTCCCCTGGCTCCAGCTCGCTGGGATCGGTGTCTCGGTGTTCCTCATCATCGAGCTCGGCCCGCTCAGCCTTGGCCTTATCGCCGCCTCGATCGTCCTCGCCCTCACTTGGTACCAGTTCTACGGGCGGCCCCGAGCCACCAGGTCGGGTGCCATCTATCATGTGTTCGAACGATGGGGGCGATCAGCCGATCGCAGTCTCGATCGCGAGCTCAGCGCGGCCATGCAGAGTCACGGCTTGCGACCAGACGACGAGTACCCGGGCCTGATCGCCCGCGCCGCGGTGATCAGCATTCCCAAGGGGGCCGACATCGCGGAGGCCGCAGAGCGAGCCTCAGATGTCTTGAGCCGTCGTATTGGGGTGGCACCCGAGGAGGTGACAGCGAAATACCTGGAAACGGGTTCATTGTGGATCCAGCCGTCAGAGCGTCACCCAACCGCAACCCCGGTTGCGTTCTTCGAGGCTGAGGACGACCACCTCGTGATCGCTCAGGCCGAGGCTGACGAAGGGATCCGGATCCCCGTCACCTGGGGTGGACGCGACGAGAGTGTGCGGACCCTGTTCTTCGTCGCCGGGTGCACGAGCAACCCTGGTCGTGCCCTTCGACTGACCGGCGAGTTGGCTGCCTATCTCCATGCTGACAGGGGTGAGATCGCCGACGCGGTCTACGAGACGGATGTGAAGGCAGCGCTGCTCCCAGGGCTCTCGATCATCCAGTATCCGCTGCTGCCCGAGCTCCCGAGCCGCAGGCTGATTGGCAAACGCATCGATCAGCTGGTTCCACCCAGCGGTATGCATCTGGAGGCGATACGGCGCAACGGCAGGGTGGTGCGCGCTTATGGTGACCTCGCCCTCGAAGCTGACGACCAGCTGACCGTGGTCGGACCTCCCGGCAGGCTACCGAAGGCTGACGAGTTGGCCTTCGTCCTTCTGTCCGACTAGCGGGTCACCGAAGTAGAGCGCTTCCCCGAGTGTCGGCCTTCAGCGACCCTTGAACGAGGGTGTCCGCTTCTCCACGAAGGCGGCAAACGCTTCCCTGGTGTCCTCGCTGCGGGTGATGGTCTGATGGCGGGCGGTCTCGACGTCGATGTAGTCACCAAGCGACAGTCGTTCACCGTCGAGGAAGTTCTGCTTCATGCCGGCAAGGGCCAGCGGTGCCGCCCCCGCCAATCGGCTGGCAACCAGATCGATCTCGGCCCCGAAACGATCGTCATCGAAGACGTCGGCCACCAGGCCAATACGTTCAGCCTCTCCAGCGTCGAACTTCCCGGGGAGGAAGTAGAGCTGTCGGGCCTTTGCCGCTCCAACCAGGTGAGGGAGCGTCCAGGGGCCGGCCATGTCGCCGGCAACGGCAACGTCGAGGAAGGCACTGTTGAACACGGCCGATCGGCAGGCGAAGCGCAAGTCGCAGGCGCACGCCCACCCGAAGCCGGCACCGGCGGCCGCCCCGTTGATGGCGGCGATGGTGACGGCTGGCATCTCGTGGAGCATGCGGGTGATGTGGAAGGTCTCGGGCCCTGAACCGGGATCGTCGGCTCCGCTCGAATAGTGCTTGAGGTCGGCGCCAACACAGAACGACGTGCCGGCCCCGGTGAGCACCAGCACCCTGACATCGGTGTCCTCCGACGCAGCAGTGACGGCGTGATGGAGCTCATTCATCATCGTGCCGGTGATCCCATTCCGATTCTGAGGCCGGCTGAAGGTCAGCCGACCGATCCCGTCGGTGAGCTGCCAGGTGATGGTTTCGTAGGCCATCACCGAAGCCTTGCAGCCCAATCAACGGGCTGTCGAGGCGATGGCAGGCATCGCTTCCTTCCATCCCGACCAGAGCCGATCAGGGCTGGAGGCGATGAACCCATATCGGTGCTCGAATGCCCTTCACGGTCACGGGACCAACGGCCCGCAGTGTCAGTGAGTCGAGGTTGCTCAAGGTGTCGATGAGGTGCTCGGATACGAGAAGCTCGCCCGGGCCCGCAATGTCTGCCAGCCGTGCGGCGATGTTGACGGTTTGGCCAACCACGTCGTCGCCTCGAGCGATGACAGGGCCGTAGTGGATTCCCATCCGGACGGCAAGAGGGAACTCACCGGCCCGGTGGGCGATATCGATGTCGTCCAAGAGCTCGGCCGCGGTCTCCAGGCCGTCGGCTGCTGTGTCGAACCACAGCATCAGCCCGTCCCCGAGCTCTTTCACGATGCGAGCATGCTCCCGATCGTCGACCAAGGACAGAGCCATGGCAGTCTGCGAGTCGAGCACTTGGAGGGCGGCCTCGTCGCCGACTGAGTCGGTGTATTCAGTGAACCCGACGAGATCGGTGAAGAGCACTGCACCGACACAGTCGGAACCGTCGGAGTTCATCGCGAGTCGATTGTGACCCGGCCACTCACCGATCGGGCAATGACGGTGCAGTCATATCCTTCAGGTGTTGCCGCCGGGAGGGCTTGTTGCTCGAGCTCATAGGGGCGAACGCCGACCGGCAACGAAACGGCTATCCGGCCCGTGACGGTCTCCGCCTTCACATCGTGGGCAGAGAGAAGTGAGACTCTGATGCGTCCACTCGTGCAGTGTGCGATGACCGGCCCGTCGCCGGCCCTCAGCTGAATCCGGCCGCTCTTCGTTGCCAGGTCGGCACGACCCCCACAATGGTGAACCTGGACCCGGCCACTCCTCGTCCGGACTCGACAATCAGAGGCAACCCGGTTGATCTGGACACGAGAGGAGTTTGTTCGCACATCTACTGAGGCCGCGTCTTGCACCCGGACACGTCCGGACTCGGTAGTGACCGCGACATCACCAATTGGACCTTCGACCCTAATCTGGCCCGAAGTCGACCCAACGACGATGTCGGTCCCTTCTGGGACACGAACGACCAATCTGCCCTCGACATCCTGCACGGTTGTTCGGGGCCCCTCGGACACCACCTGAGCATCACCGTCGACCGAGACCTGGACGCGGTTCTCGGCAATCACGATGATCCGGTGACTAGTCGAAGAGATCCGGATCGAGGGCACTACTGCCACATCCTCAACATACGCCACGAATCGACCGTATGACGGGCCACCTCGACCATGCAACCAACGTGACCTTGGTCTCTATGCCGGTACTGGGTGCTCAACGATGATGACCGATGACAAAAGGGGGGGTCGAGCCATGACCGCAGGAACCACTGAACCGTACCCAGCACGATTGACCATCGACTATCCAGACCGCGATCTGGATCGCCTGTCGACCGGGTTGCGCATAATCTACGTGATTCCAATTGAGATTCTGGTCAACCTGATCGGGGGAGTGCTGTTCCTGCCAGTGGCCGCGTTGATCGTTGTCCGCCAGAAGTACCCGCGGTGGCTTTTCGACTTCAACCTCGAGCTCACGCGCCTGACAACGAGGGCCGGTTCGTACGCGGCCTTGATGTCCGATGAGTATCCCTCTAGCGATGAGGAGCAGAACGTACATCTCGAAGTCGACTATCCCGATGTACAGCAGGACCTCAACCGCTGGATGCCGCTAGTGAAGTGGCTGCTCGCCATCCCCCACTTCATCGTGCTCATCCTGTTGGGTGTCGCTGCCATGGCCGCTGTGATCGTGACCTGGTTCATCGTGCTCTTCACCGGCCGCTACCCGAGAGGGATCTTCGACTTCGTCGAGGGGGTATTTCGGTGGGCACTCCGAGTCGAGGCCTACGCGTTCTTGCTCACCACCGATACCTACCCCCCCTTCTCCCTGGACTGACGCACTGATCGGGGTCTGATCGCGTCAGCCAATTGGTCAGGGCGCTAGGACCTCACGAAGCCGGTCCGCCTGGGTGACCTGATCCCGGCGGGCCTGCAGCGCGTCCTCGAGGTCGACTTCGACGAAACGTGTTGTGATGTTGGGAGCTGACTGACCAACCTGGTCCATATCCGCTCCAATGACAGTCGCAACCATTACGTATCCACCGCCTGACACCGCGTCGCGATGCAAGACGATTGGTTCGATCCCGCCGGGGACCTGGATCGAGCCAATCGGGTAGGGGGCGTCAACGATGTTGGATGGGTCGCTACCGGCCCCGAAAGGTGGGACACGGTCGCGAAACTCCAGCTCTGCGCCTTGGTAGCGGAAGCCGGTCCGGTCGGCGACGGGGGTGAGCCGCCAGTCGGTCCCGAGGAACGTCTCTCGTCCGGCGGCGGTCAGGCGATGGTCGAAGAGGCCCATCATGACCCGGATCTCACGATGCGATGGGTGCTGAGGGCGAAGGGTCTCCGGCACGGTACGGCCCGGTACGCCACCATTGCTGTCACCGATGGGGATCCAGTCCCCCTCGGCCAGTACACGTCCGCCGACGCCACCCATCGAACCGAGTGTGTAGGTCGAGCGGCTGCCGAGCACGGGGGGCACATCCACGCCACCGGTGAAGGCGATGTAGGCGCGGGCTCCAGACTCGAGAAAGTCGAACGAGAGGACATCGCCTTCGGAGACCTCGAAAGACTCCCACGTAGGCCGAGGCTCGCCGTTGAGCAGTGGGGGCAGGTCCGCTCCGGTCACGGCCACAACCGTTGGAGCTTCGAACAGGAGTTGGGGTCCGAGGTAGGTGCACTCCAATACAGCTGCCGATTCGTCGTTGCCGACGAGCAGGTTGGCGGCGAGCGATGAGTACTGGTCCAGGGATCCCGATGGTGGGATCCCGACGCTGTAGTAGCCGGGGCGACCCTGATCCTGCACGGTCGTCGCCATTCCGGGCTTGAGGACTCTAACTCCCACGGAGCACCTCCAATAGGCTGGCGTTGTACGCGTCGGGGTCGGCCAGGAACTCACCGAGCGAGAAGGCGACGGGGCGCTGTTTGAAGCGGAAGGTTCGGGCTTCGACTTCCGCCGCAATCCGGTCGTAGGTGGCCCGATCGATTGGGTCGAACTTGGCGATCATCCCTGGTTTGAAGAAGACCATGAAGTCCTCGAAGTCGGGGTGTTGCTGGGTGGGATCGTAGATGGGTCCGGGGGTGATCCCGAACATCTGGTAGCCACCAGCGCCCCGGACGCTATAGATGGCGGTGAAGCAGCCGCCATAGCCGATGGTCTGCTTCGGTGTGTCGGTTCGAGGCCGCAGGTATTTCGGTACTTGAAGTTGTCGATCCCTCGGCACCATCTGGAAGAGGAAGGGCAAACCTGCGACGAAGCCGACCATCGAGGTGAACCATGGCGCCGAGGAGTGGGCCTCGATGAAGGCGTCGACGGTGGCGTAGTTGTTGATTCGGGCTGCGTACTCGAGATCGGATGCGTCGGGATCCTGATGGTGGGATCGGAACCGCATGAGGGTCTCGTGGGTCCATGGATCGTTGTAGAGGACCGGGATCTCGACAATGTTCGTTTCGAGGACGATGTCGGTGGCGTCACCGACATCAACCTCGATCCTCTCGAGCTCGGCCAGGAGATCACCGGGGGCGATGACGAGCGGATCGAACCGCACCTGGTACGAGGCGTTCGCTGGGCAGATATCGATGATGCCCATGAGGTCACGGTCTGCGAGTGCGTTGGTGATTGCCATCGCTTTGAAGTTCGCAGTCAGGCTCATCTCGGTGTCGAGCTCGACGAAGATGTGGTCGTCGCCGCCATGGCTGTAGCGCGCTGAAGGGGTCAAGAGATTGGTCCTTCCTGTCGACCGGCCAGCCATCGCTCGACGAAGCCGGTGTCGTACTCACCGTCGGTCACTTGAGGTGTTGATAGCAACTCCAGAATCAGAGGTGCCGTTGTCTTCACCCCTTCGATGCGGAGCTCACGCATCGCACGTTTGGCCCGGGCCAGGGTTGAGGGGCGGTCGCTGTCCCAGACGATGATCTTGGCGATCAGGGAGTCGTAGTATGGCGAGACCTCAGATCCTGCCTTGACTGCGGTCGAAATGCGTACCCCCGGTCCGAGGGGGAGCTCGAGGTCGGTAATCACCCCTGGTGAGGGGAAGAAGTTGTTGTCGGGGTCTTCAGCGTTGATCCGCATCTCGATCGCGGCACCGCGGGGGTCGATCGCTGCTTGGGAGAAGGTCGAGCCGAGTCCGCCGGTCTTGCGGAGTTGCTCCCGGACGAGATCGAGGCCGCAGATGAGCTCGGTCACCGGGTGTTCAACCTGGATCCTGGTGTTCATCTCGATGAAGTAGAACTCATCGCGGCGGAGGTCGACGAGGAA
>JAAETV010000397.1 GCA_024227975.1 Actinomycetes bacterium
GACTGGTTTCGGTCGAGATCTCCGGCATCGAGGAGTCCGAGCAGAAACTGGTGGGAACACTCGAGTCAGGTGAAGTGGTCCTCCGCACTCACGTGTTTGACAGGACCCCCTGCCAAGCCTGGCTACTCCAGATCAGGGTCCTGGTAGGTCCGAGGTGATTTCGGGAGCACGTTGGGCGCTGCCCGTTGTGGGCACTTCAGGCGCTCTATCAAGGTCGATCCCCGCACCGGCCATTGACGTTGTGACCGAGCAGCGCTCGATGAGTCCTGCTACCGCGGCACCTCCGGCCAGGGCCAGCGCACCGAACACTGCGTCGAGCCAGTAGTGGTTCGCCGTCACAAGTACGGTCAACAAGGTGGCCAGCGTGTAGGAGATGGCTACGACCCGTCCCCAGCGATGAGGCCAGCGGGACACCACGACGGCCGCGCACCACAGACTCCATGCAACGTGAAGGCTTGGCACCGCGGCGTATTGGTTCGAGACGGACTCCATCGCTCTCGAGTCAAATGTCCACAGGCCTCCGATTTCGGCAATCGTGTCGACCAGTGCAGGGCCGGCACAAGCGCCGTAGGGGCCACAGTCGGCCAGCAGGCGAGGCGGCATCACCGGGAAGAGGCTGAATCCGATGATGGCGAGCGCAGTTGTGGCCGCGAGGGCGTTGCGCCACCGTCGGTACTGATCAGGAAGCTTCATGAAGAGCCAGATCAGCGTTGCTCCCGTGACGAGGAAGTGGAACGTGCCGTAGAAGACGTTCAGTGACCAGACGAAAGGCTGCCAGCGAAGGAAGAAAGCCTGGAGCTCCGATTCGAAGAACAGCCCAACTGATCGCTCGATCCCGATGACACTGTGCGCGTTCTCGAACGCCACAGCTGGCGATACGTACGCCGAGCCGAACCTGTTACGGGCCGCCGAGTAGGCTAGGTAGAACGCTCCGATCATCGCTAGCTCTGAAACGACCCGCCGAGCCGGTGCTCGCGATCGCTCCCCGGCCATCGGGAGATCAGGATCTCGCATTTCGCGTAACGCGTGGAGCAGGGTGAGCGCCATGGCTAAGAACGTAGAACCTACGACTGGGTTCTGGTTGGCACCCAGTCGCGACTGCCTGACATCGGGCTTCTGGTCTCTAGCTTGTGGATGGGGTCTTCACCGCCCGGCAGCGAGTCCTTTTCGATCACACGACACCTTACCACCCGCAACAACATCGTCGACTGGACCACCCAAACCTTCGGCTCCTACGGACTGTTGCCAGTGATGACCCGATGAAGGATCGAGGGCCGAGCGCTTCGGTACCCGGTGGCGGGGGCAGCGAGAGCCCCGTGCGGCTGGTCGGGTCTGCCCGTCTTTCGTTCCCGCTGGAGGTCCGTGGGGCCGACGGTCATCCGTGCTTGGCTCGTTCTCGGCGGATACTGTCGGGGCCGCGAGTGCGAGTATCACCATGCCTCTCCCCGCCCCGAGCTTGTTAGCGCGGCGGAGAACCCCGCCGACGTTGGCCTCAATCTGTCGCTGGCCACTCACAGACGACTCACAGATTGCCCTCAGGCCACTCACAGCGCCACACACAAGGATGCCCCAATGACCAAACAGATTGTCCCACCCTTTTTGCGTCTGAGCATCCCCCTGCTTGCTCTCTTCGTACTTGCATCAGCCTGCGGCTCGTCCGAAGAGAACGATACGAGCCAGGACGCGGGCGACGAGAGCGCCAGTGCCGACGAGAGCGCCAGCGTCGATGTGGCCTACTCAATCGTCGATACCGACCAGACCTGGTGCTTCTCTGATGCCGAGGCGATCCAGTGCGGCGACGACTTCGTCGGGCAGGACGCCCAGTATGAAGGCTTGCAGCCCGCCTACCAGGACAATGGTGACGGCACCGTGACCGATCTCAACACAGGCCTGATGTGGATCCAGGATGCCGGCGACAAGAAGTTCTACGCCGATGCGATCGACGAGCTCGAGACCTACACCTACGCCGGCTTCGACGACTGGCGCCTACCGTCGATCAAGGAGCTCTACTCGCTGGCCTTGTTCAGCGGAGTGGATGCCAGCCGAGCCGAAAGCAGCGATGTGGATGGACTCTGGCCCCTCATGGACGATGACTACTTCGTCGTTCTCTACGGCGATGAAACTGGCTCTGAGCGTGTGATCGACGCCCAGTGGTTGACGAGCAGTGTCTACGGTTCCACCGTCATGGGGGGCCAGAGCTGCTTCTTCGGTTTCAACTTCGTCGACGGCCGTATCAAGTGCTACCCGCTCGAAGGCGTCGGAAACGGCTACTTCGCTCAGTATGTGCGCGGCTCCGAGTACGGCGTCAATGACTATGTGGAGAACGGCGATGACACGATCACCGACGATGCCACGGGTCTGACCTGGACCCAGAATGACAGCGGCGAAGCTCTCGCTTGGGAGCCCGCGCTCGATTATTGCGAGGCGCTGACCCTGGGAGGATCCGATGACTGGCGCCTACCGAACATCAAGGAGCTGCACAGTGTCGTCGACTACGACCGATCCCCCGATGTCACCGACAGCCCCGCCATTGATCCACTGTTCAACCTGACCCCGATCACAAACGAAGCCGGTGAGTCTGACTACGGGAGTCATTGGAGCAGTACCACGTTGATTGCCTACCCGAGCGTTGTCGAAGCTGCGACCTATGTTTCCTTTGGACGATCGCTGGGCTACATGGAGGAACTCGGCGGCTGGATCGACGTTCACGGCGCTGGCGCTCAACGCAGCGATCCCAAGGTGCCCAGCGATGAGACCTTCGAGACCGGAGCAGGCCCTCAAGGTGATGCCGTGCGCATGTACAACTATGTGTTGTGCGTGAACGGAGGCGTGGCCGAGGCTTCCAGCGGCGACGATCCCTCCACCCTCTCGTTGTCCGATGAAGAGTTCACGGCTGGGGCTGCATCAGACGACGGCATCACAGACACTGGCGAAACCGGCAGTGAGGAACCTGATCTCGCTGCTGCTGCCGTAATGTTGGGCATCACCGAACAGGAACTGATGGGCGCACTCGGCGCACCACCACCCGACTTGGAAGCTGCGGCCGACACGCTGGGCATCACGGTCGAGGAACTACGCAACGCTCTCGGCCTATGAAGAGCTGAATCGGACCGCGGTCGAGGTCTGCTGGCTTGCCGTCAGGCGAGCATGTGAGCGGGGCCCGGTCGGTTCCCGACGAGGTCGGATTCTGGTGAGGGACGGGCCTTGAGAGCACGAGAAGCAGCCAGCCCGATGAGCAGCGGAAGCCAGAGGTCAAGCAGTCGGAAGGTGAGGACCGCAGCTACTGCCACCGTTGAGTGGATGCCGTACCCAGCCAGCAGCGCACCAGTGGATGCCTCGACAACGCCGAGACCGCCGGGAATGATGCCAATGAGTGAAGCGATCAGGGCCAGTACATACACGATGAAGGCTTTGGCTAGGCCAATAGTGGCACCGGTCGAGGCGAGTGACGCCACGAGCACCGCCGCTCCGAGGAGCTTTCCCGCAACGGCATGAGCCAGAACGGGAAGGGCGGCAAGGGGTCTGCGTCGGAGGGTTGCAGCTGCATCGTAGAAGCAGTCAGCGTGATCGACGTTGGGGCTGGCACCAGAGCGTCCCAACCAGCCGGCGACCCTCGTCGCGGCCCGGAAAGGTAGATCATGGAGTCGACGTACCGTTTCACGATCTCGAACCGCAAACACAATCGCGGTCAAGGCGATTCCAGCGAGGAGGGCGATGACGGCAGTCACGACCAGCCAGGCGCCGCTGAGATCACCGGTCAGGGCCATTGCCCCGACGGCGAGGAAGACAATTCCCAGCAAAGCGAGCTGGGCTGCCAGTGAAGCAACGGCGTACGCCGCCGTGACCTGACCCGCTGGGTGTCTCCGCGACTCGCCGTGGCGGACAAAGAGGGCGATCCCGCCGATACCACCAGTCTTCACGACCTTATTGAGTGCATAGGCTGCCGCACTGACGCGAGTCATCGAGGCCAGATCGGCTTGCAGGCCAACGGCGCGGTGTGCGGCCCTGCTCATGGCCCCTCGATTGACAACCGCCACCACGCTCAGGGCCACTGCTGCCACCAGCGGTGCCGGGCGGAGAGTGCCGACCATGCCCACGGCTCCCGTCAGGTCGCTCAGACGGGCTCCGACGAAGATGGCAGCGCCAACCGAGATGGCGGTGATGATCGCCAGCCGACGGTGAGGGCTTGGTTCCCTCGTGTTCGTGGTGCGGAGGGTCACGTGCCTCCCTTCCTGCCGGTCAGTGTGTGATTCATGGTGTACAGGCAGCTGGAGCAGGCCCGAACCTTGACTCCAGTCGGCGGATATGCGAGAGCTGTTAGCTCACCGGGTGTCACCGATCGCTCAACCTGCACCAGTTCGCCGCAATGAAGGCGTTCTCGAGCTGTGCCCACCAAGTAATTGCCGGGCGCGGCTCCTGCTGCGCCGCACAAATCGACGGTGATCTTGCTGCTAGAGATTGCGCCGACTTCGACCGGGATATGAGTGCTGCCTTTCGACGGGAGTCCGAGAAGCCGTGGCCATTGGCCAAGCCATGATGGCTTCTACCGGGGGCATGCAGCACAGGGCACAGCGTGTGATACGGGCGGGGTGCGAGAGTCGGTCGCCGGTGTTACGCTGCTTCGCCTCATGCAGAACGGATCGGCCAGGTTGATACTGGTGCTCGTCGTCCCAGTGGTGATTACGATCGTCTTCTTGGCTGGGCTGGGTGCCGTGGCTGAGCGATCCCAGCCTGAATATCCGGTGACGGCGGACGTCATCGAGAGTCGCGTCGTTGGCCGCGAGCCAACCTGTTCTTGGGAAATCGATATTGAGCTCCGCAACGACAGCGATCGTTCTCTCAGACTGGTTTCGGTCGAGATCTCCGGCATCGAGGATTCCGAGCAGAAACTGGTGGGAACACTCGAGTCAGGCGAAGTGGTCCTGCGCACCTACCAGCACTCGCTGACGGGCTGTTCTGCTCCTGAAGCCGACGAGCTCACCGCATGGTATGGCACCTATTTGGCCACCAAGGATCAGTCGGTCACGTTCAGCATCGACTGATCTTGGGTCGTGACTAGGGTGGCGGCCCAGTTCGTCTAGTGGTGTGTCGCTGACTTGGTGATCCGCTCCTTCGGGTCCGGTCGGGATCACTACGACGACGATCTCAAATGTCTCTTGATCGATCCGGGCCAACGTCGAGTTAGGGAGCCCTCCGTCACGGATGTGGCCAGCAAGGACTTCGTCTGGGGTCAGGTGAATCCAACTCGGAGGAGCACCTGGCATCGGAAAAGCTCGGCTGCCGGCTTGTCATGGTGAGAAGCCTGGCGCTTGGTAGACGTTGCGTCCGCCGACGACGGTCATCAAGACGCTGGTGTCACCGATCTGTTCGACCTTGATTTCCAAGATGTGTTGGTCGAGGACGACGAAGTCAGCCAACTTGCCCATCTCGATGGACCCAGTGATGTCATCGTGGCCGAGGGCGTAGGCCGCGTCGATTGTGTGCATGGCGATGGCGGTTTCGAGATCGAGGACGGCGTTGGCGTCGCGGGTCAGAGCCCGTTCGATCGTGCCCAGCGGCGGTAACGGCCCGGCGTCCCAATCGCTCGACATGATCACCGTGGCCTCGGCATCGATGAGCTGGGCGGTGGGGATGAGGTCGAAGGCCCGGTCGCCGATGAACTCCGAGAGGAATTCGTGATAGTCGGTAGCGACCGCATCTTCGGAGTGCTGGAGATCGGCGATGATGCCGAGGTCGGTGAAGCGCGGCAGGTCGGTGGGGTCGACAAGATAGGTGTGGGTCGTACGATGGCGTCGATCAGCGATGGCCTCTGGATCGTCGTCGATGGCCTCGACGGCATCAAGCGCATCCCTGACTGCCTTGTCGCCGATGGCGTGGAAGTTGATCCGGTAGCCAATGGTGTGGAGCTCGTTGACGTAGGTGATGAGCTGGTCGGCCTGGAAGTAGCTGAACCCGGATGGGTAGCCAATGTCGACTGGGGTGTCGTAGGGCCGGAGCAAGGATGCGGTGCCGAGGTCCAGGATTCCGTCGAGGTAGATCTTGGCGGTGTCGAACCGCAACATTTCGGACTCGTTGGCGAACCGTTGCTCGAATTCGGCTAGTTGCGTATCCATTGGTAGATCGGGGTAGAGGTACAGGCTGTTGGCCGCCCGGACAGTGAGAGTCCCCTCGGCTTGGGCCCGTTGCCAGGCTGCGGGATGGTTCTGTCCCCAGAAGCCGCCAGCGTCGCTTACTGCGGTGATGCCGTTTGCCGCCAGCTCCTCCATGGCCACCAACAATCCCCGGTAGTTGGTTTCGTCATCGGGGGCTGCTGCGTTGCGCACGAGCTGTTGAGCATCCTCCAGAAGCAGGCCGGTCAGGTTTCCCGACGGGTCACGGTGGAATACGCCACCTTGCGGATCGAGGTCATCGGGACCGATGCCGGCCGCCTCCAGCCCAAGAGAGTTGGTCCACACGGCGTGGCCGAGATCGTCCAACACGATGGCTGGGCGGCCCGGTATCGCCCGATCCAGCACCGTCAGCGGCGACTCGTCAGTATCACCTAGATCGAATAGCGACGCCCCGACAGCGCGGACCCAACCCGACCCCGGTTGCTCTTCGGCACACTCGACGGCCAGATCTTCGTAGTCGTCGATCGAGAGGCCGCCAGGAAGGAAACAGACTTCGAGGTTGATACCGGCCTCAGGCACATGGACATGGGCGTCCTGGAACCCAGGGAGAACCAGGTTGCCGCCGATGTCGACCACTGTTGCCTCATCACCGGCCAAGTCGAGCACCTCGACCTCGCTACCCACGGCGACAATGACCCCTTGCTCATCGAAAGCGAAGGCCTCAGCCCACGGCTCGTCTGGATCGAGCGTGTACACCTCGGCGTTGACGATTGCGATCACGCCCGACCACTCGGAGCCGGTCAAGCCATCACTCCGTCCGTCGGTTTCACCACTGGTACAAGCCACAGCAACGACAGCACCGAGGACCAGGAGGACAAAGCTGTTGCCTGTTTTCACCACGGGATTCTACGGCCCCCTTCGCTCTGGTCAGCATGACCGGTGTACTCGAGTGGCGGGGTCAGGTCGTGGCGGCAAGGGCCTGCGGTTTGCCCCCCAACCGGTAGGCGGTGCGGTAGTTCCGACGGGGACGACGGTTGCAGGTAGGAGGCAGGCACCAACCGGGATCATCCATGCGAGGAGGTTGCCGAGCTAGCTCACCCCGGGGCAGCGCGTCCGAGGGCGGCCCAATGCCAGCCCGCGTCGCCGAATTCGTGGGCGGCCACGACGGCTTGTTTGTGGAAGTGGTGCAGCTCGTGTTCGGCGCTGTAGGCGATGGCGCCCATGACCTGATGCCCAGAGCGGATGGTGGCCAGACAGTCTCGCGCCGCCAGCGCCTTGGCCTGATGAACGGCGGGCAGTATCTGCTGGGCGGACCAGGCCGGGGCGGCGTCGCGGATTGTCGCCGCGGCCAGGTAGGTCAGGTAGCGGGCCCGCTCGATGTTGCCCAGCATGTCGGCGAGACGGTGCTGTACGGCCTGGTGACCGCCGATCGGTTTGCCGCCCTGGACCCGGACCTTGGCGTAGGTAACGCAGCTGTCGAGCACGGACTGGGCTAGGCCGACGAGCTCGGCGGCGCTGAGCACTGCACCCGCGAGCCACGCCAGCTCACCGACGCCGGGGTCGATCGGACGCAACGCCCCGTGATCGAGCGGTGAAGCGAGGCGTGACAACACTGTGCGCCCCTCATCCTGTACGACCACGGTCGAACCGGTGTTGGCTGGGAGGGAGGCGGCCGACCAGCGCCGCTGGTCGGTGTCGGGGGTGCCAGCTAGCACGATGATGCGGTCGGCGAGCTCCAGGCCTCGGCTGGTGCCGGCGTGATCGCTGTCGTCGACGACAACGAGCTGATCGATGCCCGACCCCGAGTCCAATCCCGCGGCGGCCCTCACCATCGGTGCGACCATCGCCCCCGCCCCCACCGGGAGGGTGCAGCCGTCGTGGGCCAGTTGCTCGATCATGAGCGCGGCATCGAGCACGAGCATCGCTGCTGGTGACAGCAGGCCGGTCCATCCGTTCGCCTCCAGCTCAGCCCACCGGCTCCGGCGAACGTCTACGGCATCGACATCGCCTTGGGCCCAGCTCTGCTGGCCCCAGCGGCTCACCGCCCGCACCATTTGCTCTTGCTCGTCCGACAGTGAGAAGTCCATGTCCGATCAGCCTCTCGGCAGTCCCAGGCCGCGAGTGGCCACGGTGGTGCGCAGCACCTCAGAGGTGCCACCGGCGATCGTCTGGCCCACGCTGGTCAGGTAGAGCTGGCGCATCTCCCCCGACATCGGGGCGTCAGTCCCGTCGACGAGGATGTCGGCGCCGAGTACCTCGAGGGCAAAGTTGGCCACTCTCTGGCCCAGCTCGTCGGCCATCGTCTTGTAGAGCGCCGATTCGTAGGGCGTCGGGACGCCCTGGTCCAGCAGGTTGCCAAGGCGATGGAACAGCAGCCGGGTCGCCACGACCTCAGTCTCCAGCTCGATGAGGCCCCGGACGATCGCCGGCTGGTCGAGAAGGACCCCACCACCACTGGGGCTGCCGGCGGCGTGATCGCGCAGCAGGCGCAGCTCGCGGGTGAGGGCGGCCGGCTTGCAGAACCGGCCCCAGAAGCGGTCGCGGTCCAAGCCCTTGAGTAGCTCCCGGAACCCCTCGTTCTCTCGGCCCATGACTCGCCAGGCCGGCACTCGGACGTCGTCGAGGAAGACCTCGTGGTGGTAGATCTCGCCGGTGTGACTCATGATGGGGTGCAGTGCGAGGCCTGGAGTGTCGTTGGGGACAACGAACATGGTAAGACCACCGGCTCGGCTGCCAGCCTCGTCTGCACTCTGGGTCCGGGCCAGCACCATGCCATGGGTGCAGGTGCTGGCTCCCGAGCTCCAGATCTTGTGACCGTCGATACGGTACTCGTCGCCGTCGCGCACCGCCCGGGTCGAGAGGGCCAGCAGGTCGGAGCCGGCGTCGGGCTCGCTATAGCCCTGCCAGGCCAGCACCTCTCCGCTGGCGATGCGCGGCAGCAGGTCAGCTTGCAGGGTGGGGTTGCCTTCCCGAATCAGCGACTGAGCCCACTGGTCGCTACCGGCCAGAGGGCCGAACGGGGCGCCGGCCAGGGCTAGTTCCTCCATGAGAGCGAGCTGATCAATCATCGGCCGCTCGGCGCCACCGAAGCGGCGGGGCCAAGTCAGTCCGATCCAGCCACGCTCACCGAGGGCCTGGAGGAATTCGTAGGAGTGCGCACCGGTCCCGTAGCCGCCGTCCATGGCGTCGACCCTGTAGGTGTGGGGTGGTCGGGCCGTCAGGAATGAGCGGACCTCGGCCCGAAACCTCTCTGCGCTTGGCGGGTAGCTGAAGTCCATCCCACCTCCGTCGGCCCCCAACGGCAATCTACTTGACGGGATCGCCCCAGGGCGAGTCGCCCACGACGCAACACACGGCGAGGGTCACAACTTGGGAATCCACCGAAAGGGACCAGTCTCGTTCAGCGCCGATCGCCCCGAGCGCATGGTCGAACTCAGTTGTTGGTTTTCGCACTCATTGCGAAGGAGATCAGCGCAATCGCTGCGCCCACCACGACCACAGTGAGAACCAGGCTCACAAGCATGCTCACGATCGACTTGACCACGAAGAACGCTAGGAGGGCCAGGATCACAACCCCGACGGCTTTCATGGGTTCATACTACGGGCCTAGAGCAGTTCCGCATAGGGCGGGGGTCCGCAACCCGTCTGACCCTGATGGCCATAGTCCGCTCTCCTGGAAACGGCGAGCTTGGCACCTCAGGTTCCGGAGGCCCGAGTCGGGGTCATCGATGCTGGTCGGTCTCCGCCGTGAGCAGTTCTCGGAGGTTGCTGGCTAGGTCCTTCATCAGCCGCTGGTGACCGCCGGCGAAGAACAACCATCGGCGGAAGCTCAGCGCCGACCCGTGAAGAGGTCGGCTGACGATGCCGAGAGCAATGGACGTATTGATCTCTTCTCGCAACACTGCTGTCGTGTCAGGCCCGTCTTCGAGCTGCCAGACGAATTGGCCGGCCAGGTATGGCCGTCTTCGTTGGGGCTGGTCGAATTCCACAATTGCCAGCGTTCCGCTATCGGTGTCTTGTTGACGGATCTCGACATCGAACCGGAGCAAGGGGATGGGGGCTGGTTCGAAGCCGATGGCGCGCCTGACACCTGAGTCGGTACTCGTGGACTTCACCTTGCGGTCGCCGAAGATGCTGTTCTCGCCAACCAGTGGAGCGGTAGCCAAGATGCTGGCCAGCTGCTCTCCGCTTGCGCCGGGGAACCGGAATGATTGTGCCAGCTCTCTCATCGTCAGGTCTCCTCTGTTGCCCAATCTGACCCTTGGTGTTGGGTCTGATCGCGACCAACACTGAGTCTGTTCATCAAACTCAGATAGTAGATCGCTGAGTCCTGTCACACAACTCAGCTCAGCTACGATAGGGGCGTGGCTCAGCGCACTGACTTCTCGACGATGGCATGCTCGATCGCCAGGGCTTGGTCAGTCATTGGCGAGCCCTGGACGCCGCTCATTCTTCGCGACCTATCGCTTGGATTCTCTCGCTTCGACGATCTCCAAGCGGACCTAGGGATCGCTCGCAGCATCCTGACCGACCGACTGAAGACACTCGAGCGAGCCGGCATTGTCTCGAAACAGCAGTACCCGTCCACGAACCGCACCCGACATGAATACGTGCTTACCAAGACGGGAGAGGAACTCGTTCCAATCATCGTGGCCGTCGCTCAGTGGGGTGATCGTTGGCTCGACGACGGTACAGGGCCTCCGATTGCATTCGGCCACTCGTGCGGAGTGACGCTGCAAGCTGAGATGGTCTGTTCTGACTGCGGCCAGCCGGTCACTGCTGACTCCGTCACTGTCGCCGCCGGCCCCGGGAGGCGGATAGGACCAGGCACGCACCGAGCTGACCTCCTGCCCAAGGCACCAGATAGGGCAAGCGAGCAGGGTGTAGGTAGCCTGTAGCCGACCTGGCGAGAAGCTCGCCGAGCGCCCCAGGGGCACGGCTGTCGGCAGACGGCAGTCTGGCCTCGAGTCCTCAACCCCGCAGATCCGGGATGGC
>JAAETV010000398.1 GCA_024227975.1 Actinomycetes bacterium
AAGCAGGTAATGGAGCCAGGAGAACAGGATCAGGGCCGCGGCGTCAACCCCCTCCGGTGGCTCTGTCCCGAACGCAGGGTGGGTCATGAACGGCTCTGGTTCATTCAGGAGCGCGACCACGACTGGCGCCAGATCGTCCTGGCGCTGAACCATGAGCGCGCTCAAAGCCAACGTCCCCCAGTCAACGATGACGGGCCCGTTGTCACTCCACTCCCAGCCCAACAGCCCTGTGAGCTTCTCGTTGGCGTCGAACAGAGCGCGATCGAGGCGAAGGCTGCCATGGATTCGACCCGAGACCAGGCGTACACCCTCCAACGAGCTGTAAAGGGTACGTCCCAGCGCAACCAGATGATCGTCACGGATCCCGCAGCTATCGCCAAGGGTGCGCAGGGGACGGGAGATCCAACGATCGAGGCCGGCTTGGTCGACGAGGATCGAGCTCGCCGTCGAGCGATGGAGTTGGGTCAGAGCGGCAACCATCGACCCGACCCGGTCCTCGAGCGACGTCTGCTGATCCAGGTCATCGCCGGCCCGACCGGAGATGGTCGACTCAACCAGGTAGGTCATGGTCTTCTCACGACAGTGATCGATCGGGTACGGAATGAGCCCCCGAAAGGCAGCCAGGTCGGCCAGCTGGTTGAGTTCGGAGACCGCCGCCAATCGCTTGCTCAGCAGATCGGAGCCCAGCGTGGTTCGAGCCAGTTCGAGACGCAGGGGTGGTCTCCCGTCATGGCCGGTGACCCCGATCGACTGCCGATCAGCATCAGAATCGAGCCGGGTCCATGACGGCTGGGTTGGATAGAGCGCGTCCAGATTCTCCCGGACCTGCTCGTTCCTCGATCGCAGTGATCGCAGCTTGCCCCATCGGTTGCCCGTGTGGACCAGTGCTCCAACCATCCGAGCCTGGCGGCCGGATAGGTGCGGCCCCCACCACCAGATGGACTCCGCAACCATCACATAGGTGGCAGCAACCCCCAGCACCACCATCCAAGCCAGGCCAACCCCGACCAGACCCCATAGCTGTAGCATCCCCCAGGCCAGGAGCAGGGTGGTCAGCCCGACCAGCAGCTCAAATCCCAGGGCCACTCCCCCGCGCCGCCCGATACGGAGTCGGCTCACATGTATGCGGGTTACGACATTGGGGATGGCTCCAACCAGGACTAGGCGGAGCACGGTAGAGGACTCGTCGGCGTACTCGGTCCCGAATGCTTGCAGGACCCAGGGAGCGGCCACAACGCCGACGATGACAAGCGGGGTGGCGATGGCCATGCCCAACAGATTGCTGTGCAGATTCTGGCGTTGGGAGTCGCCAGAATTCGGTGATGGGTCGACGGCCAGCGCCTCACCCACCGTGGCACTGAGGCGATACACCGAGCAGGCCAAGATCCAGGCCACGAAGAAGTATGCATTGCCCGACCCCCCTTCACTGGCCAATACCAGCAGGGGGAGCCCCCCGATTGTCCCCTGACGGGCCGCGCCGGCAGCCCAATCGAACTTGGTGTTCGACAGCATGGCGTCGAGCGAGCGCTCAGCCGAGCGGAGTCTTGGCACAGCAAGGTCAGCGACGACGGTTGTGCCCGGCTGGCGGCTCAGCGCTCGCCACACCACCAGGCCCAACGCCCCAGCCGCAACCAGTCCGGGTGCAGCGAACGAGACGAGGGGGCCGAAGTCACCAAGCCAGCCTGCCAACCCAGCCAACGGAGCCAGTAGGACGATCCTGCTCAAACCGAATAGGCCTGCCTCGATTGGGAGCCAGGAAGCCATCCCCAAGCCGAGCATGGCACCCTCATCGAGCAGGTAGGTGACCAGGAATGCAGTGGAGAGGATGAAGAGTGCACCGGTGAACACCGATTGGCGTAGGGGGAGCAGAGCTGGCGCCCACCAGCCAAGGCCAGCGATGAAAATGGAGGCAAGCACGATGGCGACCAGCACCGTGAGGCTGTAGGACTGGACCGCCAGACGACGGCCGTCCTCACCCGCTCGGGGCAGGACGCGGACCAGATCGCTTCGTAGACCGAGTTGGGCCAGTTCGGCCAACAACACCATCGTCGTTATGGCAGCGGCCGCCACGCCGAGATCAGCCGAGGAGTACTGGCGAGCAGCAACTACCCAGAAGACGAGGCTGAGAACAGCCGAAACCAGCGACGCCAGCACAACGGGTATTCCATCCCTCGTCACGGGCAGCGCTGAGACCGTTCGTAGCGCTGCGCCGCTACGAGACCAGAGATTTGCTTGCACGGTTGAAGATGCCACCGCTAGTACGCCGCCGCCAACAAAGTTCCGAGGTCGCCGCCCGTGGTTGCGGCCGATCCGCCTCCGGTCGACAGCATAGGCCAGAGCACCTTCAACGGCTCCTGCCGACCACTAAGAGCTGCACGACAATGTCGAGCAGCCCGGTCGATCACGAGCCCAATCCGGTCGTTTGCGGGAAAACCTCTCCTGACCGGGCTGTTCGTCGTAGGGATTACGCACTATTTCGAGCAGCTCGTTCACCATCGCGAAGCTACCCTGCTCGCCGGCCTCGATCGCTTCTTGAGCCAGATAGTTACGCAGGACATAGACGGGATTGATCCTGTTCATGGCAGCGATCCGTTCCCCTGGTGCCCTGGTGTCGTTGCGAACCCGGTCCCGGTAGCGCCGAAGCCAGGCCACCAGCCGATCCTCATCGGCTCCGCTCAGGGCGGAGCGATCGTAGAAAGCATCGGCCAGCGGCCCTCGAGGGCCGATCAACCCAAGTTCATCACCCAACGGGTGCTCCTGGCCAGAAGCACTGTCAGCCAACCGGCGGAAGAAGATGGTCATGTCGATCTCGGTCAGGCCAAGGACACCGACCAGCTCCTCGATCAGCTGATCGTCTCGAACCTCCTCGCTCGGAACCAACCCCATCTTGGCCAGCATCATCTCTCGATACTGCCGGTGGTATCGATCGACGAAGCCGTTGAGGGCGGCCTCGAACCCATCAGCGTCGCCGACGAGCGGGTAGATGGCATTCGCTAGCTGGAGCAGGTTCCACTGGACGACTTGGGGCTGGTAGCCATAGCGGTAGCGCCTGGTTCCGGCGTCGGTCGTGTTCGGGGTCCAGTCGAGGTCAAAATCGTCGAGCCAACCGTAGGGCCCGTAGTCGATGGTCAGCCCATGGATCGACATGTTGTCAGTATTGACGACTCCGTGGACGAAGCCCACTCGCATCCACTCCACGACCAGTGTGCAGCTGGTCCGGCACACCTCATCGAACCAGGCAACGTAGACCTCGGGGGAAGGGTCACCGAGATGGCCGAAATGGTTGACGATCGTGAAGTCGGCGAGCTGACGCAACAGGTCGATATCACCCCTAGACGCCGGTAGCTGGTAGGTGCCGAAGCGGAGGAACGACGGGGCGACCCGGCACACGATGGCCCCCGGTTCCGGTCTCGGATGGCCGTCGTAGAGGATGTCACGCGTCACCTCGCTTCCGGTGACAGCGAGGCTGAGGGCACGCGTCGTCGGCACGCCCAGATGGTGCATGGCTTCGCTGCAAAGGAACTCCCGTATAGAAGACCGCAAGACGGCCAGCCCATCGGCTCGTCGGGAGTAGGGGGTAGGGCCGGCCCCTTTGAGTTGGAGGGTGTAGTGGCCTCCCCCTCCGTCGACGACCTCGCCCAGGGCGATGGCCCGACCATCGCCCAGCTGGCCAGCCCAGCTTCCGAACTGGTGTCCCCCGTAGTTCATGGCGTGGGGGTCGCTCCCAACCAGGAGCTCGTTCCCAGTGAAGACATCTGCCCCTTGGGCCGATGCCATGACGTCGGTTCCGAGGCCGAGTTCAGCTGCCACCTCTGTCGACCAGGCCACGATTCTAGGCCGGACAGCCTTTGCCGGCTCGACTCGGGAGAAGGCGGCCCCCGGAACCTGGCGACTACCAGGGGCTCGGATGGGGTCGTCAGGCAACAGCCGGGTGAATCGATTGTCGAATGACAACCAGTCGAGATGGCCGGGATCTCGACGGGGCTGCGATCCCGAGGCATCTGGCGTGGCCTTGGCGGCCGTCATGTCGGTCATGGGTGATCCCAGGAACGTCGTGGTCAGCATACGGTAGCGGTCAGGGCAGATCAGACGGCTGGTCGGAGCCCGCCCCAATCATTCGGCACCCCCCACTAGAGTATTGGAGGCGGGGTTGCAGGTGAGACTGGGTGAGCACGAGTGACGACGCAGGTACACGAACTGATCGATGAGTTCTTCCTCGCTCGGATGCCGAAGAAGCACTCACCTCACACGCTGGCCGCCTACCGGCGCGACTTCGATGCCATCCAGGCCGAACTCATGGTTGTGCTCGAAACCGAAGCCGAGCACATCACCGTCGGCCAACTCGACGTCAAGACGCTGAGGCGGGCTTTCGCCGCCATCTCTCATCAGTCAGCAGCCACCATCTCCCGCACCTGGAGTACTTGGAATCAGCTATTCACCTTCCTCGTGGCCGAGCAGGTCATCCCTGGCAACCCCATGGCGGCCATCAACAAGCCCCGGGTGCCGAAGAGCCGGCCGAAGGCCATCGCCGGTGATGACAGCGTCGAACGCCTCCTTCGGGTAGCAGCCAAGGGTCGCTCCGGGGCGAGGGATCCTTGGCCCGAACGCGACTTCGCCGTAGTCGTCACTCTTCTGACCTGCGGGCTGCGGCTGTCGGAGTTGTTGAGCCTGACCATCCGGTCGATCGACGGGACCGAAGGCGACAGGGTGATTGGGGTGAGGGGCAAGGGGAACAAGGAGCGGACGGTCCCCCTGGAGCCCGAAGTGGAGTCGATCCTGACCGAGTATCTGGAAAGCAGATTGCGCCGTTTTCCTGGGCGGTTGTCGGTCCAGGCACCCCTTTTTGTGGCCAACAGCGGCGAGCCACTGGCCAGAGGTGGGCTCCAGTACATGGTCGAGCAGCTGTATCGGGAAGCCGGCATCCGCTCGAGCGTGCCGGCGGGGGCCCTTGTTCACGCCCTGCGCCATACCTTCGCCACCAGCCTGGCCCGCAATGGGGCGACCGGCGTCGAGCTGCAACGCTTGCTGGGGCATGAATCGCTGGCAACGACCCAGCGCTATGTCGATGCCACCGCCCGAGAGGTCCGAGCGGCCGCCCGCAGTAACGAGGCATACGCCACACTGGAGACGATCAGCAACGATCGGTGACACAATTGTAGGAACACATAGTTTGTCCAGTGGCAACACGTCGTTGAGGTTCTCCGCCTCTTTGATCGGCAGGTTTCGATTCGGCTGCAATCGAGGCACGCTTCTGGACGCTAATTCGCGCAGGTTAGGGTTCTGATTTCGTATGGGTCGCAGGATCGAAGTTGAGCTGACGAGTACTCGTGATGACGGGTCGTGGACATGGCGCGCCGCTGGCGCCCGCCAGCCGAAAGGCGAGCTGCCCGGGACCTTGTTATACGACGGGGCCCAGGTCGGCGACATAGTCAAGGCTGAAGCCGAGTTCCACGTCGACGGGATCGAGATCACCGAGGTGTTCGCGCCCAAGATGAAGAAGGAGCGCACCGATCTCCTGGAGCTGAAGACACGCCAGTTCCGAGACGAGGAATTGGTGACGACTCAACGGGTCAGCCGAGGTGATGACCGTCGTGGGGGTCGTCGTGGCGGTCAAGGCCGCGAGGATCGAGGCCGGCGCCGCCCGGGGGCCGACTCAGGTCGCGAGCGCCCACCAAAGCGGGAGGCCGAGTCGAGGCCGAAGCCAAAGCGGTTGCGGCCGAGGCGGGCCCACCGAGATGCTCTGCTGGCCGAGATCGGCGACGAGTATCGTCCCATCGTCGAGCAGGTCATCAAAGACGGCATGCCTGGTGTGCGGGCCGCCATCGAACGCCAGAACTCCGAGGCCAAGGAAGCGGGCAAGCCCGAGATCGACGCCGCCCCCATTCTCGCCATAGCTGAGAAGAACCTGTCCAAGGCCAGATTGGCGGAATGGCGCGACCGGGCCGATGCCGCTCTGGCCAGTGTTGCCGATCTCGATCTGCGTGATCTGCGCTCGGTGGTCGTTGCCGGCAATGACCTGGCCCGCGATCCCGAGAGCCGCGAGATCGCTGACAAGCTGAAGACCTCTCTCGATGAGCGGGTCGAGGCCGATCACAACACCTGGTTGGCCGATCTCGAATCAGCCATCGGCGACGGGCGGGTGGTCCGTGCTTTGCGCCTCAGCTCCCGTCCGGTGAAGGCCGGCGCTCCCCTACCTCCAGATCTGGCAACCACGCTGGCCACCCAAGCTTCCGAAGCCCTGGGTCCTGATGTTGGCCAGGAGCGTTGGGCCACCGTGCTCGACGCCCTCGCATTCTCTCCTGTTCGTGGCGCTGTCACTCCGGTCGGGGTTCCTTCTGAACCCAAGGCACCGCTGATCGAAGCAGTGAAGCGTCTGGCTGACCGGATCCCCACCATCGCCGCTTTGTTCGGCATCGATCCGGCCCAGGTCCCGCGCTCGGCCAAACGCCGGCGCCCCCAACGCAAGGAAGGCGACCGGAAGGGAGGCTCCGGAAGGCGGGGTCAGGCCTCTTCGGCGAAGAAGCCGGCACCAGCCGAAGCCACACCAGCACCAGAAGCCACACCAGAGCCTACTGAGGCTGCAGTTCCGGTCGTCGAAGCACCGGCGGAGCGTGACGGCGCAGAGACCGGCTCTCAGGCCCTCAGCAGCTAGTCCCTGAGGCTTTGGCTATCAGGGCATGGGTCGACGACACCGTGCTCAATGAGGAAATCAAGCATGCTGTCGACGAGATCAACAGTGTGGAGCTCATCCAGCCTGACCCAGGCGGCTTCCGCCGCGTCATCACCAGCTTGTAGTGGCTGGTTGCCCACCACACGGGCCCAGAAGTCCAGGATGACGTAGTGGGTCGTTGGCCCTATGCGCTCCACAAATCCGACGAAAGGGCCGCACACGACCTCCAGGCCGGTCTCCTCGGCCACCTCACGGACGACAGCCTCAGCCAGAGTTTCGCCGCCCTCGACCCGCCCACCAGGAACCGACCAAAGGCCAAGGGCTGGTTCCCGCCCGCGTTGAATCAATAGAAGCTTGGCGTCCTTGACGACAATGGCGCCGACACTGGTCTCGGGTCGCTGACGCTGGCTCATGGATCGAGGTGGCAGTGAACGGTCAGTAGACGGGTCTTGAGGCCGAACGACTCGAAGAAGCTCTTTGTCGAACGGTCGCCTGGAAGGGCAACCGAGTCGATCCCCGTACATCCGATCGCTCGTGCCTCATCCAAGATGAGACTCATCATGGTCCCACCGATCCCAACCCCTCTGGCCTCAGCATCGACGACAAGGTGGCTGACCACGACGATGAGACGACCTTCGGTCAATCGATCGAAGGTGGCTAGTCCATAGCCGAATACAACCTCGTCGTAGCCTCCGACAACGGCCAGTGCGGCCCCGTCGTCGATGGCGCGCAACAGCTGGACATCGATCGGAGGACCAGCCAACTCACGAGCCAAGACCATGGCCCCGCCTCGTACCTGCTGGAACTCGATACTGGCTCGTTCGGCGATGGAACTGACCGACCCGACATCGGTGGGAACCGCAAGTCGGGCTCCCTCCATCACACCCCGATTCGGTCCAGTTTGGCCAGGACGGTCTTGCGATTCCTGTTGGCCGTCTCATGAGCCCGGATCCTTGAACGCTGGTCCGCAGACAGATCATCGAGGAGAGGAATGAGTTCGCGGGCTGTCAGCGAGTCGTAGCCGGCGATGGGCAGCTGTCCTCCGTGTTCTGCGTCACCCTCCTGGGCCGTTCCATCCTCTGCACCGCCCTGGCCTGCGGTGTCGCTCTCGGGGACCGTAGACGCCGCAGTCGATGATGACGACGCCGCCGGGGGCGCCAGCCCGATCTGGGAGCCGATATCGGTGATGACCCGAGCGATCACCGACGATGCCAGCGAGGTGACATCACCAGCCGAGGCCCCTCGATCACCCTCACTCTGGCGCATGGCCATCTGGCCGAAGACCCGGGCCAGCTGAACCTGGCTCTTTCCCCGCTTGACCAGCTTTGGCAGTACCTCCTGGTACTCGTATAGCAAGCCAATGGGGGCGTAGACCATCAGTTCCACTAGCTGCTCGACCGGATTCGCCTCGTCCTGATCGTCGGCCATGTCAACCGAAGATCTTGGCTATCGATGGGCACTCGGGGTCGCCCATGGGGCATCGAGGATCCTTGGCGCTACCGAACTGGCTCCGGTTCACCAGGAGGAAGCAGCTGTCGCAAACGAACTCGTCGTTGCGGGGCCCAGTGGGACCATCGGCCTTGGCGGTCCCGGTCCCCTCCTCGCCTTCCTCATCGTCATCGTCGTCTGTGGCTGCCATCCGATCTCGAAGAATGGCTTCGAGATCGGCCTCGACGTCGTCAGGGTCCTGCTCTTCCTCGTCGTCCTCCTCCTCAACAGCCACCTTCCGGGAGCGCGGCTGCGCTGCCTCTTCCTCTTCCTCTTCCTCTTCGTCCTCCGCCACGTCCTCCGACTGGAACTCATCGATTGGCTCATCGGCCTCCAAGTTGGCCTCGTCGACCTCCTCAGCATCAGGCTCTTCGTCGAAGTCATCGTCGAATTCTTCCTCCTCGACAACGCCCTCGACGTCTTCTTCTGTCTCGTCACTCATCCAGCAAGCCTCGTAGTTGAACCTTTGTGGAACGGCCGGACTCTAGCCACTCAAAGGCCGAGTTGGCTGCACCCTGTCAACAAACCAGGCTGTCGGTCAATTTCTTTGGAATCTGACCCGGGCTGAGGAGACACTTGCCACATAGGCCTGGGTCTGCTGGAACAGGCCAAGGGCGGCCACCGAGGTCGGGCCCTGGTAGTAGCCGGCCAGGGCCAGGCCCTCGTTTCCGTGGAAGCCAGTGAGCCACAACAAAAAACGAGCGCTCATCCGAATGTTGTCGTCGGGGTTGTACGGATCGAGGTCGGGGAGGCCGACGAGGTCGGTGGCGACCCAGGTCGCAGTGCTGGGGAGCAGCTGGCCGATACCAATGGCTCCCTTGTTCGAGACCACGCTGGCCTGCCAGCCGGATTCCTGATAGGCGAGTGCCATCAGGAGGTCAGGAGCAACCCCATAGTGGGCCGCCCAGCGCTCGAAAGAAGGGATGAGCTCGAGTCGCTCGGGGTTGTCGGTGATCGAGGTTGGCATGGCCGGATAGCGGGCAGCCAGCAGGGCAAGGGTCGATGCTTCATCGGCCTCTGAGGGGAGATGGAGCTTCTGGCCGATCCAGATCCGGTTCGGATTGGCCAGTGCGTTGAGCGAGACGATGTCGGATGCCGCCACCCCGAAATGCCGGGCGATACCACTGACGGTGTCACCTGACTCGACGGTGTAGACGACAGGCTCGGGTACCGGGACGATCAGTCGTTGGCCGATCCGGATCAGGTTGTAGTTGGAGATGCCGTTGGCCGACGCCAACTCAGATGTCGTGACCCCGTGGACCTTGGCAATCACCGACAAGGTATCCCCCGGCTCGACGACATAGGAGGTCTCAGCCGACGCGGCCGAAGCCGGAACGAGCACCATTGAGGCGACGAGAGCGGTCAGGACGAGAGACCAGAGTGTTGTTCGCTTATGGGCCATTGGGCCTCCTTCGGCAGTACCAGAGGCCCACATGAGGGGTAGGCCAGAATCTATGCGGTGTTGCCCGCGCGCCTAGCTTCTGCCCTACGTTCTGCATCCAACCGCTCCAGGTCCGCCTCCGTGGAGTGATTGACGAACGACATCATAGCCGCGATGGCCTTGTGGCCGGCTTTTTCGCCGATCAAGCGATGCATCTGCTGCGCCACCGAGCGATACGCAGGGTGACCCTGGGGGGTGCTTCGCAACTCCAGAGTGTGCATGGCGGCCCGAGCGTTGAGGTTGAAGTTGAACCTCACCCGATAGGCGAAGGAGATGGCGTAGGCCGCCTGAACGGGGAACTCTGACCGGATCGTCTCGTAGAGCTCAGCCGAGCGGGACATGGCCTCATCGAACCGGTCGGTCAGGCCAGCATCGTCGATCAGGGGCGACCGGGTGTATCCATGATACGGGTTGAGGGTCTGCCACTCGACGGTGAGCATCCGATGGCGTTGGAGGTCGCGGAAGGCCCCATAGTCGGCCAACACGTCGAAACGATAGAAGGGGCGTTCCAAGGCCCGACCCGGGCGGTGACGGCGATTCGCTCGATCCCCGGTGTAGGCCTGGATTACCCGCAGCCGGTCTTCGACCGACATGGTCCGGGCCCGATGCTCGAGGTCACGCTCCGACAGGTGGGAGTACGGATAGAGCATCGAGGCCACCATCTTGACCTCGGCATCAGGATCGAAATCGACGAGCTCGACCCTGGCCTCGTCGTCGTAGAGGTCATAGGCGCCGAGCAGCTCACCGGCTATCTCGTCCATGGCTATCCGGTTGTCGGCCATGTACTGGCTCGATTCCAGGCCACGACCCTCGAGGTCGACCCGGCGCACGAAGGACGGGATCACCTTGCGTAATTCGGTGAGAATCATGTCGGCGTAGTGGCGGGACTCCGGCAGCGGATGAGCCCTCATGCGCAACAGGAGCTGTTCGTAGCTCTGCCCTGACCCGTAGATACCAACATTCGACTGGGCCGCCGCCGGCAACACACCCCGAACAGCATCGAGGGCCTTGGCCTTCACCGCCATCCGGTAGACGAAATCGCTGTCTCCCGGCGACTTCGGGGAAACCGAGCGCACATAGTCAGCCATGATCGGGGTCATCGATGCGTAGGCGTCGAACAGGCGATCCATCTCACCCACATAGCGAGTGCCGAGCGATGACGACAGGATCTCCGGGTCGCGGAAGTAGCGATAACGGCCACCAGGACGGCTGTCATAGGCGATGTAACGGGTCGACTGCTCCAGGTAGGCGGCGAGCCGGCCCCACTCCAAGACCTTGGTCAGCAGGTTCGATGCCTGCTCACAGGCCAGGTGAACGCCGCCGAGCTGAGCAACCGAGTCATCCCCGAACTCAACGAAAATCCGTTCATAGAGGTCCTCAGCCCGTTTCATGCCGATCGTGGCATCAACTGATTGGTCCCCCTCGATATCGAGCTCACCAACGAACTCGTCGAGAAAGAGACGACGCAGGCTCTTGGGAGAACGCGAATAGCGAGCGAAGAGGGCGCCCTTCACCACCTCAGGCAGATTGACCAGGGCAAACACTGGCAAGTCGAGGTTCGTGAAGTAGCGCCGCAGAACGTCTTGTTCCTCAGCAGAGAATTCTTCGACCAGATACGGGGCCACGGCGTGAGAGCGTAGGGCCAGAACGACCCCGAGAGGGGGACCGCACTGCGAAGCCTGTTGGCGATCAGACAACCAGGGTGAAGCAATTCGGTATTACCGACACCTCGAGGGTTCGATGGCGCCCCACCGATCGGCCATCGAGTAGAACCGGCGTCGGACGGTCAAAGACATGGTCCCAGCGGCCCCGACGTAGTGTTCGAAGCCGGGGGTGAGGGAGATGGGAGCCACTGGTTGCCCGGCTTCGGGCCAGGAGACGCTGACGCAGAGGAAGCTGGCCAACAGTGATATCGAGCAACCCATCGTTGGGATGAGCTCGTGGCCCCAGGTACCAATTCCGATACCAGCCCACATTCATGACAACCGCGATCTGACCTGACCACCCCCACCGCCTGGCGATGACACTGGCAACAAAGGGGACGGGCTCAGCCCCATCCAACGAGGCGACACCGAGGTCGAACGGATAGTAGTGATGGTCGGCCGGAGGACGCTCCGGTTCAACACCGAGAGTGGTCAAGACGTCACCGGCGCCGACGCCCGCTACCAGGGGCTCTCCCCGGCTGTGGGCGGCTGCAGCCAGGGAAGCCAGTTCATGATCAGAGCCCGCGACTACCGCTTCGGGAGGACGCACTCCTGGCTCGCCCCACGGCTCGCCCCACTTGATGACCATCGCCCTGCCTGTCCCTAGTCTGGGCCGCCCGAACCAGTTTCAACGATAGACGAGGCGGCTACGAGGTCACGAAACACACCTTCGGCGGCAGCCCTGGTGGCCGAGGCCGTCGCCGGTACCGAGGCCAGCAGGGCCAGTTGGCGGAGCAGGTCGATGAGCTGTTTGGCGGTGCGAACGAAGTCACCGGCCGTTATGTCCTCCTCGGCCAGGACATCGGCCAGGTCACCACCGGCGGCCCAACCGTGGGCGACGGCCATGAATCCGGCATGGGGTGCACGGGTGATAGGCAATCTGGCGTCGTGTTCGTTGGTTACCAGGTCGAGGTGGAGGCCCTGGAGCCTGACGAAGCGGCGACGAAGCTTGGCCGATGGGTACCAGGGCTCTGCGCTAGGCCCACCCCCTCGCTCCTCGTAGACGAAGCTGGAGGCCATGGCCGCCACCTCAGCGCTGTTCAGGCCATCGAAGAGACCATCTTCCATGGCCTCTACCACCAGCAGATCGCACTCATGGTACAGCCGGGCCAGACGCTGGCCCGATGAGGTCAGTACCCAGGCGGCATCAGCATCGACAACGTCCCCGTTTCCGCCACGCTGAGTGGTATCAGCCGAAGCATGTTGGACGTCGAAGCTGATATGGCCCCGATCTTCGAGCAATTCGATGACCCGGTCGAACTGTCCGGCAAGCGACTCAGCCCGACGAGCCGCTGAGGCCTTGACCTTTTGCAGATCCTGGTCGACCCGGTCGAGCCGGCGCAGAGCCTTCTGGGCCCCCGGCGGGACGTCAGCGGCCGAGCGCACCACACCTGAGGGACCGAGCTTGCGCCTGCGCTTGGGACCGAGGAGGCGAGACCGAGCCAGGTCTTGGCCGACCTGGTGGAGGAACGACACACTATTGGGCAAGTAGGGCTCTGGCAGTTCGACGCGCCCAACCACGACAGGAACCTCGTCGAGGTCACCAGGATTCACATCAAAGGTGCCGCCGTCACGGTCGACCAATTTGGCCCGGATCCGATCACCGCTTCGGAACGACACCGCCACCGTCACCAGCGGGGTCGACAAGCCAGGACCCGAAGCATCGATGATGTCGCCAGGACTGAGCTGGCTGATGGCGAACGAGACCTCGCTTCGAAGCTGAGCCTTGTCGTTACCATCGAGAGCAGGGCTGGTCACAAGGGCGGCTCGTAGCTCGTCGACGGGGCCGAACTCGCGCTCGATTCGGCGGGTGACCTGGCGCTGACGTTCGATCAATCGCTCCACTCGATGCTCAGAGCGGACCACCCCCGCATCAGCCCGGAACTGGGCGAACGACAGATTGAGGAGCTGACGGGCCCGTTCCTGGTCATAGCGGCGAACCAGGTTGGCCGCCATGTTGTAGGTCGGGCGGAACGACGAGCTGAGAACGAAGTCACGGCTCATGGCCAGGTCGGCCACCTGCTGGAATCGCACGAAGGGTGACCACAAGACGATGGCCTTGCCTTCGGTGTCGATGCCTCGCCGCCCGGCTCGTCCCGTGAGCTGGGTGTACTGGGCCGGAGTCAGGAACTCATGGTGGTCACCCGTGAACTTGGTGAGCTTTTCCAATACCACGGTTCGGGCCGGCATATTGATACCAAGAGCGAGCGTTTCGGTGGCGAAAACCACCTTGACCAGGCCTCGGACGAAGCAAGCCTCGACCGCCTCCTTGAGTGGAGGGACCATGCCAGCGTGGTGAGGAGCAACACCGGCCTCCAATCCAGCTCGGAACCGCTCATAGCCGAGCACATCGAGGTCGAGGTCACTCAAAGACTCGATGCGATCAGCCACGATCGAGCGGATCTCGTCACGCTCACGCTGAGTGGTCAAGACCAGGCCAGATCCGGCCACGGCCGCGGCCGCATCGTCGCAGGCAGCACGGCTGAAGATGAAGTGGATGGTGGGGAGCAGGTTCCGGTTGTGGAGTAGCTCGACCACCGACGCCCGGTCGGGGGTTCGCCATTTACGACTGGGCCGGCCTCGCCCCTTGTGCCCCCGGCCTCGCCCCCGCCCCTGCATCTGGCGAGGATCGATGTCGAAGCGATAGCCGTTCGGGTTGGCCTTGGTCCCCTTGACTGTCTTGATCAGATGAAGATGGTTGCTCGACCGCTCACCGATCAGGTAGTGGTTGTCGAGCTCGACCGGTCGCTTGGACTCGACCACCAGCGAGGTCGGGCCCCGTACCGTCTCGATCCATTCCTCGAGCTCGGAGGCATTCGAGACGGTTGCCGACAGGCACACGAGCTGGATGTGGCGAGGGAGGTGGATGATGACCTCCTCCCACACCGGACCCCGGTAGGCGTCTTGGAGGTAGTGGACCTCGTCGAGGACGACGGCGGCCAGCCTGTCGAGGGGATTGCCGGCATAGAGCATATTGCGCAGCACCTCGGTCGTCATGACGACAACCGATGCACCCGGGTTCACCACATTGTCTCCGGTGAGGAGACCAACCTGATCCCAGCCGTATTCATCGACCAGATCGTGGAACTTCTGATTGGAGAGGGCCTTGATCGGGGTGGTGTAGAAGAGCCGCTGACCGGCCCCCAACGCCAGCTCCACGGCGTAGTTGGCCACCAGAGTCTTGCCCGCCCCAGTTGGTGCGGCCACGATCACATGCTGACCACCATCGAGCAGGTCGAAGGACTCGAGCTGGAATGGGTCAGGCTCGAATCCCAGATTCTCCAGGAATCGGGCGCGAACCGGTGACGGTTGCCGATCGCCCTCCATCAAGTGTTGACAGCGAGACGGTGCTTCGTCATCCGGCCGCCTACGATCACGGCGAGCTCATAGAAGAGGTACATGGGGATAGCCAATACACCCAAGGTGAACGGGTCGCCGGTAGGGGTGACAATGGCGGCCAGAATCACCACTGCTACCACCGCAATCCGCCGGTTCTTTCGCAGGGTGGCCGTCGACACGATCCCTACCAGTTGGAGGAAGATCAGTATCAGGGGTAACTCAGCGGCCAGTCCGAAAGCCAGCAGCATCTTCACGAACAGGCCGATGTATTCGCGGGGGGAGAAGAAGTCGACGAAGTTGTCGGATCCGAAGCTGGTCAGGACCGAGAGTGTCTTCGGCATCAGCAAGTAGCCGCTGGCCAGACCGAGGAACAGCAACACGATCGAGGCACCGAAAAACGGGAACAGTACCTTGCGTTCCGACGGGTAGAGGCCAGGCATCACGAACTTGCCGAGCTGATACAACACCACGGGCAGAGCCAGCAGCAGCCCCCCATAGCCAGAGATGGCGAGCACGACCGAGAAGCTCTCGGTCGGCGATCTGATGATGAATTCGCACTCGTTGCCCAGAGCTTCCTGCTGATCACAGTAGGGTTTCTCCAGGAAACCGAAGATCCGCTTGTTGAAGATGTAGACGATGATGGTGCCTACGACGATGGCGATCACGGAGCGTATGAGCCGCGTCCTCAGCTCACTCAGATGACCGAGCAGGCTCATTTCGCCCTCTTGGGGGGCGGTGGTGTCGTCTGCTCCGCTTGACTTGAACGGAAGCTTCATACGTTGTCCTCGCCATCGACTCGTGGCCCATCGTCACCTGTCTCCAGGGCTGCGACCTCTTCGGCCTCTTCCACCACGGCGGCCTCTGAGCCGTCAGTGGTCCCTTCGGATGAGTCAGTGGTGCCAGAGCCGTTCGGCTGCGTCTTGGCGTAGCCTCGGTGCACGATCGGGTCGTCGTCGGAGCCTGTTCCCATCCACTTCTTCGGGTCGGCTATCTCGGTGACCTCGTCGAGACCGGACATGAACTCATCACGCAGGCCCGTTGTCATGGATCGGGCCTGGGCAACGAAGGCCCCGACCTTGCGTAGAACGCTGGGGAGCTGTTCAGGTCCAACCGCTATCAACGCCACCATGGCAATGACCAGGATCTCGAGCCCGCCCACGTTGAAGAACATGTTGCCAGGCTACCGGCTCGGCCTGATCCACATCACAAGCAAACGAGAGCACGGAGTAGAGCTTGACCGCCTCTACCCCGCCAATGCACTACTGGGTTGGTGGCAGCTCCGCCATGATCTCGCTCAGACGGAGGTCGTCTTGGAGCAGAACGTGGAAGTCGAGCAGGTCATCATGGTTGATGGGTTCGCCGATGTGGGTCTCGTAGAGCTCGTCAGGGAGGCTCCAAGTCGAGAATTCGACACCCGACGCAATCAACAGGTCGATGGTTCGAGACTCAGCTGGCTTCACCACCATCATGTGACAGAACGGGCAGCGGAACGCATACGTGCCGGCATCGTTGTCGTCGCAGATCCGTACGTGAACATCGGCCGTTGTGAGCTCGACGTCTCCGCAATCAGGACAACTAGCACGAATTGTGGCCATGGGTGGGGGAACCTCCTGCCCAAAAACGAGGGCTGGTCTCGTACCCCTAGGTTCGGCAGCGAGATGGCCACCCTTAAGAGGATTGCCACGTTCAATCGCGGGGGCCCTGGCCATAGGCCTAAAAGGTCTCAGCCTCCCGATCTAGCGGCCGACTTGCAGCACAAGGAGATCGACAGGCTGAGCCCGTCGAGGTCTAGCCCTCGATCGCGCTGTCCAAATGGTCGCTATTCAGGCCAGTCCCGTTGAAACCGTCGGCTACAACGAGCCGGCCCTCCCCAAGGGCCAGAACAACACGAAGGCCCGGCCGACCACTCGGTCCTCGGAGATGGGGCCGAAGAGGCGGGAATCGAACGACTCGCCCCGATTGTCGCCCATGACGAAGATCATTCCCTCGGGTACCACTTCCAGGGGGAAGTCTGTGGTCCGCACCCCTTCGTCGAGGTAGGGCTCGCTGAGACGCTGACCGTTGATGAAGATCTCGTTGTCGCGCCCCTCCACCGTCTCACCAGGTAGGGCAATGACCCGCTTGATCAGGTCACGGATGTCGCCGGCTTGATCGTCTGGCCGGGCAAAGACCACGATGTCGCCTCGATTGATGTCATGAAGGCGATAGCTGATCTTGTTGACCAGGACCCGGTCATCGATGACGAGGGTCGTCTCCATCGACTCCGACGGGATGTAGAAGGCTTGGAATAGCGAGGCCCGGAGGAGCAGGGCCACCAATACCGCTCCGACGAGCACGACGGCCCACTCGAGGGCGTTGCGGGTCATGCGAGAGGTGGCGTCGATCAGCTCGTCGTCATCCTCTTCGTCGTCGAAGTAGTCCTCGTATTCAGAGTCGTCATCGGGGCCATGTTCGTCGTCCGGCCCATCGCCAAACACCAGGTAGTCCTCCGGCTCTCGATAGCGCCCACCGGCCTCCCAGGGGCTCTCCGCCGTTTGTGGTTGACGATCGAAATCGGAGGCCATTGAGGGCCAAGGTTAGCTGACATCGAGCGGCAACCGTCATCGACATCATCCCGATCGGTACTTGGTCAGGATCCTTGAGGCGGTTTCCCTGGCCAGATCAGTGGCATCCTCGAGGCCCTCAGAGCCCCTGACCTCGACCTCAGGCCCAAGCCTGATCAGCAGCCGTTCGAGCCAGGGGACGGCACTGACGACGATATCGACGACCATCTCGGTAGCGCTGCGTGACAGCACCTCAACCGGGTAGTAGTCGGCGACCCAGAAGGCTTCTGGGCTCAGAGCAACGGTGATTCGGGGATCGTCGTCGCGGGGCTGGAAGACGACGGCCCGATCCCCGCCATCGACGGGCCGGTTGGCGGCCAGCGAGTCGAGAACTTCGAGCCGCTCAATTCGGTCGAGACGAAAGATGCGCTCGCCTCGGGCCCGATGGCACCAGGCGTTCAAGTACCACGACCCAGCATCGGCAAAGACCCGCCAGGGGTCTACCGTGCGCTCTGTTCGCTCGTCGCGACCGTAAGAGTAGTAGACGAGATTGGCTTCTCGACCGGATCGTGCGGCCTCTCGGAGCTGATCGAGCATGGTGGCTTCGGCGTCACCGAGGTGGACCTCGAGCGCCTCGTCGGCCCCGACGCCAAGTGCCTGACCAAGCTTCTTCAGGGCACGGGCCAGGGCCCCCTCCGGGTCGGTCCCGGGGATCGAGAGAAGGCCGTCGGATGAGGCCAGTAGGGCCAGGCCCTGCTCAGGGGTGAGGCGTAGGGGCCGGGAGAGGAAGTCAGCCAGCTGGATGGTCACCCTCCCCTCGTCGTCGATCTGGACATCGACGAGGGCATCAGGTGAGTAGGGGGGAAGGCCAACCATGAAGACCACGTTCAGATCCCCTAGCAGCTCCTTCTCGCTCAACCCGAAACGAGTGGCTACGTGGGCCACCTTCTGACCGGGATTGGCCACGATCCAGGGCACGACGGCCAGGACGCGGCGCATCCGATCAGGAGCCGTCGGGCGTCCGTTCATCGTCCACTCTCGATCGCTTCGAGCCAGTCCACGATCTCGGTTCGCCACTCCGGCGGCTCCACCAACTCGGCCCGATGGAGGAAGCCGAACAGGAACGATCGGAAGGCTGGGAAGTTCACCACCGGAACCTCGAACAGGGCCGAGCCGTCGGCTTCGATGACGGGAACCGTTTCTGAACCGAGCTGGCGTCTGGCCGCCTCCACCTGGTCGGCGTCGATGCGGACCTTGGCTATGGTTGGGGCTTCGTCGCCCAGCTCCCAGGCTGGTCGCGGCCCAGTTCCGGTCGCGTTTCGCCGCTGGCTCGTCTTGTCGATGACACCGACGGCCGTGACGGCCCCCTCGATGCGATCGAGCCGGAAGTTGCGCTCGTCATTGCGAAAATGATCGAAACCAGTCAGATACCATCGCCCTCGCTCGAAGTCGAGACGCCAGGGGTCAACCGATCGCTCAGCGTTGCGGTAGGAGAAGCTGACCTGGCGGCGGTCGACGATGGCCTTGAACAGGGGTACCAGGGCCGGGTCAGAGGGCAAGCTGGCCACGTTCTGAGCATCGACCGGTCCGTCGGCACCGACCAGCCCTCCTAGCTTCCAAAGAGCCTCTCGGTCGCCCATACCGTCGAGGTGGACAGTGAGTGACGCCAGGTGGAGGGCCGCCAGCTCGTCAGCATCGAGATCGGGATCGGGCAGGTAGTAGTCATCGGGGTCGATGCGATAGCCGTCGACGGGAGGGTCGGTGGCGGGCGCCCGCTCGACCAGAAGCGGGATGCCCAGGACCCTCAGGTCCTCCTTGTCACGCTCGAAGGCGCGATGAAAGGCGGTCCCCGGGGGCGGATAGCCCTCGACCCGTCCCCGGATCTCCTCCGCCGTCAGTGCTCGGCGGGTGTCGAGGAGGACAGCGGTCAGATTCAGCAGCCGTTCCAGCTTCTGCATAGTGTCAGCTCAGAGGCTGTCGATGAGCTTGGCCACCCGGTCGTCCTGGCTGCGGAACGGGTCCTTGCACAGCACGGTCCGCTGGGCCTGGTCATTCAGCTTGAGGTGAACCCAGTCGACGGTGTAGTCCCGCTTGCGCTCCTTGGCCCGGCGGATGAAGTCACCACGTAGTTTCGCTCTCGTGGTTTGGGGCGGTGTATTGATGGCCTCCATCATGTCCTCATCGACCAGGGTCCGCTCGGCCAGCCCTCGGTCTTGAATCTTGTAGAACATACCGTGATCGCGGCGAATGTCGTGGTACTGGAGATCGAGCAGCGACACCCGAGGGTGGCTCAAGGGGAGATCATGTTTGGCCCGGTAGGCCTCGATCAGGTTGTACTTGATGACCCAGTCGATTTCCCGGTTGAGCTTGAACGGATCAGACTCCAGTTGGGTCATCACGTGCTCCCACATCTGCAGCGCTCGAAGCTCATCGTCGGGGAAACCTTTGGTTTCGGCGTAGCGAAGGGCCCGGTTCAGGTATTCGCTCTGGATCTCCAGGGCTGAAGCCTCGCGCCCACTGGCCAAGCGGACCTTGCGCTCCATGGTCAGATCATGGCTGATCTCACGAATGGCCCGGATGGGGTTCTCCAACGTCATGTCACGCAACACGCAGCTGGGATCTTCGACCATCCGCAACAGGACGGCCATGGCCCCCATCTTGAGGTACGTCGTGTACTCGCTCATGTTCGAGTCGCCAACGATGACGTGGAGCCGTCGGTAGTGCTCGGCATCAGCATGAGGCTCATCCCTGGTGTTGATGATGGGCCGGGATCGGGTCGTAGCCGACGAGACCCCTTCCCAGATGTGTTCGGCCCGTTGGCTGACGGCGTACATCGAGCCTCGCGCCGTCTGCAACACCTTGCCGGCCCCGGCGTAGATCTGGCGGCTGACGAGAAACGGGATGAGGATCTCGGCGTAGTGGCTGAGATCGTCGTTTCGGGTCGTCAGATAGTTCTCGTGGCAGCCGTAGGAGTTGCCAGCCGAGTCTGTGTTGTTCTTGAAGAGGTGGATCGTCCCGCGGATGCCCTCGTCGCGCAGGCGCTCCTCGGCTGAGTCGAGGAGCTGCTCCAGAATCCGCTCCCCTGCCTTGTCGTGAACCACCACGTCCTCGACCGAGTCGCACTCGGCAGTGGCGTACTCTGGGTGGGATCCGACATCGAGGTAGAGACGCGCGCCATTGACGAGGAAGACGTTGCTCGAACGTCCCCATGACACAACTCGCCGGAACAGGTACCGAGCCACCTCATCGGGGCTCAGGCGGCGCTGTCCCCTGAGGGTGCAGGTGACCCCGTACTCGGTTTCGATGCCATATATTCGACGGGAGAACACATCAACACGCTAGCGGTCAAAGGGTGATCGTGAGTATCCGCCCACCCATTCGGAGCTCGTCAGGCGAGAAGCTGGGCGATCTCCTCGGGATCCAGGCGACGGAAGCAACGACCATCTTCCTTGCGCTCCAGAACGGCGACCTCGAGCTCGTCGGCTCCGAGGGTCCGGTCGTCGCCTTGGAGGGAGCCCACGGCGGCCTGCATAGCCCCAGCATTGTCAAGGCCATCGTTGTAGGACGATCCAAGTCGTTCACGAATCGACTCTGCCTCGCCCCCGAGCACGGCGTAGCCTTGCTCGTCGGTGACCGACCCGTCAAAGCGGATGTGGAACAACCGGTCGCCTTGGCGTTGGTAGCCGACGGCCACCACCAGGATCTCGACCTCGAGGGGCTTGGTCTCATGGGTGAAGATCTGGCCGAGCATCTGTGCGTACTGGTTCGCCAGGGCCTGAGAGTCGACATCGTCGCGGCTATAGGTGTAGCCTTTTAGGTCGGCGTGACGAATTCCCGCGATCCTCAGCTGGTCGTATTCGTTGTAGCGACCGACTCCAGCAAACCCGATTCGATCGTAGATTTCGGAGACCTTCCTCAGGTTCCTGGAGGGATTCTCGGCGCACAGGAGGATGCCCTCGTCAAACTCTATTGCCACCAGGCTGCGACCACGGGCGATGCCCTTTTGGGCGAAATCGGCCCGATCCTTCATCAACTGTTCGGGAGCAACATAGAACGGCATGTTCATGCTGATTCACCCCTTTCGGCCGCGTATTCTGTGAGCAGCGTTTCGAACCGCTCAGCGACATCGGCTTCGGACACCTCTTCGTAGCCATGCTCGGTGATGGCAGCCACGATGGGGTAAATGCCTCGCATACTGTCGGGCCCACCGGTTGCCGAGTCATCGTCGGCCGCGGTGAACAGGGCCCTGATCATCAGGTTGATGGCCGTGTCACGGTCACTGGTATCGCTGTGGCCGAGCTTGATGACGGTGCGAGCGAAAAGGCTGCCTGAGCCAGAGGCGACGTAGTCCTCCTCTTCGTAGCGACCGCCGGTGACATCAAAGGCGAACAGCCGCCCATATCCCCTCCTGCGATCGAAACCGGCGAAGATCGGAACCACGACCATGCCTTGCATGGCGGCCGGCAGGTTGCTGCGCAACATCTGAGACAGCTGGTTGGCCTTGCCCTCGAGGGAGAGGACGTGACCCTCGACCTTCTCATAGTGCTGGAGCTGGAGCTGGAACATCTTGACCATCTCCAGGGCCGGACCAGCGGCGCCGGCGATGGCCACCCCTGACCAGCGATCGGCCGCGAACACCTTTTGCATCGTGCGATAGCTGATGAGATTGCCTGCGGTGGCCCGGCGGTCACCGGCGATGATCACCCCATCTACGAACTTGGCCGCAACGACAGTCGTTCCGTGAGGAATGTCGAGTGAATCAACTGAAAGGGACGGGTCGACGCGTGGCTGGCCGACAACGCGCCCAAGCAGAGCAGCGAAGCTCGGTCCCGGGTCATCCCCCGGCGCAAAATTTGGAAGTGTCATCGCCGCTCAGGCTAGCGGCGACCGCAAGGCCAATAGCTCGGCATGGCCGAGTTACTGGCCGCCTTTTTGGATGTAGCTCTTGACGAAGTCTTCAGCGTTGGTCTCCAGGACCTCATCGATCTCGTCGAGCAGGTCATCGAGCTCAGCCTTGAGCGCTTCACCTTGCTCGCTCGTCGCTGGAGCCTGCTCGGCTGCCTCCTCCTCCTGGGGGCGAGGGGCATTCTTTCGTACTTGTTCCCGATCGGCCATGGCCTCTTTCCTCTACGATCTCATCGGCGGGGTGACATCGGCTTGGCGGTTACCCGGTCTCTGTCAGGCTCCCAGCCGGTCCAGTAGCTCTGAGACAGTCTCGGACTCCTCCAATAGTGAACCTACATGCTCGACCGTACCGCGCCCTGGCTCCAGCATGGGAACTCGGCGCAGAGGATCATCTCCGACGTCGAACACGATCGAGTCCCAGTTGGCAGCCACGACATGATCAGCGAACTTCTGCAGGCACTTGCCTCTGAAGTATGCCCGGGTATCAGTCGGGGGCTCGTTGACGGCGATCTCGGCATCGCTATCGGAGACCAGGGCTTCGAGCCCGGCCTTGGCCGCCAGTGACTTGCCGGGACGAAGATCGTGGTATTGGAGGTCAAGGGCACCTAGCCGAGAGTCGTCCCAGTCGCAGTCGTGACGATTCATGAACCCTTCGAGAATACGCTTCTTGGCAATCCAGTCGACCTGGCCCGCCAGGGATGCAGGATCCGATTCCAAACCAGACAGCACCTCTTCCCACCTCTCCAGGACAAGCTTGCCGCAGTCTTCTCCCACAGCTTCGAGCCCGTGTCGATCGGCCCAACTCTTGGCCTGATCCAGCAGATCCCATTGGACCTCGAGCGCAGTTGCCGTTGCCCCGTCGGCCATGGTCAGAGGCTTGGCCAGGGTCAGGTCATGACTGACCTGGTGCATGGATGGCACCGGATCCTCGATCGGGCGCTGTTCGAGGGCGCCGTCTTCGAGCATGGCGAAGACGATGGCCGAGGTACCGACCTTGAGCAGGGTCGCGACCTGCGACATGTTGGCGTCACCAACGATCACGTGGAGCCGCCGGTACTTCTGGCTGTCGGCGTGGGGCTCATCTCTGGTGTTGACAATAGGCCGCTTGAGGGTGGTCTCGAGGCCGACCTCTTCCTCGAAGTGCTCGGCCCGCTGGGTCAGCTGATAGGGCACGTCGGCCCGGCTCACACCGGGTAGCTCGCTGCCGACCTTGCCCGACCCGGTGAAGATCTGGCGGGTCACGAAGTGGGTGGTGGCGGCGGTGATGATCTGACCGAACGGAAGGTTGCGGTCGAGGAGGTAGTTCTCGTGACAGCCGTAGGCGTTGCCCTTGCGATCCGAGTTGTCCTTGTAAATCACGATCTCCTGGCCAGGAGGCAACGCCTCGGCGGCGGCCCGCATGGACTCGATCAGAATCAGTTCCGCCGCTCGATCGAACAGGACCACCGACAGGGCATCGCGACACTCAGGGGTCGACAGTTCGGGGTGAGCGTGGTCAACATAATAGCGGGCCCCGTTGGTGAGCACGGCGTTCACGAGGTGGGTCTCCACCTCGGGCGGCATGGCGAGCTCAGGCGGCATGAAATCGCGGGCGTCAGCCCCTGGCATCTCATCGATGAAATCCCATGCGATCGGGGTGGCCCGATCATCGATGCTACCGACGTCGGTGCCGACGTAGGCGTTGATCAAGAGCGAGGAGGCCGAGACTGGGTTCCAGTCCATGGTGCCGCGCACCATGATCCCGAACTCGGTCTCGATACCAACGATTTTGTGTGTTGCCACGTTGCCTGCTGCCCTTCGCGTTCGGCCCGAGGCTCAGAGGTACTGGCCGGTCGCAACCTGTTCTATCGCCCGGCCTCCGGTCTTGTCGCCTCCGGCCGGTCCCACCAGGGTACGGACATACACAATGCGCTCCCCCTTCTTACCTGAGATCTTGGCCCAGTCATCGGGGTTCGTCGTGTTGGGAAGGTCCTCGTGTTCCTTGTACTCCTGAGTGACCGAGACCAGCAGGTCATCGGTGCAAATCCCTTTGGTCCCATCGTCGAGGAATCGCTTGATGGCAAGCTTCTTGGCCCGCCGCACGATGTTCTCGATCATGGCCCCTGAGGAGAAGTCCCGGAAGTAGAGAATCTCTTTGTCGCCGTTCTGGTAGGTGACCTCGAGGAAGCGGGTCTCGTCATCGGCTCGGTACATGTACTCCGCAGCCTCGGCGATCATGGCCTCCAGGGCGCTATCGACCGTACCGTGCTTGTCGACTTCGGACTGATGGATGGGCAGATCGCTGGTGAGGTAATTGGCGAAGATGGATCTTGCCGCCCCGACGTCAGGTCGCTCGATCTTGATCTTCACGTCGAGCCGTCCTGGTCGCAGGATGGCGGGATCTATGAGATCCTCCCGGTTGGAGGCCCCGATCACGATCACATTCTTCAGTGTCTCGACCCCATCGATCTCAGCCAACAACTGGGGCACGATCGTGCTCTCGATATCGGAGCTGATCCCGCTGCCCCTGGTTCGGAACAGGGACTCCATCTCATCGAAGAAGATGATGACGGGCCAACCCTCTTCCGATTTCTCACGAGCCCGCTGGAAGATGAGGCGAATCTGGCGCTCGGTCTCGCCTACGTACTTGTTCAGCAGCTCAGGCCCCTTGATGTTCAAGAAGAAGCTACGGGTCTGGTCCTCGCCCGACAGCTCCGAGACCTTCTTGGCCAATGAGTTGGCCACGGCCTTGGCGATCAGGGTCTTGCCACAGCCCGGAGGTCCATAGAGGAGGATCCCCTTGGGAGCTGGCAGCTCATGCTCGGCGAAGAGATCGGCGTGGAGGAAGGGAAGCTCTACGGCGTCGACGATCGTCTCGATCTGATCATCGAGACCACCGATGTCCCCATAGGAGACGTCGGGGACCTCTTCCAATACCAGCTCCTCGACCTCGGCCTTCGGCAGCTTCTCGATGAGGATCGACGAACGACCATCGAGCAGCATGGAGTCACCGGCTCGGATGCCCGTCCCGATCAGGTGCTCAGCCAACTCGACGATGCGCTCCTCGTCGGCCCGACCGACGATGAAGGCTCGGACACCGTTGTCCAGCATCTCCTTGACCGTGACCACCTCGCCCGAGCGCTCGGGATCGCGGACCTTGACGATGTTGAGCGACTCGTTGAGCACGACCTCCACTCCGCGTACCATTTCATCTACATCAATGGCGGGGTGGGACTCGACTCGCATCTTGCGACCGCTGGAGAACACGTCAGCAGAGCCATCGCTGTTCAGGCCGAGCAGGGTGCCATAGGCACTCGGGGGCTGGGTCAGCTTGTCGACCTCCTCACGCAGGGCCGCGATGTGCTCGCGCGCCTCGCGAAGCGTGTAGGTCAACTTCTCGTTCTGGCTGACGGCCTGGGCGAGCTGACCCTTGGTGTCGAGCAAGCGCTCTTCCAGGGTCCTGACTCGCTTGGGGGCATCTTGAAGACGACGGCGGAGGGTGATGACCTCTTCCTCCATCGTCTTGAGTTGGTCTTGTAGCTCGGCTATCCCGCCTTCGTAGGCGGTCAGCCGGCGTTCGTACTCGGGACTATTAACGGCTCTACCTCCTGGTGAGCGGTGCACCAAGGCGAAGCCTCGCGGGCGACGCCGTGCATTATTGGGACCCTACACCCCCCATCGGCACCTTGTCGGACGGGTAAACCGTTCGACTTGGCACCGAGCCCGAAGTACCCGCTGCTTCGGAGCTGGCGGCGCGATCCTCCGGCTTCGCCGAAGAGTCCTGGGAAATGTCTGGTCATGAGGCGGCGGGTCTTTCAGATGGTCAAGCAAGAGCATCGAACAATATGCATCTTGCTCATAACACTAGGTGGTTAAACCTAGCGCCCAGAGGATGTATGTCAGAATTCTGGCTTCCTCGCGCCAGGCATCGTACCGACCGGATGGGCCGCCATGACCAGCACCGAGATCGGTCCACAACAAGATCGGCTCTTGGCCCGTCGTCTGTCTACGTAGAACCTGAACCCATTTCGCTGGTTCCCAATAGCCGACCCGGCTGTCATTGAGGCCTCCCGTTGCCATCACGCTCGGATAGTCGGCCGGATGCACGTTCTCGTATGGGGCATACGCCCGCATGGCCTGGTAGATGGACTCGGACTCCGCAGGATTGCCCCACTCCTCCCATTCGGTGACGGTGAGGGGCAGGCTGGGATCGAGCATGGTGTTGAGGGCATCGACGAAGGCAACCTGGGCTACCACCGCAGCGAACAACTCCGGGGCCTGATTCACCACCGCCCCTGCCATCAGCCCTCCGGCCGAACCACCTCGAAGTACAAGCTGGGCTGGGGTGGTGACGCCCTCATCGACCAGGTGGCGGGCGCAGGCAACTACGTCGTCGAACGTGTTGTGCTTGTGTTCGAATTTGCCATCGAGATACCAGCGACGCCCCATCTCGCCCCCACCACGGACATGGGCGATGGCGAAACTGAAACCCCGATCAAGCAGCGACAGTCGGGCTGAGGAGAAAGTCGGATCCATCGACATCTCGTAGGCGCCGTAGGCGTACAGGACACAGGGTCGGGGGCCTTCGCTCTGATCGGAGCGGTAGACGATACTGATGGGGATGCGGGCCCCATCCTCGGCTTCGGCCCAGTGCCGCTCGGTGACATACTCATCGGGATCGAACGACCCGAGTACCTCCTGTTGTTTCAGCAGGGTCCGTTCCCCCGTCTCTAGATCGACGGTGAACAATGAGGCAGGAGTGACCATCGAGCTGTAGCCATAGCGCAGGGTCGTGGAGGTGAACTCAGGGTTGGCCCCGGGCCAGACCGTCGAGACGGCCTCGGGCTGATCGATCTCGGTGACCGAACCATCGGACCATCGCCTGACCCTGATCCGGGTGGCCCCGTGGGCTCGTTCGAACAAGATGAGGTGATCGGCCGACACATCGAAATCGCTGATCATCACCGAGGTCTCGACATCATTGGCTGCCTCGACATCATCGACCGGGAGGTCTTCCCAGTTCTCGGGGCCCGGATCGTGATCAGGGACAGATACGAGCTTGAAGTTTTCCGCTCCCCCATCGTTGGTGAGGATGATGAACCGGTCACCATGATGGGCCACCCCGTACTCGACTCCCTGTCGCCGCTCGGCCACCAATCGGGGTTCGGTCATCGGCTGGTCGGCCGGGATGACCCAGACCTCGTCGGTTACCTTCGATGACACCGCGATCTGGATGAACGACTCATCCCTTTCGAGGCCAACGGAGACGAAGAAACGCTCGTCGGGCTCGGTGAAGACCAGCTCGTCCTCGCTCTGATCTGTCCCCAGCCGGTGGCGCCACACCTGAAAGGGACGATAGGCCTCATCAGGGCGAACGTAGAAAAGGGTGCGATTATCGAGGGCCCAGGCCGAGGCCGTCGATACATCGTCGAGCCGCTCCTGGCCATCGATCCCGGTCGACAGATCGCGCACTGTCGCCGTATAGCGTTCGTCGCCGGTGACATCCCAGCCCCAGAACAGGAGGCGGTGATCGGGACTCACGTCGAAGGGACCCACATCGAAGAACTCAGCGGCGGCCCCTTCGACGTTCTCATCGAGCAGGATCACCTCATCAGCACGATCGTTGTCGGCGGAGCCAGTACCCCTAGGGCTAGCACCATCGGAGCCCGGGGCTGTTCGGTCGAGGTGACGGCGGCAGTGGATCGGGTAGGCAAGCCCTTCTTCGGTGCGCGAGTAGTAGGCCCAGTCGTCCTTGGAGACCGGAGCCGAGAGATCGTCTTCCTTGATCCGATTCTTGATCTCGCTGAACAAGGATTCCTGCAAGTCCTGGACGGAACTGAGGACGACGTCGGTGTAGGCATTCTCGGCTTCAAGATGCTTCACTACGGCTTCGTCATCACGGTGGCGCAGCCAAGAAAAATCGTCGATCACACGCTCCCCCCACAGCACCCGCTCGACGGGCCTGGCCTCGGCCACCGGAGCTACGATCGGGGTGGATGACAGAGGCTGTGGAGAGGCCGAAGAACGCATTGGCGCAGCCTACGTGCGCCGGACTACCGCCCGGCGCCAGGAGTTTCGGCCAAGGCCCAAACATCCCCGAAGCAAAGCTACGCAGGCGTGGGAGGGCTTGTTGCGGCGATGGGGGGTGCGGCTATGTTCGGGCCATGGCCGAGGCAACACCATCGTTTCCGCAAACCCTGTACCAACCCGAAGAAGGAGCCTGCCAGATCCTGCTGATTCGTCACGGCCAGTCGGCTCCCTTCACTCCCGAACGGCCTTTCAACCTGGTCGACGGCCATGGCGACCCTCACCTCACCGAGTTGGGCCACCACCAGGCCCATCTGGCCCGTGAACGACTGGCCAACGAGCCGATCGAGGCTATCTACGCCACCAGTCTGACCAGGACCAGCCAGACGGCGGCCCCGCTGGCCGCCAGCCTCAGCCTGGAGACCAGGATCGAGCCGGACCTACGCGAGGTGTTCCTTGGTGACTTCGAGGGAGGTCTGTTGCGCCAACGGAGCACCGAGAATCACCCGGCTGTCGTTGCCATGAGGGCATCGGGAGAGTGGGGTGAGATCCCAGGGGCGGAGACCAATGTCGAGTTCACGCGGCGCACGGTGAGGGCCGTCGAGCGAATCGCAGCTTCCCATCCCGACCAGCTAGTCGCTGTGTTCTGCCACGGCGGGGTGGTCGGGGCTGTGCTCGGCCATGTTGCCGGTGTCAGCCCGTTCACATTCAACGGCTCACGCCATACCGCCATCTCTCACCTGGTTGCGAACCCGACGGGCTGGGTGATCCGATCGTTCAACGACGGAGCTCACGCCGGTCTGCTGACGGTCGATCATCAACTTCCGGGATGAGAGGGCCCCGCCGACACCCAGGTAGGCAACCTTCTTGGTTGTGATGCATCTGGTCTGCCTGCCACGTAGGGTACTGTCATAGACACGCCTGGTGGTCATTCGGGTCCGCCAGCTCGACACAAACGCCGAACCCGGCCAGGACGTAGGGGTTTGCTAGCAACGTGCTATGGCGAGAGCGATACCGAGTAGCTGCAAGCGGAATGCTTCTGGGCATGGCCCTGCTGGCCATGCTCGATTTCGCCGCCAGGACGGAGACCGATCCACCCGGTACGAGCGTGTTGTACCTGGCCTTGGCCCTAGCCCTGTGTGCCGTCTACGCCGCGTTCATCAACTGGGACCAGCTACGACCGTGGTGGCGCATGGTGCCAGCAGGCGGGGCCATGCTTGGTGTGCTCGGCGCCGTGTTCTGGGCTGAGAGCGCCGCCACCGCCCATGCCTCGATCGGCTTCGCCGCCGTCGCGGTGCTGGTACTGGCCTATGTCGGATTCGTGCTGCCTCCCGGGTCTGCTCTCTTCTTCAGCCCCGTCGTGGTCTTCGTGCTACTGGGAGCCCATCTTCGGGAAGAATTCCGCGTCAGCCGAGCCCTCCCCCTGGTTGCCGTTCCGGTGGCCGCCCTCCTGGGCGAGCTGGTCTCGGCCCTGACCGATCGCACCCTGCGAACGGCGAACCGCTTCACCAGCCGCAAGGAGCGACTCGCTCGCCTCGAAGACGTTCTGCGTCGATTCAGCCGTCCTGGCTCCTTGGAAGAGGCGGCGTACGAAGTGGCCGAGGCTGCACTCCAGATCTTCGATGTGGAGAGGGCAACGGTCATCCTTCGCGACAATGATGGCGGTCTCATCCCGGTGATGCTGGGCCCTTCGAGTAGTGAGGAACTGGACTCCGAGACGGCCGACCTGATCAGCGAAACCATCGGCGGCGACGACCCGAAGATGGTTCCGAACGGCACCGGTACGGAGAGCATGCTCGTCCTACCTCTGCCGGCAGCCGACGTCCCGGCCGGTGCAGTGGTCGTCCATCCCCTGATCACCGATGATCCAGACTTCAGCCTCGACCTCGCCCGCTTGTTCGGAACCCAGGTCGGCATCGCCATCGAGCACCTCTTCGTCATCGAGAGGTTGGAGCGGGCGACAACCAGAGACGAACTGACCGGCATCGGAAACCGCAAGCATGCCGATGCTCTACTGGGCTCGCTGGAAGAGGGTGACGCCCTGATCCTGCTCGACCTCGACGGGTTCAAGGAAGTCAACGACACCCTGGGCCACGCCGCCGGCGACCAGGTCCTGCAGGATCTCAGTGCTCACCTGCGCCATTGCCTTCGCGATTCGGACACCTCTGCCCGGCTCGGCGGTGACGAGTTTCTCATCGTGGCCCGGCGCGCCTTCGCCGACCCCCTCGCCGTTGCCGATCGGATCCTCATCGGCTGGTCGACGAGTGGAAGATCAACCACGATCAGCGCTGGAGTCGCTCTCCATGACTCGACCATCAACTCCGAGGACACCTTCGAACGCGCTGACCAAGCCCTATACCAGGCCAAGGCGGCCGGCAAGAACCGGGCTCACATGTGGTACGCCAATAGCGGCACTCCAGAAGTGGCCGTCCCCGACCTGACCTCGGCCAACGGGGCGGCCCCGGAACCCCATCTCGATGTCGTCGACTATGACCTCGGGGACCATGGCCAGGGTGATACCGATGGCGATATCGGATCCTACGACATCACGGACATCGTCGAATTCGGCGATGCCGTCGAACTGGAGGAAGCTGATGAGATCGGCAGCCTCCTCTTCACCGACAAAGCCGCGGGAAACCAGATCCAGTTCGGTGAGCTCTTCAGAGGCGAGACCGCCGAAGATGAACTCGACGGCAACGGGAGCGACCAGGGCACCTGAGCGCCATCCGATGGCAGCCTGACCTCACCATCCTCCCGGCTTCAGACGCTATCGATCCTCTTGATCAGCGACTGCTACTGGCCCGCTCGACCGTTGGGTGGTCTGCCCCGACCTTGTTTGGCCCCTTGGAAGCAGGGAGGGCGACGATCTGAGCGTCGACCTCCTCCTTGATGCCGGCGAGGGGCAACACATTGAGAACGCCCTGACCCTTCTGAACCAGATCGATCAGCTCTTCACCACTGCGAGCAACAACAGAGGTTGATCCGTGAACGACCAGGTTGGCCGACTCGACATCTTCCCCGAGCTCATCTTCCATGTAGCCGAAGACGCTACGAACCGTCTCGAGACGGAGGCCGGCGTCGAGCAGGGTCTTGATGACCTTGAGCTTGAGCAGGTCGCGGTAGGAATAGCTGCGACGAGATCCTGACCCGGTCGCATCGGCCAATGAGGGACGAACCAGGTCAGTCCTGGCCCAATAGTCGAGTTGCCGGTACGTGATACCCACGATCTCAGCACTCCGCTTACCAGAAAAACTCGTCTCAACTGCCACGAATGTTGCCTCCTCGAACTGGCCATCTGAGGACCACTTCGCCGTAATTACGACGGCGAGATTTACCCAATGAGATAGTACCCAGCTCCAACACGTGCAGTCAACGACCGACGCTGAGCGCGGCCGATCAAATCGATAGGCTCAGCCATGCGCGATCCCGATGACCCTATTGCCAACGAACTCCTGGGCAAGGCGTTCGGGGCCGAGCCGGGTTCGGTAGAAAACACCACACCCTTCGAGATCCTGTCGATCATCGATGCCAACCGGGGCCGGGGGGTGTTCAGTCAGATCTTGCGAGTGGCCCTGCGCTGGCCACCAGGGTCGCGACCAGACCGGCCATCGTCAGTGGTGATCAAGGTGCCAGCGGCAGGTCCGAACGGGGAGGCGGGAAGGCGCATCGGCGCCTACCACCGTGAGGCCCTGGCCTACCGTCGTTTCTTGCCTGACTCCCCCATCCAGTCCCCCAAGGCCCATCTGGTCGAGACCGACGATGGCGGAGGGGCCAGTTTCGTTCTGGAAGATCTGGGCCAGCACCGGGTCGTTGACCAGCTCGACGGGCTCAGTATCGACGACGCCACCCAGGTCACCATCCATCTAGCTCGTTTTCACCGGTACTGGGCCAAATCGCCACACCTGGCCGGGGCGGGAGTGAGGGCCAATACACCGACAACCCTCACCCCCGAAGCGCTCGAGGCCGGGTTGGATGCGTTGCAGACACGTTGGCAATCTGAACTCGACTCACCTCAGATCCGAGCCTTCCAGCGCCTCGTTGCCAACCGAGCTGAGACGGTGGCCGCCTTCGCCAACACATCTGACGACGGTCCAACCCTGTGTCACGGAGATCCCCGAGCCGACAATCTGGTGTTTGACGCTGAGGGCACCCCGGTCATGTTCGATTGGCAACAGATCGCCACCCAGTTTGGCGAAGCCGATCTGGCTTGGTTGGCAGCCACCAGTATCACCACCGACGAGCGGCGCGAGGCTGACCATGATCTGGTGGCGGCCTACGGTACAACGATCGACCGGTACCGCCTAGGCTTCGTGTTGCCGGGATTGACGGTGTTGTTGCTGGCTCAACGTCAGGCCAACGATGAGCGCTCATGGCGCTTCATCGCCACCAGCCTGCAACGCATCGGTTCAGCCCTCGATGATCTGGCATTCTAGGAAATCTAGGGCAGGAAGTCCTCGGGGTTGACCTCGTCGAGGAACTTTCTCAGCTCCTCGACCATCTCCTCCTCATTGCCCTCGTCGGCCGATTCGGCCTCTTCGATCCCAGCCTCTTCGATCAGAGCCTCCTCAGCGAAGATCTGACTTCCGGTTCGTACGGCCAGGGCTACGGCGTCAGAGGGGCGAGCCGACAGGGTCTGCACTCCCCCACTTCCGTCTCGGATCATCAATTCGGCGTAGAACGTTCCTTCCCTCAGCTCCGTGACCACGACCCGTTCGAGGGCTGCACCCAGACTCTCGATCACCTCGGCCATCAGATCATGGGTCATCGGCCGAGCTGTCGGTGTTCCGGACAGGGCGAGATCAATGGCATGCGCCTCCGGTCCCCCGATATAGATCGGGACGACTCGGCGGCGGCCGCTGGTCTCACGGAGCAATAGGATCGGCGTGTTGGTTGGCATCTGCACCCGAACGCCAACCAGCTCCATCTCAACCGTCATGGCCTCAACCTAGTCGGTACAAACCACACCGCTACCAGCCGCTGGGGATGGATCCGGAGACCACATCTAATCGGAGGCACCGGCTGCTCACTTGCTGCCGGTGAGGGCAATGTAGACCAATTTGAACTTGCCGACTTGGAGTTCATCGCCGTCGCTGAGTCGCTCGAGCTCAACTCTCGCCTGATTGACATACGTGCCATTGAGACTACCTGCATCGGCAACCTCGAAACTGTCGCCCACCCGTCGGACTTCGGCATGGCGCCGCGACACGGTCACATCGTCGAGGAAGATATCGCTCTCGGGATGGCGCCCGATTGTGATCTGGTCGCTGTCGAGGTGGATCCTGCTGCCCCTCTTCGGACCCTGGCGGACCACGAACATCCCTGCGGTCCCTTCGGGAACGCCTTCGAGCGAGATTGGATCGGTGAGGATCGTGTCCAGGTCATTGGCCACGGTCTCGTGGAGCGCCGTGGGATCATCGGTCGGAGCCCTGGCCATCAGCGGTGCTCCACAGGAACTACAAAATCTCGCCCCGAGCGGGTTTTCGTAGCCACATGATGAGCAGGTCGAATCCATCCCTACGCCCCCGTTAGTTCGATGTAGGCAGATGCATCCATGAGATCGTTGAGGTCTGACTCAGATCCTAGCTCAACGACACAGATCCAGCCTTCTCCGTACGGATCGGCATTGAGACGCTCCGGATTGTCGACCAGATCGTCGTTGACCCTGGTCACCGATCCCGAGACCGGAGCGAACAGCTCCGACACCGACTTGGTCGACTCGATCTCACTGAGGGCTTGACCCATTTCGATCGCTTTCCCCACCTCTGGAAGCTCGATGTATACGACCTCACCGAGTGCATCCTGGGCATAGTCGGTGATGCCAATCCGAACATGATTGTCCGCTTCGACTCGTACCCACTCATGGTCAGACGAATACCGGAGGTCTTCGGGGGTGTTCATCCGGCACACGTTACCGTCTCCAACCGTCGGCCCACGTCTGGATTCATCGCTCAGCGCAGCGCTCGACGGACTATTGGAAGGTATTGGAAGATTGCCGAGTACCAGCTGTATGCGAGACCAGGAACCGTGAACAGCCACGCCAACCAGCCGAGCAGTCCGGCATAGGAGAGGGTGCTCTCGGCCCCCAGGAACAGAGGAAAGGCGAACATCAAGAAGAAGGTCCCCGACTTGCCCTCCCATGTGACCTGCAAACGCTCAGCTCCCTTGGCCGTCAGGATCAGGGCGAAGATGCTCACCAGAGCCTCCCGGCCCAGCAGCAGACCAGCAACGACCAGGGGGACAGAACCGTCGATGATGAGGCAGGGAACGGCGACGAAGAAGAGTAATCGGTCGACGATCGGATCGAACATGGCCCCGAACTCGGTGGCTTGGTCCAGACGCCGGGCCAGCCACCCGTCGACCCAGTCGGTACTGCCAAGTGCACCCAGCAGCCAGGCAGCAGCCGCCCGGTGCTCCCGGGCGAACAGCAGCCACACGAAGACGGGGATGGACAATAGACGGGCCAGGGTGAACAGGTTGGGCCAGGTCAGGATCTCACTGGCGCTGAAGCTCAGTCCTGGGGTCTCCGCTTGGGGGCTATTCATCGGTGCCAACCTCGTCCCCATCTTGGCGGGAATAGAGGGTGACCCCGTCCTCGTCGTACAACAGGACGAACCCCTGGGCCGCCATTCCCCGGTCGAACTCCTCGCGCTCACTGTCGGCCCGGGGTGGAATCTCACGTTCCAGGATCAGCACCGCCCGGGTGAAGTCGGGGAATCCTGCTTGGGCCACCGACGGGGGGCGACCGTTGTCGAGTGCGAACAGCCAGGGGCGTTCCGAGAGCCGGGCCAGGGCCGATGGTGAGGCGCGAACCGCGACATCGTCGCCGATCAGGCCTATGGCCTCCTCGATGGCGGCATCGGTGTCGTCTTGTCGGGACCACTGCCAGGGCAGCTCATAGGGGGAGATCGGCGAGGAGCTGACGAAGAAGAGGGTGGCGGCGGCAGCCAGGGTGGAGAGCACCCTGACATCGAGGAAGACGCGGTCGACGCCCATGTTTCCCAACCGGTTCAAGGCATAGGTGGTGGCAATCATGATGAAAGCCAACAACATCGAGCTCCGCTCAGCGAAGGCGGCCTCGGCCGGGAGGTCGGCAATCAGGTACAACACGGCCAAGGGCAAGGCTGGGGCCAGATGGCGCATGGAGAGCAGTGGGAGGAAGATCACAGGCGCCAGTAGGCCGACGACCAAAGTGATGTTCTCCCGGGCTAGCAGATCCTGCAGGAGGGAGACGGGATCCCGCACCGAGGAAAGAACGACCTCACCGAGCGACGTCCCGTCGTAGCCGAACAGGCTGGAGGCGACCCCGGCTTCACCCACGATGGGTTGGACGACGAGTAGCAGACCAAGCGACCACACCAGCCCGACACCCAGAGTCCACACCCCAACCGACCGTTCCCGGTGTCCGAGCACTACGAACCCCCAGAGGGCAACCGCAAGACCAAGATCGGCCCGACAGGCCAGGGCGAAGGCAATACAGGCCCAATAGGGAACCCAACGCTTGGCCGCTCCGAAGTAGGCCATACCGATCAGGGCCGGGACGGCCAGCGCTTCGGGGTGGAAGTCCTCGGTACCGAGGCGGTGGGTGGCCGGATGCAAAGCGTAAGCCCCGATCAAGGCAGCCGCTCCTCCGATCCGCAACTTGGCTACCCGTCGAGCCAGCCACCACAGGGGTACGACGGCCAAGCCGAGGGCCAGCCCCTGGACCACGATCAAGACCTTGGCCGGAGGGAAGACAAGAGCCAGGAGGGAGAGCGGGTACATGACGAAGGCCCAATGGAGCTCCAGAAGGTGCACGTCGGTCCCGAACAAGGAGGCTTTGGGTAGCTTGGCCTCGCTCAAAAGCCATGACGATTGGCTGTAGGCGGCAAGATCGATCCCAGTATCGAGTGAGGTCAACTTGGCCAGGCCGGACCAGATGATCACCGCCGCCAACAAGATGGTCACCGCGGTCGGGATCCAGCGATCACCGATCCCCGCTTCGAGTCGGGCTTGGGCCCTGACCGCTTGTCTCTCGACCCTTCGACGTAGGGGAAGCTCGCTCACAGTGCTGGTCCTCCGCCCAACGTCTCTGTCCCATCTGAATCTTCGGCTTCCATCTCCGCCGAAAGGGGCATGGTCTCGACTTCCAGCAGCTCGGGGCCGTTGTTCCGCACGCTGTTGACCATGGGCCGCACCGGCCGCATTGTGAGCACCCCATCAGGGGCCGGGACCATCAGTCCTTGAAGGGCCGAGAGATCTTCGGTGTCCGCCAACCATTCATCCCACGAGTTGGGAGCAAGCAAGACCGGCATCCGATTGTGGATGGCGGCCAGTGTCTCGTTGGGGGCGCAGGTCAAGATGGTACAGGTCTCGAGCGTCTCGGCTCCTCCGGGCAGCGTCTCGTCCGACCCTTCGGGGGGCGACCATCGCTCCCATATGCCGGCAAAGGCCAGCGGCTCACCGTCGCGATGATGGATGTAGTAGGGCTGCTTCTTCTTGTTCCCCGGCACCTTCATCCACTCATAGAAGCCGTCGGCCGGGATGAGGCAGCGGCGCCGACCGATGGCCTGCCGGAAGGCCGGCTTGTTCAGAACCGTCTCGGATCGGGCGTTGATCATCTTGGAACCGATCCTCCGATCCTTGGCCCAGAAGGGAACCAGGCCCCAGGTGAGAGTGGCCATCTGACGGTGCCCCGACCGGGCCCTGACCACATAGATCTCCCTTGTCGGCGCAACATTGAAGTTCGGCTCGAGCTCCCGATCGGGGGGCTCGGCCCCGAAGTAGTTGGCCAGCTCGTCAGGAGTCGACGCAGACACGAACCGTCCACACATGGTGGGGAACGTTACTAGCTGACGGGTGAGGTGGGAGCGGTTGCCGGTACTGGTTCGAATTCAGGGCGGTTCGGAATGAGGAACCAGCGCCGATCGATCACTCGGCGGATACGCAGCTCGGCATCCTGGCTGGCCCGATTGAAGTGACGGTTGACCTCGAACTCACTCTGGCGCAGCTGGGCAGCTTCCCACTCCAGTTTCGGTAGGGCAGCCTTGGCCGCGCGGGCCCGCCGATAGCTCCGATGGGGCCACCAAGCCTGTACAAACTGGCGCCCAGCCAGTGCCACCAGAGCAAGCTCAACGGCCCAGGTCACGATCATGATGGGGAGGGATAGGGGCGAGAGTTGAGACGCCAGCAGCCGACCGGCGATGAACGCAGCCACGATGGCAACGGCAATGGCAACGGCGGTGACGAAGAACGGAACAGCGACATAGTGGCTGAGATCATGCCTGGCCACCTCAGCTAGGTGCGCCACCTCGTCTTCCTTGGCCAGTCTGGTCCGTTCTCGTTCCTGGACAACCTTTCTAGCAGTACCGATCTCAGCTTCACAGATACGAACCTTGCGCCACAGTTCTGCTTCGAGTTTGGTCAAGGGGAGGTCGTCTCGATCATCAGCACCATCGTCGGAGATCGATTCGTCTGGCCAGCTCGGACCACCGTCGACCTTGCGTAGCTCGGAGATCGAAAACTCGAGAAGGCTCAGCTCCCGCTCGGTCCGTTGACGTCGCTCGATGAACGCCTCCGGACACTCGAAGCCAAGAGCAGTGATGTCGGGTTCGAGCAGAGGATCAACGATGAGCGCCTCGCCGACACGACTCTGGCGGTCAGGGCCGAGCCGGGCCAGGTGAAGCGACAGGGAGGGACAGGGTGTGTTCAGCTCACTGGCTTGACGCTTCAGCAGGGCCCGGGCACTGCGCATATCGTCGATGGCCTCCCAGTGGGCGGCGGCCAGCAGGGCGACATAGGTCGAGCCTGCGGGGTCGACTGGAAGGAGGTAGCGACTGGCCTTCTCCAAGTGCTCGGCGGCTCGGGCCGCATCGACTCGGCTTGCGGCCAAACCGGCTCCGAACCAGAGGAAGGAGTCCGTCGGGGTCAGGGTCGTGCCAGCCATGAACAGCTCCTCGGCTTCGGCAAACCACTCGTTGTCGAACGCGCGACAGGCCAGCTTGGCCTTTTCTCTCGCCGCAACGCTGGCCGGCACCGTCAGCAAGGCCCTGGCCGCTTCCTCCTCGGCTTGTAGCACCAAGGACTTCTTCTCCACCGTTCCCGGCCGGGGCTGAGAACTAGCCTCACCGTCATCGGAGCTCGTATTCCACGAGCCGCCAGGGCCACCAGACAGAGTGCCGTCCTCGACCCCCAAGCCTTCTTCGACCTCGAGACCATCTGGATCGCTCACCTCGATCAGAGGCGGTACAGCCAGGGGTTGCTCGCCGGCCGCTCGCACGAACACTCCGACCTGTTGGGCTATGGCGCTCGAATCGACCAGATGGCGAGACACCGAGGGATCGAAGACGAAGCGGAAGCCACTACTGGTCGGATACGGGGGCGTCGACCAGCCAACAGTGAGACGCAGATCGTCGACGATCGCGCGATGCCGAGTGCTCAACGCTCGCTCTGCCGCTCCAACCACTTCGTGTCCTGCCTCCAGCCCGCGCCTTGGCCAGTGGCCCCCCACAGACAATCTTGTCCCATGATCGACGTCAAGCTCGTATCAGATCATGCTAGTCCGATGGCTGCGGCTGTCGAGTGCAGAACCTAGCGGTCGGAGTCGAGCCGTTTGCCCCCCTTGGCCATGTGGCCGTATCACTCACTACCATCTTGGCGGCTCGTACCTACCGGCCAGGAGGATGGTTCACATGACGGCTCGACTCGAAGGCACCACAGCACTCATCACGGGTGGCTCGGCCGGTATCGGTTTCGGTATTGCCAAGGTCTATCTGGAGGAGGGGGCCAATGTGATGATCACCTCCCGAAAGGCCGAGAAGTGTGAGGAGGCAGCTGAAGAGCTCAGTGGTCTCCCGGGCCAGGTGGCGTGGCGGGTCAGCCATGTCGGCGACCCTGAACAGGGCCGACAGGTGATGGATGAGACCATCAGCCACTTCGGTGCCCTCGATGTCCTGGTCAACAATGCCGCCACCAACCCCTGGAACGGTCGAACCATTGATGTCGATGCCTCCCGGCTCGACAAGACCTATGAGGTCAACCTCCGAGGTCCGCTGTTGTGGACCCAATACGCCTACAACCGATGGATGAAGGAAAACGGGGGTTGTGTCATCAATATCGCGTCGGTTGGCGGGCTCTCCACCAGTCGGGACATTGGTGTCTACTGCATGTTCAAATCCTCCTTGATCCACCTGACCCGCCAGCTTGGAGCCGAGCTCGGCCCGACCGTGCGGGTCAACTGCATCGCCCCTGGTCTCATCAAGACCGACTTTGCCCGCGTCCTGTGGGAAGGTGAACGAGGCAAGGAGGTGGCCGAGATGTATCCCTTGAAGCGGCTTGGTGAACCTGAAGACATCGGCAAGGCCGCCCTGTTTCTCGCCGCCGACGCCGACTGGATGACTGGCCAAACCATGGTGCTCGACGGTGGCGAGCTGGTTCGGGTCCCACCCTTCGAAGACGAGTAGGCGACACTTCAACCCAACGGACATCAACCGGCCGTGGATGTGCGGCCCATTGGCGGACTGGTTGTGCGAAGCTGAGGG
>JAAETV010000399.1 GCA_024227975.1 Actinomycetes bacterium
GGCGCCCCCGGAAGGAATCGAACCTTCGCTCACGGTTTAGGAAACCGACGCTCTATCCACTGAGCTACGGGGGCTGGGTTGGCTCCAAGAGCCCGTTCCGACGGCAAGGGTAGCGGATCGGTCCCTACGCTCCGGAGCAGTTAGGTCCTCTCCGCAATCCCTTCATCCTGCACAGTCGGCCAGGAAAGTGGCACACTCGCTGGTGTGGGTGAGGTGCATTTCTCGACAGACGTGTTCAAGGCTGCCGCGGTCGCTGGTCCCTGGCTTCGTCGCGACCCCGTCGTGAACAATGATGCACTGAGTTTGCTGGCCCGCCAGGCCGAACAGCCAACCGGCCAGGCCCGCTTCTGGTGGCTCACCAGAGGCGACTTCTTCGCCGGCCTTGCCTTGCAGATCGGACCCCGAGGCGCCGTTCATATTCGCACCGACGACCTCGGCGGCATCCCCGATCTCGTCGAAGCGGTTGCGGCCCAAGCTCCCGACACCCCCGGTGTCAACGGTCAAGCCCCAGCGGCTGCCGCCTTCGCCGGCTCGTGGGCCGCCCACAACCAGACCCCAGTCGCCATAGCTATGTTCCAGCGCTACTACCGCCTGGATACCCTCGTCCCCCCGCCCAAGCCCCCTTCAGTCGGAGGCGGGCCACGCCCGGCCACCATCGATGACATCCACGCCACCGTCCTTCCTTGGGCTGTCGCCTTTCAGACCGAAGCTCTCTCCGCCCTCACCCCCCGCCGCCGCCCGGTCCGTGTACCCGCCCTCGACCCCTACCCCGGAGCAGACGATGACGACGCCACCGTCGATGTAGAAGGGCTACGGGCTGCCATGGTCTACAAGTTCGAACGTCGTGAGATCTGGCTCTGGGACGACGGAGGTCCCCAGGCCATGGCCGTTGCCTCTACCCCGGTCGAGGGGGTCTCACGCGTCCACCTCGTCTACACCCCACCCGAGAACCGTGGTCGGGGCCTTGGCACCGCCATCACCGGGGCCGCCGTCGAGCACGTGCTGGCGGCCGGTGCCTCCCACTGCAGCCTGTTCGCTGACCTGGCCAATCCGACCAGCAACGCCATCTATCAGCGGCTCGGTTTCACTCCGGTCAACGAGCACATGAACATCATGTTTGGCTAGGCCCCTCGGCCAGGTCCCGCCTGCCAACCTGATCAGGAGAGACAAGGTGAAAGACCATCCGGCCGAGCCTGTTTCCCGCCGCGGGACAGGCTCGGCCGGGTCCGGAGCCCAGAGCCAGCTGTGTGCCGCTCTAGTTCAACGCTCCGCGAAGATCGGCCAGACCTCGATGAATGAGGCTCTTGGCCGTACCAGTCGGGATATCCATGGCCTCGGCGATCTCGCTCATCGTCCGTCCGCCATAGAACCGCAAGACCAGCGCCTTGCGTCTCGACTCAGGAATATCAGCCAGCGCGTCAGCCAGATAGACAGCGTCGGCTTCTGGCCCATCGATCAACTTGTGAGCCGAATCCCGACGGACCCGGCGCCGCCTCAGCTCGTTGTGGCACCCGTTCACCACCGACGTCCGCAGATAGCTCCCCGGCGCCACAACCGAGTCCCATCGTTGCCACAGCTGGCGAAACGAGTCCTGCACGATGTCCTCGGCCACCGCTCGCCGATCTACGAACCCGCAGGCAAGGCGGACCATGGGCTCGAACCGCTCGTGGTACACCTCATCGAACGACTCCGTCGACGCCAACGGAGAAGACGCAGCCCCGGCCCTAGCCCGACGGGGCCTTCGGGCCATGCGAGTTGACGATAGGGAGTGTGAACGAGATGAGAGATTGAGCGACGCGGTCATAGCAGTCAGTCGGATAGCCGAGAGTCGGAGTCGTGGCAGGGAATTGATTGTGGCTATCTTCCGCCGACGTCGATGCTTGGTAAATAGGGGCCTGACCCCACATCGGCGTGGGGACCTGTGGCGCTAGCTTGTTCTACCTATGCTGACGGTCCATCTCTTGGTCAATCCGGCGCGGACCCGCCGGGCTGGAGTGAACGCCAAGATCCGCAGCGCCCTCGAATCCCGCGGACGACGGGTCATCGAGCTCCGCCCACCCAGCATCGCTGCCATCGCCGACACCATCAACCGGGCGCGCCACCAGTCCCCCGATGAGATGATGGATCGTCTCGTCATCGCCGGTGGAGATGGCCTCATCCACCATGCCCTCCCCGCTCTGGCCGACACCAAGACCACCGTCGGCATCGTCTCGGTCGGCACGGGAAACGACTTCGCACGCGCCCTAGGCCTCCCCACCAGGATCGCGCCCTCGGTAGACGCAGCCCTCGCCGACCCGACTCCCGTCGACCTCATCGTCGCCTCCTCCGGCCCTTCTACCCCCGCCCATAGCTACGCCGCCAGCGTTGTGACCGGAGGTTTCTCCGGCCAGGTCAACCGTCGAGCCAACGACCTCCGTTTTCCCCCTGGTCAGCAGCGCTACACGGTCGCCACCCTCCTCGAGCTCCCCCGGCTCGAACCCGTTGCCCTCAGTCTCACCCTGGACGACGACACCAATCTCGACCTCTCCGCCAGCCTCTTTGCCATCGCCAACACCCGCTTCTTCGGAGGCGGCATGGCCATCTGTCCCACCGCCGATCCCGTCGACGGTCTCTTCGACATCACCGTCGTCGGCCCAACCTCTGGCCTCGTCATGGCCCGCATGCTGCCCACCGTGTTCTCAGGTCGCCACGTCGGCCATCCCGCCGTCAGTACCTACCGTGCCGCCACCATCGACATCACCACCGAGGCCCCCCTGTGGGCCGACGGTGAGCCCTTCAACGGTCGTCATCTCCGTCTTGCTCACGGTGCCTTGCATGTGGCAGGTACCCTGATAGCAGCCTGAATGGGGGTTGGAGTGTCCGACGACGAGTTCGCAGACGAGGACTTCGGGTACATGGCCGACTCCGACCTTGTCTGGGCCTCCGACGATCCCGTCCCCGACGATGGTACCGACCCTCGTTCTGGCCGCCCCCCAGCTGAGCCGACGACCAAGGTTCCGGTGGTCAACGCGCCACCCCCGCACCACATCCCGACTGCGCAGCGGGCCGCGGCGGAACCTCCGATCCAAGACCGCCTCCAGCCTCCCCCGGCTCCGCCTTCACCAGCCGATTCACCCCCGGGATCGACTACTCCACCACCGCTCCGGGCCCGCCTTCGAGACGTCCCTGTTTCCCGGGAGGAATCTGGACTGGACGCGGAACCTGCACCAGAAGAGCGAGCGCCGGGGCCGCGCCCCGCGACATCGCGACCCCGACCCGAACGCCCCAATCAACGGGCGGCACCTTCTTCCCGTCCCGCCCAGGGTCGCTCGAACCAGGTCCGGCAACCGCCCCGGGGGCATTCGCCGCTCTTTCCCGCTCCCAGCGCCGAAAAGGACCAGCTTCCCGGCGGTTGGCGCCCCGATCCGGTTCGTCCCGATCCGGTTCGCTCCGACTCGGTTCCCGCCCCGCCCCCTCCAGTTGGCAGTGGCCCTCCCCCTGATCAGGGCGGTGCCGCCTCCGAGGGTGGTACCCGACAGGCTGCCTGGACCTCCGATGACGTCGGGGATGGCGACGACACCTGGCTCCCCTCCGGTCACCAATCCCCGTCCCCCGATCTGACTCCTCGCCCTGCTCCGCTGCCCCGGGGACGCCAAGGGCCGATGCCGTCGGCCGATGCCGAGCCAGCCTTCTTCGGTCGGCGCCTGCCCGAGCCCGACCCTCGAGCCCCCTCCAGCCGCACCGGCGCCCACGATGCCGCACCCCCCTCCAGCCGTACCGGTGCCCGTGGCGCTCCCCTACCTGACAAGGGTGGGGCCCGCGACGCCGCACCCCCTACCGAGCGGTCTGGTGCTCATGATGCCGCCCCCCCGGTTGGTCGGGCCGGCGCTCACGACGCAACAACCCCGCCTCCCCAGACCAGAGCCGACCATTCTTCAGGCCGCGATCTACCACCGGTCGCCAACCGCCCAGCCCCAGAGCGTGATCTGCCACCGGTCGCCAACCGCCCAGCCCTAGAACGTGATTTGCCACCGGTCGCTGACCGCCATGCTCCTGGGCGCGATTTGCCACCGGTTGCGAGCCGCCCAGCCCCCGTCCGCAATCGCCCGCCGTCCGCCGGTCGCCCCCCTCCGGCAAATCGTCCGGCTTCCGAGCGAGACCTACCGCCCCTCACCAAGCAGCGTCCGATGGCGGGCCAAGCCCCCGACAATCGACAAGCCCCGGACCGCGGGCCCATCCCCGCTGGTTCCGAACGGATGCCGCGGCCACCGCCTGAACGAACCCGGCTCGAGGAGAGGCAGGGCCACGGGCGCAGCACGGCCCCGCCATCAGACATGAACCGCGGCCCGCAGTTCGATCCCTTCGCTCCCCAGAACGACCGGCCCGAGTCAGACTTTCTCGGTCGTCGCCGGCCGAGTGTGATTCCGAGCCCGAACGCACCCGACGATGGTCCGGCCCCAGGCCGTTCCAGCCTCCTCGGTGCCGCCCCCGTCGACGCGCCCGAACCCCGCACCCAAGGCCCCCGTGCTCAGGGCCCCCTTGGCTCGGAGCTGCCCCCAACCCAAACCACCAATCTGCCACCCAGTCGATCACTACCGATATCCCAACCCCCACCTATCCGCAACCGGAGCGGCATCGATCTTCCCGACTCCGGCGACAGCGAATACGACTTCGGACCCCGCACTCGCTCTGGACCATCCGGTATGCCGACAGGGGCAACCGAGGCCGTCCCGGTCGAGATCGACGACGACATGTCTGCCTTCGGCCCTGGCCAGTCCGACAATTCCTCGATCAACCGATTCGACGACTCCAATGACGGTGACGGCTATGGCTACGGGTTCACCAACGACGATGGTGACTATTCCGATGGCCGCCTTGAAGCACGATCATCTGGCTCCGCTACCGGTCCGAACTGGCGCACCATCTCCGCCGTCAGCGCCGTCCTCGTCCTGATCGTCGGCGGGATTGTCTTTCTCTCCCGATTCCGTTCCGATGACAGCCTGACCGACACCCTCAACAGTCAAGAGGGCCTGATTGTCAACCCGACGGTCAATCAGATGGCCCAATCCACCGTCCAGATCGTGGGCCTGGATCGCAACGGCCAGGCCCTGTGCTCTGGCTCCGGAACCTTCGTCTCGACCGACGGCATGATCCTCACCAATGCCCATGTCGTCACCCGCGACTCGGTCTGCGATTTCGTGTCCCTCGGCATCTCTGTCACCGCCGACGCAAACCGGCCCCCTGAGATGCTCTACCTGGCTGAACCCCTGGTCTACAACAACGATGTCGACCTGGCTGTCATCCGGGTGACCCAAGCTGTCGGCGACAACATAGTCCTGCCCGATCTCTTCCCTGCTCTCGTGGTTGGCGACAGTGACGCTCTCAGCATCGGCGATGACGTTCGCGTTCTTGGCTACCCCGAGATCGGGGGTGAGACCATCACCTTCACCAACGGCTCGGTCAGCGGGTTCACGGCCCAGGCCGGCATTGGCGAGCGAGCCCTTATCAAGACCGATGCCACCATCGCCGGCGGCAACAGCGGAGGAGCCGCCGTCGACAGTGAGGGTCGTCTGATCGGCATCCCGACCAAGGCCCGAGCCAGCGAGAGCGGTCCCGCCGTTGACTGCCGGCCCCTGGCCGACACCAACGCCGATGGCCAGGTTGACGACAACGACAACTGTGTCCCCATCGGTGGCTTCCTGAACGGTATCCGCCCCATCAACCTGGCCCTCGAACTCATCCAGGAAGCTTCAGCCTCCACCCCTCAAGCCTTCGAGCTGGCCGCCCCTGAAGTCGAGGTCGACCTCGACGGCGTCCGCATGTCCCGCCCCCGTTTCAGCCTGGGTGAGGCCGAGAACGCACCAGCCCAGACAGTAGTCACCGCCACTGCTGGGGTGGCCGAGTTGTGCCTCTTCGTCGACTGGTCCGGCATTCCCAACGGAGCAAAGTGGGACGGCATCTGGTTCCACAACGCGGAACTGGTCGACGACTTCTCCTTGGTCAAACAGACCTGGGAGTTCGGCCCCCAAGGGAACAACTTCTGGATGTGTGCCATCGACGATCAGGATGGGCTCGAGTCGGGTCTCTACGAGCTCGGTTTCTTCCTCTCCGGTGAGCTTGTCTTCGCTGAGGGCATCGTGTTGACCGAGGATCAGAACGAAGTCTTCTCCACCCAGTGGGAGAACACCACCGACGTGTCCATCTGCGCACTGGCCATCAACCCCAAGGGCTCGGGCCCGGTCGGGCTCAACGAGCTGGCCCCCGGCACCATGATCCTTCCGGGCGAGACCGTCACCATCGACCTACCAACGGGCGAGGTGGTAGTCGAAGCTACCGACTGCCAAGGGGAGGCGTTGGCCGATTCGGGTGGTCTGGAGATCGTCAACGACAAGATCTACACGATCGAGGTCCCAGCCGACGAAGGCTCCTCCTGATCAACCTCAATCGAGGTCAGTCCCGGTCGCTTCCGTAGCGGCGACCCCGGTCGGCCTTGCGCTTGGAACGACGCTTCTTCTCCTCCAACCGACGCTCGATGGCTCCTCGCTTCGGCTTGGTCGGCCTCCGTTTGGTCTGGGTTCGCAAGGCACCCCGCAGCCGTTCGGCCAATCGATCGAGAGCCAGTTGGCGGTTTCTGACCTGGGAGCGAGTGTCATCGGCACTGACCACGACTCGTGGGCCCAGCCGGTCCAGCACGAGGCGCCGCTGCCCCTCGCTCAGTGCCGCAGACGCCTCGACATCGAAGGTGACCTCGGCCCGAGTGTTGGAAGTGTTGGCGTGCTGGCCTCCGGGGCCACCCGAAGGCGAGAACCGCCAGCCCAGTTCCGACGACGGTATGACCAGGCGGGAATTGACCTGGAGGCCGCCGTCGCTGTCCATGGCTAGAGGTCGGAGGGCCTGGCTTGGCCCAGGTCATCGCTGGCGACACATCGCACATCACCACCGCGCACCGAGAGCGACATTCCTTCGGCGAGCTCGATGTCATCGGGGTCGGTGAAGAGGGGATCACCGTCGATCCGCACCGACAACGCGGCCGGATCGACCCCCTGATCGACATACTGCTGACGGTAGGCGTCGACGAGGATGCCCTCGGTCACGGCGTAGGCCGTCTCCATGCAGTTGCTCGATCCGATCACGTTCTGAGCGTAGGCGTAGGCGACGGGAGTGAGCCCGAGATTATCGTCGACCCAAGGGAACACGTCGGTCAGCTTGCCGATGACTCCTTGTGAGACGTCTAGGCTGTCGGCGGTCAGCACTGCATTGACCCGAGGCCGCACGAACACGATCGACGAGCCATCGATCACCACCTCGGTCGTCCCGTCGACGCTGCGATGGATAGCGGCCGACGACCCATCGACGCAGGTATCTATGTCACCAATGGCGTCGAGGGCGACCCGGTCGGTGCGGTACACCTGACCCAGAGCCCGATGCTCACGGACCCCCTCCACCGGCACCTGGGCGTGGACCCGGGCTCGGCAGTCGAGCGAGATCGGCTCGACGGCGATGATCCTTGCTTCCTCAGGGAGGCGGATATCGACTTCGACCGATGAGAATTCTGGGAGCTCAGGACCCCTGAAACCGAGGAGCCCGACCTGGCCCAGGACGATGCCCAAGCCCAGGAGAACGGCCCCGGCGATGAGTACAGATGCGATGCGTGTCATGGCGAGAAGAACACCCCTTTTCTAGGAGGTAGACGTTCGGGTAGCCGAATAAGTCGCGTCTGGCTGCAAACTTGTTGTGCCACTCGTGCCCCACCTAGAAAGGCAGGCCATGACAAACGAACCGTCGTCGGTGTCCAGCAGTCTCACCCTGGAGGAGAAGGTCACCCTCGTGTCGGGCCAGGATGTGTGGCGTACCTCCGCCATCACACGGCTTGGACTGGGCGCGATCAAGGTCACCGACGGTCCCGTCGGGGCCAGGGGTGACAGCACCACGGGAGCCAGGGCCGTCTGCCTGCCGGCCACCATCGGCCTGGCCGCAACCTTCGACCGGGATCTGGCCATCGAGTTCGGTCGCCTTCTCGGGCGCGAGACCAAGCGCAAGGGCGCTCAGGTCCTACTGGCTCCCACCGTCAACATGGCCCGTCATCCTCTCGGTGGCCGCAACTTCGAGAGCTTCGGTGAAGATCCTCTCCTCACCGCTCAGATGGCGGTGGCCTACGTCCAAGGGGTGCAGAGCGAGGGGGTCGCGGCCTGCGGCAAGCACTTCGTGGCCAATGACGTCGAGTACTCCCGGATGACGATCTCGTCGGAGGTCAGCGACACCCTCCTCCGCGAGATCTACCTTGCTCCCTTCGAGGCTCTGGTCGAGGCCGGGATCTGGTCGCTGATGGCCTCCTATCCCAAGCTGAATGGCCAGTTCTGTACCGAGAACCACTGGTTGCTCACCACCCTGTTGCGCCACGAATGGGGCTTTGACGGCTTGGTCATGTCCGACTGGGGGGCCACCCATCACCGCTCCCGCCCTATCCTGGCCGGCCTCGATCTGGAGATGCCGGGCCCGGCCCGAGCCTTCGGCCCCAACCTCCTGGCCGCTATTGCCGACGGAGAGGTGAACGAGGACGACATCGACACCCGGGTCCGGGCCGTATTGGATCTGGCCAACCGCACCGGGCGCCTCGGTCTGAGCGAGGCCGAGTCCGGGGTCGACGCCGATACCGAGCGCAGCATCAACGAGCCGGGCGAGCAGGCCCTGGCCCGGGCCATCGCCGCCGACGCCATGGTCCTGGTGGCCAATGACGGCCTCCTGCCTCTCGACGAGACGACCCTGTCGAGCTTGGCCATCATCGGTCCGAACGCCGAGGCCGCGGTGGAGCAGGGAGGCGGATCGGCCCAGGTCCCGGCCCACTACGTGATATCGCCCCTCGAGGGATTCCGGGCTGCCCTGCCCAATGTCGAGCTGAGTTTCCAATCCGGCTGCCTGGCCCATCGCTACCTCCCCCCGATCCCGACCGACCATTGGCTTGGCCCCGACACCGACACCAATGCCGACACCAACACTGTTGGCGGCGGCCCCATCACCGTCGATGAGTTCAGCGATTTCGAGCCGACGGGGGAGCCGACTCGATCTCGTCGGACTCATTCCGTGGCCGCCTTCATCCATGGCGACCAGGAGCATCGTGCCGGATCGCAACGGTGGACGGGCCACCTCCCCATCGAGTCCTCCGGCCGCTACCGCTTCGCCGTCCTCGCCGTAGGCCGATCCCGGGTTCTGATCGATGGAGTCCTCGTGGTCGACAACTGGACCGACCCCCAACCCGGAGAGGCCTTCTTCCAAATGGCTAGCTCCGAGGTAGTGGGCGAGGTCGATCTCGAAGCGGGCACGGTGGCCGAGGTCGTCGTCGAGTGGTCACTCGGCCGCGACGCTCTCCTGGCTGGTTTGCGCTTCGGATACCTCCCCCCAGTCGACGAAGACGACCTCCTCGACCAGGCGGTTGAGGCCGCGGCCGACGCCGATGCCGCCGTCGTGGTGGTCGGGCTGAACAGCGAGTGGGAGACCGAAGGTCACGACCGTGTCATGTATGGCCTTCCGGGTCGCCAGAACGAGCTGATCGAGCGGGTCACGGCGGCCAACCCCCGCACCGTAGTTGTCGTCAACGCCGGCAGCCCGGTCGAGGCTCCCTGGTTCGACACCACCGCTGCCACCATCCTGGCTTGGTACCCGGGTCAGGAGTTGGGTGCGGCCATGGCCGATGTGGTCTTGGGTCGGACCGAGCCTGGTGGTCGCCTCCCCATCACCTGGCCTCGGGCCTTGGCTGACGCTCCCTTCGAGCTGCCGATGTCTGCCGCGGGCCCACCAGACCCGGGCGCCACCATGGCCTACGAGGAGGGTCTCGACATCGGCTACCGCTCCTACGACCGTCGAGACATCGAGCCCCTAGCCCCCTTCGGCTTCGGTCTCGGCTACACCACCTTCGACCTGGCCCCACCCACGGTCACCTCGACTCCCGCCGACCCTGCCGGTTCTGCCGACCGGGGAGCCCCCGTCGAGATCCTGGTGCCGGTGACCAACACGGGCTCTCGGCGAGGTAAGGCCGTGGTCCAGGTCTATCTCGAGTGTCCAGCGGGCCACGACGATCGACCCCTGCGCCAGCTCGCCGGGTTCACCACGGTCCGCGCCGATCCCGGCCAGACAATCGAGGCCACCATCGTCGTCGGCCCTCGTAGCTTCCAACGTTGGAGCCCGACCGATGGTCCAGGCCGCGACAAAGGGGATGGACACTGGGTGCAGGAAGCCGGACGTTACCGGCTCCATCTCGGTACCTCCAGCCGCCAGCTACAACACCTGATCGAGGTCGAGCGAGAACAAATAGACTGAGTGAGCCATGACCGTGAACCAGACCGACGATCGATCGTCCCCCTACCTCCTCGACGTCGAAACCGACCGCGGGGTCGATGAGCGTCGCCAGATCCTGATCGACGCCCTCAGTGGACTCGATCCTACCGATGGCCTGTGGGCCTGGTGTGACTCGGACCAGGCCAACGAAGTGGTGCCCGAGCTGCTGGCCCTGCGGCTGGAACAAGACCCGATCCACCGCCACAAGGATGTGTTGGCCCACACGATTGCGGTCACGGCCAAGAC
>JAAETV010000400.1 GCA_024227975.1 Actinomycetes bacterium
CGCCATCGCCATGACCGAGGCCGAACCTTGGTAGCCCAAGCCGAGATATGGATGATTGAGACTCCGAACCAGAAGCGACGTCCCGTACTGGTCGTGTCGCGCAATGAAGTCATCCCCGTACTCAACAACATCATCGTCGCTCCCGTGACCAGCACCATCCGGACCATCCCCACGTGCATCCCCGTCGGGGTCGACGAAGGACTCGACCACGACAGCGTCGCCACCTTCGACAACCTCACTGCAGTACCAAAGTCCGTACTCACCACAAGGCTCGGCCAACTCCGTGCCGGCGGACGCCAACAGATTTGCGCAGCCCTCGACGCCATGGCCAACTGCTGAACACACGACTTCCAACCCTGTGCCGACCACACTCTCTCACTGATCCATTGTGGTGTTCGAGTCGCGATAGTCGCGAAAGCCATGACACCTACCGATAGCACCCGGGCCGAAGGCGCGATCGATTCTTCGACAGCCGCAAGGTCAGGACCTGACCTTCCGGGCCTTCCTTGCGATCTCGGTCATGTGTTGCAGGTCGGTACCACAACATCCACCCACAACGTTGATATGGGGAAGACGAAGAAGAATGGCCCCGATGAGTTCGCCCAACTCCACTGGGTCACCATCATCGAGGACTTCGGAGTTATCGAGCTCTTCGTGACTACACCTCGAGGTGTTGGCGACCACGCCACGGACGCGACTCATCCAAGGCGCGTCAACGAGCACATCACCGAAATGATCGGGGTGTGCGCAGTTGATCACGTAGTAAGCCACGGCATCGCCTGTGGCCGCGTCAACGAACCCGATCGCCTCCTCGATCGAATGCCCACTCGGGAGTCGGCCGTTGGTCTCGACCGTGAAACCCACTACCACCCGCAATAACGCAGATCGGGCCGCGAGAACTACCCCCGCTGCTTCTTCGGGATAGGCAAGCGTGTAGGCACCGACCATGTCGAGGTCGGTGTCAGCCACCCAGCTGATCTGTTCGGTGTGGTACCGCTCCGCCTCAGCCACAGGCATGTACGACTCGGGGTTGTACGCGTCATGTCTGGGTCCGATCGTGCAACTCAAGACGATCTCGACGTCGCCGGGTGCGCTCGAACCAACTTCGACCGCCAGGGTCGTCGTTTCCGGAAGCGGCGGGATCTTCATCACGCTGATCGCGGTCGACCGGCCGGACGCAAGCTTGACCGACCCGACATCCATGAAGCTCTTGCGTCGTCTTCTTGTGTCGATGGCACGTCTGGCCGTTCGCTCAGGGCCTGTGTGGCCGAATATCCTGTCGTGGGACCCCGGAGCGCCAGGAGCGCCGCTGGGTCACCGGTCATCCGCCGCCAACCACTACCGGCCACACCGACTCGGCGACCTCAAGGGTTTGCTGTTTCGTGCAGGCAACCCCAGTCGATGGTTGTCGCACCTATGATGAGGGGGTCGGATTGTTCCGCAGTAGCGCGCAAGGCTCTCACGGAAAGCAAGACGTAGGGAGTGTTGGTGTCGTCCTCATCCGGCCCCACGATGTTGACCGAGGCCATGAATGGTTCACGTCCGTCTAGCGGTTGGATGATCCTTGTGCCGCGAACTGTCGCACCACCGAGCCGGTTGCATTCGCCCGTGAGGTTGGTCCAGCCCAGATCGGAGGCGGCCATCATGAGTTCGGCGATCAGATCGAACTCCAGGGTGCCGTTCGTATCCCAGGCTCGGTAGGCCGAGACATTGCTACCGGGCCAAGGGTCATCGGTTGAACCGTCATTGATCACCACTTCGCCGGCTTCGATACGGTCGAGCTCGACCCCAAGGATTGCTTCAGTGGCCAGTAGCTCTGCTCGTTCGACGTCGGCTCGCGACGAGGTGTTGCCACATGATGCGATCAACAGCGATACGGCCAGGATCATCCACACCGGATCCACCGATGAGGGTGTCTTCACTTTTGCGTCCGTATAGGAGGTCATCGCCACCCTTGCCTTTGAGAAGGTCGTTGCCCTTCCCTCCGTAGATAGTGTCGTTGCCGCCACCACCAGACAGTGCATCGCTATCGCGGCCGCCTCGGATCTCGTCGTCACCGCCACCACCGGACACTGTGTCGTGTCCCCGGCCCCCGTCGAGGATGTCGTTGCCACCATCGCCGTTGATCTCGTCGTCGCCTGATTTGCCGAGCACGACGTCGTTGCCGTTTCCAGCGTTGACAACATCACTTCCGGGTCCGGCGACGACGATGTCGCTGCCGCCCTTGGCATCGGCGGTGTCGTCGCCGTCTCCGCTGCGAATGATGTCGTCGCCTGGCGTGCCATCGAGAACGTCGTCGCCTGCTGTCCCGAGCACGGTGCACGCGACGTCACCGACGACAACGGTGACCGTGGCGTCGTCGCAAGCCCCCGCTGTGCCAGATGCCCTTTGCCATACCCCCGAGTGTGGCGCAATGTGATGGCTCGACCCTGGCACTTGCTCGACGGCGGAGGCCGTCGATCTCACCGCTCGACCCCAAGGCGCTCTTTCGACCCCTGTCTTGTGTCGGAACGGAAGACGTAGAGACACGAAGGACTCATCCATGAGTATCGAAACGCCGCATGATCAGGCGATGACACCGGCTTCTTGAAGAGCGGCGATGGCCTCCCATGTCCGACCCAGCTCGAGCAGGATCAACTCGGTGTGCTGACCGAGCTCCGGGGTGGGCTGTGTGATCTCGGCCGACCGTCCGTCGAAGTCGACCGGGGTGGCCACCATCGGAGCAGTCGAGCCGTCGGCCAATGGCAACTCGACGAACCCGCGAGCGGCGATGGCCTGTTCATCTTCGACCAGCTCATGGACGTGCTGGACCCGGGCCCACCACACCCCCTCCCGGTCGAAGATCTCGCCCCACTCGTCGCGGGTGTGCTGACGGAAGACTTCCTGGAGCTCAGCGCACACGAACGCCGCATTCTCGGTTCGACCTTCGATCGAAGAGAAGCGGGGATCGTCGCCGAGCTCGGGGCGATCAAGAGCGGCCAGCACCATAGGCCAATGGCGATCGCCTTCGAGGCACAGGAGCCAGAACCACTCCCCGTCGGACCCTTGATAACCGGTGAGAAGGGGGTTGGCGACCTGATGGATCGGGGTGGCCCTCGTCTCGGTCCCCAATCGGACATTGGCGCTCAGATCGGTGCCCATCTGATACATACCAAGGCGAAGCATCGACGTCTCGACCAGAGCGCCCTCGCCAGTTCGGTCACGCCGGTAAAGGGCAGCTGCCACTCCCCCGGCCGCGGCCAGCCCGGTCATATGGTCCCCCATTCCCCCACGCTGATACGGCAGGGGCTGCCCCTCGACAGTGAGTGACGCGGCCACGCCCGCCCGAGCCCAGAAAGCCCCCATGTCATAAGCAGCACGATCCCGCTCGGGACCGTCGAGGCCGTAGCCAGTGAGCGACAGATAAACGCAGCTAGGGCTGTGGGCGTGAACCGACTCCCAGTCGAGACCCAGCCGGTCCAGGCCCCCGGGCCGGTAGTTGGTGACGAAGACATCCGCATCGGCCAGGAGATCAAGGGCGATCTGTCGGCCGTCGTCGGAGCGGAGGTCGGCCGCGATCGAGCGCTTGCCGCGGTTGTCGAGCTCAAACGGGGGGTTGACTTCACCGCCGAACATGTGGATGTAGCCCCGGAAGGGGTCGCCGTCGAGGGGCTCGATCTTGACCACGTCGGCACCCCAGTCGGCGAGGATCGCCCCACAAGCCGGTCCGGCCAGCCAAAGGCCCAACTCGACGACCTTCACACCGTCCAACGGGCCGGTCATGGTCGCGTTACCGCCATCAACTCGGCGGCGACCAGGGCAGCCCGATCGTCAGCCCTTTGTTCCAACTCGTCAAGCACGCGACCCGTCGTCCCAGCCCAAAAAATCTGCCGATCAATTCCATGCGCCCCTCTCGATGCCAAACGCTAGCTGACACCCCAACCACTCTCCAAGGATCACCCCATTGGCAAGCCCCGACGAACAGGACAGGACCATCCGGCCTCGTCCACAGGTTCTTCGACAAGCCACTGGTCAGTCACCGACGAAACGGGCACCGCCGAAGACGGTCCCCAGGCCACCGAGCAAGAGACCGGCGGTGACACGCTGAAAGAGTGTCCGGTCGAACCCTTCACCGGTGAGCTGTCACGAACGGCGCAGGCCGACCTCGGCCACACCGATGTCGCACTGGCAGACGGAGACCTGGTCGATGCCGCCGCGTTCGCGATCGGTGCCGGATACCAGTACACGGTGTATGTGGCCAGCTTCGAGATCGACGACGACATGGGCACGACCCTGAAAGCACCACCCGGTGAGGTCCTGGTCACTTTCGCGGCCCGGGGCATGGATGGCGAGGAGATCGAACCCGGCGTCGTGTACGACGAATCCTTCGTGATCATCGATTCGGGGGGAGGGGCCGAAAACCGTCCGATCGACCCCACCGGCACTGTCGAGTTCATCGCCTTCTCCGACAACCATCTCTGCCTGAAGATCAACTTCCTCGATGAGAACCAGGCAATGAACGGCACCGTGAGCGCCCGCATCACGGGAGGCATCTAGTCGTTGGGAACTCGTAGGGGCGTACGAGTGCCTGAAAGCGACACTGCAGGTCCCAGCATTGGTGGACCTCAAGCCGAAGAACCTCGCGAAGCTAGGCGAGATCCCCCTCACCCGATTCCTAGCGCAGATACTGTTTGACAATAGATGCAGCCTGACCAGCAGCGACGCGATATTGGGCACCCACAACCTCGCCCGTCACCAGTAACGAAGCGCGTCCCGATAGAGGTCGATGAGCATCTTCCGGTCGATCTCCATCGGGGCGTTGTCGAGAAGGCGACGCTGGGGTAGCGAACCTGCCGCCAGAGCCTCGATGTCGTCGGGTAGGTAGCCAACTCCACTGAGACCGTTCGGCATCCCGGTGGCACGCATCAGCGCCACGATCTGGCCCGACAGCACATCACCGGCGTCGTCGTCGTTCGCACCGGAGATGTCAGCTCCCAACCAGCCCGCGCTCTCCAGATGGCGCTCGGGATCGAAGGGCGCGGTCCGACGGAAGACCGACGGCGAGTTCACGATGACCGACATGCCGTGGGGGACGATTGGCTGACCCACCGGGTAGCCGTCCGGCTGGAAGGTCTCAACCCGGCCCGAAACCGAGTACGACATGCCATGAGGGGCGTGACACCCGGCGTTGCCGAAGGCGATCCCGGCCAGGGTGGCCGCCCACATCATCTGGTGCCGAGCCTCGGTGTCAGCAGCATCGCGGACGCCCCGCACCAGGTAGCGGCCGATTAGCTGCAGCGCTTCACGGCACCCCATGTCGCTCCACGGATTCGCACCCTGACTGGCCGGTCGGAGCGATGGCCGCTCTGGGGCCGGTCGTGCGTGGTAGTGACGGGCGGTGTAGGACTCGAGCGCGTGGCTGAGAACGTCGAAGGCCGTAGACGCCACCACGTTGGCTGGCAAGGTCGCCGTCACCGACGGATCGATCAGGGCCCTGGATGGTCGGATCAGCTTCGACGCGATGCCGGTCTTGGCCTTCATCTCCAGGAGGTCGAACACTGCGATCCCGGTGCACTCGCTACCGGTACCAGATGTCGTCGGGCAGGCGATGTGGGGTCTGAGGGGACCGGGCACAGCTCGGCCATCACCAATGGGAGTGTTGACGTAGGAGAGGAAGTCGGCCGGGTGGGTTGAATAGAGATTGGCCGCCTTGGCCGTGTCGATCACCGAGCCGCCACCGACCGAGATGAACCCATCGACCCGAGCGTCGAGCGCGAACTTCGTCGCGGCCTTGAACGACTCATCGGTCGGTTCGACCCGCACGTCGTCGTAGCGGGCGATGTCGACGCCGGCCCGCTGTAGCGAATCCGCCACAATGGCCACATGCTCGGTGGATGCCAACACCGGATCGGTCAACAGGGCGATGCGCCGGATCTGCAGGCTGGAGGCGATGTCACCAGCTTCGATCAGGCAACCCTCACCGAACGTGATCGACGAGATGTCCACGTTGAAGGCCGTGTCACCCTCCGAAAGCTCGGTTTCGGTATGGCAGCACCCCATGGGTCTCCAATCAAGCGAACTCACAGGACCGCCGGCGCCCCAGCACAACCAATCATAGTGGTGAACCTGAACGCTCTTCTCGTTCAAGATTCGTGGACCTCGTCGGATCCATCGGCCAAGCCCCATATTGGCATCAGTGAGCAACCTCGCAGCGAGCGCCGCGCCCCACCCAACACATCGACCAGTTGCAGGCCATCCTGGGTGACGGCGACGGAGTCAACAGCGTCCCCAACGCAAGCTTCACTTCGGGACTGGACTACTGGTATCCCTACGGTGATCCACTGGGGGAGGTTCGTTTGACGTCACGAGATGTCGGGGATAGATCTCAGTTGTCGATCTCCGTCTCGCCAGACCAGATCGTCCTCATCGACGGCGGCCAGTTCGCAGTGACTCCAGGGGCGACCTGCGAGTTCACCGCCCAGCTCGCTGTACCGGAAGCTTCAATCGGCACCGCCACAGTGGCGATCATCTTCCTCACAGAGACCGAGGTCGGCCGCCACTCCATCCGGTTCGAACCGGCGGCTGAATCGCTGGGTAACCCTCTCACAGACAGCGAGGGGACGATCTTCATTGGTGTTGATAGTCCAGGCAGTTACGTCGTTCGAGTCCACTACGCCGGCGATCTCGATCGCTGGCCTACCTATACCTCTGGCTTCGTGGTTGGCGGAACTGAGCGCGGCGTGACGCATTACGCCTGGTCACCTACGCTTCTCGGATTCGCAACGTCTGATGGCCACCGGGACGACTCCGCGTCGCCAAATGCGGCCGTCGCTGACCGAATCAGCGGATCTGTCTCACTCTTGCCGCCGAACCCCAGGCCGTGTCTGCCGTCAGTACGTCGCTGTCAACTCGCTCAGCAAGAGCTAGACAGAGCCGATCCGCGAGGGACAAGCCTTCGCCAGGCCTCCACCGACGTGCAGCCCATTCTGCATCAACCGCTTCCACAGGCTCGATCCCCAGCTCGTAGCTCTCCAGCAACGCCCGAACCAGGTCCCAGTCACGGCCGGCAGCCAACACCTTCTGCGCTACCTCCGACCAGTTCGCCGCACCACATCTGGGCTCCCCACTGAGCGCTGCTTCGACGACATCGGCGCCAACTTCATCTTGGACAAACGCCAAGATCGCTGATGCATCGAGGACAACGCTCACAGCGCGTCCTCTCTATCCGCGGCTCTACGCCGATCGGCGAGAAGGTCGCTCACCAGATCGAGACCCTTGAGCTCATTGCGGACTCGAGCCCGTAGCTGTTCACGGGTCAGCAGAACAAGACCATCGGGGGTCTCCAGAAGAACGAGCGGGGTCCCTTCGGAGAGACCAGCACGTTCGCGCACGTCGGCAGGCACGACAATACGGCCCCGATCTCCCACAACAACAGTATGTGTCCCACTCATGCTGGCATGATACCACGCTCGGGGCCACGTGGGAATGGCCCGACCACGTGTCACTCCTTGGACAGCCCCACTTGCCATACATGTATGGCCTAGCTACCATATGTGCATGGCAAGCAAGACAACTGTCAACTTCGATGACGAGATGGAAGAGGCTCTCGCCGAGCTTGTCGCCCTGGATGGCACCAAGAAGCTGGCCATCAAACGATCCCTCCTTGCGGAGGTGAAACGCCGCCGCCGGAGCCAGGCCATGCTCGACCTGATCGCATCGTGGGAGGCCGACGAAGGCCCCATCGACCCTGAACATCTCGACTGGGCCGACACGGTTCTCGACCGTCAAGGGGTCAGTCATTGATCATCGATGCAGGCCCCTTCATCGTCGACGGTGAGAACGTGAACTCACGACTCTGGGCCCTGATCAAGAGGGCAACTGAACGCGGCGACGATCTTCACACGACCCACCCAGTACTCGCCCAGGTCTGGCGGAAACCGGAGCGACAAGCGAACCTCGCGCGAGCAGTCCGCTACTTCGACATCCACCCTCTCGACGAATCAGTCACCGTCGGGCGCCGGCTTGCCGAAACCGGAACCTCCGATGTCGTCGATGCCCACCTTGCCGTAGTAGCGGAGAGTCTCGGGACATTCATCCTCACGGGAGACCCCAGTGACATGTCAAGGCTCAACACCCGCTTCGAGGTGTACTGAGAGGGAGCGCCCTGCGGGGCATTGCCGTGGTGACCTGATTCGAAGGGACGATCGCAGCGGACTACTGAGTACAAATAGCGGCAGGCAAATGGCTCCTGGTTCCAAGGGCCCGCGGTCGTTGTCAGTTCCACCGTGAGAGCAACCGTGGTAGTCGATTCTCGGTACTCAGGGTGGTAGTTCATCGCACCCCGGGGAGAGCCACACGCACTCGATGCGCCGCATGTGGCGAAGTGCCTGGTCGCAGGCCTACGACCGGGTTTTCGGCACCCTCAGGCCCGCCTCGCTGCATTCCTGAAGGCAATCACGATCCACCCACTCGATGACGGCCGCTCAGTGGGACTGCTCATCGCTCAGACCTCGACATCCGACGTCGTCGACGCACACCTAGTGATCACGGTCGTACATCTCGGCCACGACATCCTCACCGGCGACGCAGAGGACCTCACTACGCTCAGCACAGTGCTGGGCCCCGCATCGCCCACCGTCCACGCCTGGCCGTGAGACCGCTCTCGCCGTGTACTAACACTTGTGTCGGAGGAGCGACTTTGACCCAAAGTACACGCGCGCCTTGGACCGCTCATCTCGTCTCGCCCTGACTCGACACCCCAGTTGGCAGCGGCAGGTCGACTCTCGGGCATGTTCCCGATCTGATCGAGCACCACGCCTCTTGACATCTACGTCTCGACCCTGCCGGTTTCGTACGCCCACATTGCGACCTCGACACGGTTTCGCACTGCCAGCTTCGTCATGAGGTTTCCGAGGTGGGCCTTGACGGTGCCCAGGCTGATGTGGAACTCCTCAGCGATTTCAGCGTTCGTCCGTCCTCTCGCCACCGCGGCCACGACCTGTTCCTCGCGATCGGTGAGGGGATCAACGGGTTCCCTGGTTCGGTTGTCATCGTTGGCTTGCGCGAACCTGCCGAGCAGCCGGCCGGTGATCTCCGGGGCAATGAGGGCGTCCCCATTGGCGGCGGCGTACAGCGCCCGGACCAACAGATCAGTGTCGACGTCTTTGAGCAGAAAGCCCCGCGCCCCTGCCTGGAGTGCCTGGTGAACGAATTCGTCGAGGTCAAAAGTGGTGATGACCACCACGGCGATCGGGTCGGCGACATCGGGCCCGGCAAGGAGCCTGGTCGCTTCGATGCCATCCATCTCTGGCATGCGGATGTCCAGTAGGCAGACGTCCGGTCGCTTCTGGCGGGCCAGCGCGACCGCCTCTCGGCCATCACCGGCTAGCCCCACGACCTCGATGCCCGCCTGGGCGTCGAGGAGTAACCCGAGGCCCGACCGGATGACGTCTTGGTCATCTGCGACGAGGACACGAAGCGTCATCGGTCTTGCCCGTTCTTGGGCAGGATGGCGCTCATCGCCCAACCTCGTCGTTCACCGGGACCCGACTCGAACGTTCCACCCAGGAGCGCCGCCCGCTCGTGCATTCCAACCAGCCCGTAGCCGCTCGTCGCCGGAGCATCGTCGACGACGGGGTCTCCGTCATCGACGACGGTGAGGGCCACCTCAACTGGCGAGCCGACGATGCGGACATCGATTCGAGTGGCTCGCTTGGCGTGGCGTCGTGTGTTGGTGATCGATTCCTGAGCCAGCCGAAACAGGCCCGCTTCGGTCGACGGGCTCAAGCGATCGAGGTCACCAACGAGTTCAACCTCGACCACGGGCCCGGCTTGGGAGTCGTCTCCGAGGCGGGCGATGTCCGCCAACCCGCCAAATGGGTGGAGGGGCTCTCCCGTGCCGCCGGGCCCTTCGATCTCGTCGCGAAGAGCCCCGACCATTCGCCGCATGTCACCCAACGTCGTTGACGCTTGTTCTTCGACGGTGTGCATGGCCTCGAGCGCGCCCTCGGGATTGTCGACGAGCAGTGCCTGGGCGACCTTCGCCTGGACTGCCATCGCGGACACGTGATGGGCAACCGAATCGTGCAGCTCCCGAGCGATCCGGCGGCGCTCCGAGAGACGAGCTTCAGTGAGTCGGGCCGCAGCAAGAGCCCTGCGGGACCGGACCAGGGCGCCGAACAGAATCGGGAAACCCCAGAAGAGAACCGAGACGACCGCGTCGGCTTCGCGGCTGGCGACCGTTGTCATGACAGCCACGGGCACGACCAGGCCCAGCCCCAGCACTATGTCTCTTCCTGACCCCCACCGGACGAGGGAGTAGACGCCGACCAAGATCGCGAGACCAGCACTCCCGTAGCCCCCGTCGTAGCCCCCGTCCACCCCCGCGACGACCATGGCCATCGCCACTCCACCAGACATCGCTAGCAGCGATATCGCTACCGGAAACGGGTCGGCCCGCCGTCGCCACAACAAGACGACCGCCGCCAATGCGGTTGGGAGCGCTCCGAACCGCCAGGTCACGTCCTGGTCGAACACCTCGAGCACGCCAACGAGCGCGATGCCCGGCAGCAGCAGCCAGTCCCACCGGGTACGTTTGGGGCGATCGGGGACTTCGGGTTCGTCCCAGATCGATCGCACGACACCAACCAGCATCCGCTCATCGTAGGGAACGACGGCGGGGCTCGAATCGGCCAAAAGTTCAAGCCAGTCTCAGACCATCGGACAACCGGAATCTGGACGATGGTTGGTTGAACGACCACCTGCCGATCGGGAGAGTGGACGACATGCCCTCCCCCACCACCGAGGCCCACCGGAGCGAC
>JAAETV010000401.1 GCA_024227975.1 Actinomycetes bacterium
CCGAGCGGGTAGTGGTGAGCATCTCGTCCGGGGTGAGCGACAACATGAGCCAGAGCGTAGTTCGCGGGTAGCGGCGCTCAAGACCTGGTGATGGTGGGCCGATGAGGTAGCGGATAGTCCGCGAGGGCCCACTGATGTCTAGAACACCGGCAGATGCCGCAGAAGACGCGACCTCCGGCGACCCGTCGCGCCCTAGAAGCCGGTCTGCTCACCGTTGGCGGGCACGCCTGGCCGGAGCCTTCTTCGCCATCCTGATTGTCGCGGTGGGGATCGTGCTCGCCGCCCTGGCTGCCGGGTACCGCCCAGTAGTGATCCAGACGGGGAGTATGGGAGACACTGCGCCACCCGGTTCGCTCATCGTGGCTGTCCCCCGCCAGGTGAGCTCCATTGGGGTCGATGACATCCTGGTCATGCGCCGCCCGGGTGCCACTCCTGTCACCCATCGAATCATCGAGATCGAACAGAGCGGAGCTGTCCCCTTCGCCATCACCCAGGGCGACGCCAATGAGAGCCCCGACGCCGCCCCCTATCCGCTCGACGGGGAGCAGCTGGTGGCCCGCTGGATCGCACCAGGCTGGGGTGGCCGGCTCGAGACGGTGTTCCAGCCCGGTGCCTCACTCACCCTCATGGCGGTGGCGACCGCAGCGATCGCCTTCCATGCGCTCAGGCGGATCTGGATTACTCCTCCACCAGCACCCGTTGCCGCTGAACCGGTCGAGCCTCGTGCGGCTTCGCCAAGAGGACGTCGGCGCCAACTTCCACGCCGCCGACTCCTGGCCTTCGTCGCCTTCCCTCTAGTTGGGCTGATGTCAGCCGGTGTGGCCTTCGCCATGTTCGTCTCCGGTGAGTCGGTGGCCGCCAACGACTTCACGACCGCCGCTTGCTTCGATCCCCAGCTGAGCTCCGTGCAGAACGGGGAGAGCATCCATGCCGTCGACGGGGTGGTCACTGTTCCGATCACGGCCGTCGATCCGGCTGGGTCGTTTGTCATGGCTTCGGTCCGCAGCGCATCCAATGAGCCGGCCGACGCCACCGTCCAGGTGGTGTTGCGGGTCGACGGCGCCGCCCTGGAGTTGAGTCGGAACACAGATGCCGGTGCCCCGCCCCCCGTGACCGTGGCCTGGTCGGTGGTTGAGTACGGGTGCGGAGCCAGTGTTCAGCGGGGCACCGTCGTCGGCAACGGCACGACCCAGATCGACATCCCGGTCGCATCGGTGAATCAGGCCGCCAGCTTCGTGCTCGCAACGTCGACGGCTGAACCGACCGCCACCGATTTTGGTGGAGATGATCTGTTCATCGCCGAGCTGACCTCGGCTACCAATCTGCGCCTTCGGGCCACCGGTGCCGCCTCATTCGATGCTCAAAGGTCGTTCTCCTGGCAGGTGGTGAGCTTCGCCGATCCCGCCGATGCCAGCGTTCAGACCATCACCGGTACGCTCCCGGCCGCGGCCGGCTCGACAACGCTGACCATCCCCTCCCCGGTCGACGCCGAGACCACCTTCTTGCTCACGTCGGTGAACTCGACTGCGGCGGGTGCCGACATCGGCAAGCGGCTGGTCAGGGCCACACTGACCGACTCCACCACGATCACCATCGACCGCGGCATCGCCGGTGAGGCGCTCGACATCCAGATCCAGGTGGTGGCCTTGAACGACGGAACCACGGTCAGACACGGCACGGTCGACTTCACGGCCGGGCAACCGGCGAGAACCATCGCGGTGGATCCGGTGGACGTGACACGAAGCTCGGTGGTGTCGACCGTTGCCATCCCGGGTCTGACCGGGGGAGGCATGACCGACCATATTGCCGATGACATCGTCGGGGAAGCGAGTGCCACCTTCATCCTGACCGCCGCCGACACCCTCTCCGTGGTTCGTGATGCATCGGCCTCCAACTCCTCGTTCGCCTGGCAGGTGATCGAGTGGGCGGGTCCTCAGTGGTGGGATCCCGCCTACAGCTTCCGTCAGCGGATCGATGTCGACACCTCCAGCGTCGCTGCTCCCGATGGCTACACGGTTCACCTCGACTTCGACCATGCCGCGCTCGTCTCGGCTGGGCTGTCACGAAGCGACGGCACCGACGTTCGGGTCCTGCGTTGGGATGGATCCAGTTGGACTGAGCTCGACCGCGTCCTCGACGACGCCTCCACCTGGAACGCCGTCAGCACCACGATCTGGTTCAAGACCGTCGAGCCGATCGCGGCCGACACGACCAGCACCTATTGGCTCTACATCGGCAATAGCTCCCCGGGGGCGGTGGCCAATGATCCAGAAGCCGTCTACCTCCTCACCGAAAGCTTTGACTCCGGCACCCTCGGCGACTTCGAGGATCGAACCGGTGGCACGGGCTGGTACCAGGCCGACCCCTGGACGCGACGGATCCCGCTGACAGTCTCAGCGGCGCTGGTCCCGTCGACCCTCACCGATGTGCCCCTGCAGATTGCGGTAACCGATGCCGACCTCAGCGCCTCGGCCCAGACCGACGGGTCCGACTTTCGCTTCACCGCAGCCGACGGGGTGACCTTGCTCGATCATGAGATCGAGTCCTGGGACTCCGGCACGGGTGCCCTCGTCGCCTGGGTCAGGGTGCCGTCATTGAGCAGTTCCGCTGACACCCCTCTGTACCTCTACTATGGCGCCGCCGATGCTCCAGCTGGGGAGCAGATCCACAGTGTCTGGTCATCTGGCTTCGGCGCTGCTTGGCACCTCGGGCGCGACCCAGCAGGAGACACTCCCCAGATCGACGATGCCACCGTCGCCAACCGCGACGGTTTGAGCGCTGGCTCCATGACCTCCGGCGACCTCCAACCGGCCCAGTCGGGGTCGGGCCTGGTCTTCGACGGGGTCGATGATCGGGCCGAGCTGGGTCCTTTGGCCATCGGCGCGTTGAACACCCTGACGGCTGAAGCCTGGATCAAGCCCGCCGGGTTTGGAGGCCCAGCCTCGGTGATAGCGCGGGGGAGTGGAGCACCAGTTCTCTTCGATCTCCTGGTTGATCCAATCGACGGCACGACCGCCAACGTGGAGGCCCAGCTTCGAATCGACGGCTCTGTGGTGTCGGCGTTCGGTGGTTCCATCGTGACCACCGGGGCCTGGTCTCACCTGGC
>JAAETV010000402.1 GCA_024227975.1 Actinomycetes bacterium
AAACGGGTCAGGCGAAGGCTGGGCGAGATACTGGTCGACGCCGGCGTACTGACCGATGACCAGGTCCAGTCGGCCGTGGCCGAGCAGCAGAGCTCCGGTCGCAAGCTTGGTGAGGTCCTGCTGGAGAGTCGGTTGGTAACGACGGCTCAGCTCGTTCGGGCCCTAGCGGAGCAGTTCGGACTCGAGTTCATCGATCTGAACGAGCGCCCGCTGGACGTCGAGCTGGCCCACCAGGTCTCGCAGGCCCTCTGCCGCCGCCACCGTGGCCTCCCCGTCTACCGCCGCGACGGCGAGGTGCTGGTGGCCATGGCCAACCCGGCCGACGTCTTGGCCCTCGACGACTTCCGGGGTGCCATCCGGGCCCCGATTCGCCCGGTCATGGCCCCGCCGGGGCAGATCATGCGGGCCATCGACCGCATGGGCCACTCGGACGCCAACCTCCAGCAGGCAATCATGGCTGCCGTCGTCGACGTCGAGGACCCGATCGAGGACCTGGCACCGGAGCCTCTGGCCGGAGTCGAGGAGTCGTCGCCGCTGGTTCAGTTCGTCGACTTGCTGATCTCGCGGGCCGGTGAGGAACGAGCCAGCGACATCCACATCGAGCCCATGAGCGAGGGCCTGCGGGTCCGGTACCGGGTCGACGGGATCCTCCGCGAGGCAATGTCGCCCCCCAAGTCCCTGCAGGCCAGCCTCATCAGCCGGATCAAGGTGATGGCCAACCTCGACATCACCGAGCGCCGGATCCCCCAGGATGGTCGGATCTCCTCGGCGGCCTTCACTGGGCTGGACATCCGGGTAGCCACCGTCCCCACCGTCCACGGTGAGGCGGCGGTGATGCGGCTGCTCGACACCTCAGCCGACCACCACCAGATCGACGACATCGGTTTCATTCCTGACCAGCTCACCCGCTACCGCGCCGCCTACCGTCGGCCCTGGGGCACTGTCCTAGTCACCGGGCCCACCGGGTCGGGCAAGACGACAACCCTGTACGCCACACTCCGGGAGCTGAACGAGCCGACCACGAACATCATCACCGTCGAGGACCCGGTCGAGTATCGGCTCGATGGGATCAAGCAGGTTCAAGTCAACACCAAAGCCGGCCTGACCTTCGCCACGGCCCTCCGGTCGTTCCTGCGGGCCGATCCCGACGTGATGCTCGTCGGCGAGATCCGGGACAGGGAGACCGCCACCATCGCCGCCGAGGCATCTCTGACCGGTCACCTGGTGTTGTCGACCCTCCACACCAACAACGCGGCCATGACGCCGCTCCGGCTGCTCGAGATGGGGGTCGAGCCGTTCATGATCACCTCGACCGTCAACGCCGTCCTGGCCCAACGCCTGGCCCGCCGGCTGTGCTCGGCCTGTCGCACACCGGTCGTCATCCCTCCCTCGGTAGCCAGCGGATCCCGGATACCGCCCCAGCTCCTGGCCGAGGACGGTTCATTCCATGCCTACCAATCGGGTGGCTGCGGTCGGTGCTCGGGCTCCGGCTACACCGGGCGGGTGCCCGTCCATGAGGTCATGACCATGACCGAAGAGATTGCTGAATTGGTGCTGGACCGGGCTCCGGTCGAGAAGGTCACGGGGTGCGCGGTAGAGCAGGGCATGACGACCCTTTTCCGCGACGGCATGCACAAGGTGGCCCAAGGGATCACGTCGGTCGAGGAGATCCTCCGGGTCATCGTGTGAGCTGCTCCCCAGCTCACCACGAGTTTCGCCTGCGGCGAAACGTCGGCCGAATCATGGTTACGGGAGGGGCGCGACCTTCTGCCAGTCGGTGATGCCCCATGTGCTGTCGCCACCACCGGTGTCGGCGTCACCGTCTAGGATGCCGTCCAGGGCAGAATCGTAGGTGATGTCGATCGTGCCCGATCTACCTTGCAGGAACTCGCCGAACACGAATACCCCGTTTCCCTCGAAGTTCTTGGCCCTGAACAACCGCCCCGGAGCGTAGAGCAGGCCGTTGAAGGTGGCGTCCTTGAGCGTCAACCTGGCCGGGTTCCAGCTTGTGGGCTTGTGGACCAGCAGAAGGAAGTCTGCGGCCGAGCCGCCCGTGTTGACCTCGCTGTTCTCCATATCGATCTCGATGCTGGAGCCGATGTGAATGATCACCGGTGGGTTTATGACCTGGAGCGTCTCGGGAACCTCGAACTTCTCGCCGCTGAAACAGAGGTAGGGCTGACCGTTCTTGCCGTCGACCGTCTTGTCGAACTTGATTTCCTTGGGACAATCTTGGGTGCCGCTGGTGGGGATGACCGGGTTCGAGTCGCTCCGTGGACCATCGGCGGTGACGACCTGGGAGCAATCGGTGCAGGCCCCATCCGGTTGGTAGAGGGTCACCGGTTCCGTCGTCGCCGTGCCACCGAGAGTGACCTGGCCGTTCGACCCCAGCCCCCCATCTATGGTTCCGCTGTTGCCAGAGTGGAGCCTCAGCAACTGATCGGCGAACAGGGCCAAGTGGGTGGTGGCCGCCGCCGTGGCCTCCCGCTCGATCCTTACCAGCCGGGCCTGGGTGGCGCCGCTAGTTGTGCCCTCGCTGTAGATCTCCCAGGTGTTGGCGTCGATGGAAGTGGCGTCGTAGGCGACCGTG
>JAAETV010000403.1 GCA_024227975.1 Actinomycetes bacterium
CCAGACGAGCAATGCGATCTGTTCGTGAGCCGTGGCTTCCGGGTGGCTCGCATGGAACGTCGAACGCTTGGCCTCGATCACGGTTCCCATATCCGTCGCCGCAGGATGTCGGTCCCGACCAGGATCGCATCTCCGTGAAGGTTGCAGAGGCACGAACAGCCTGGCAGTAGCTCATAGCCGCTGGGGCGCCGAAGACGTCTAGGGGGTCGGGCCCCTCGCTCCGACGTGCATCCAATCGACGTCTTGAGCGGTCCTGGTCTCGCTCCACTCGTCGAGGACCGAATCGGCGAGGCTCCCAAGCCTGTTGGCCAGTTCGGGAGTCATGGTGTTGACCGCTAGCTCGAGGCGGTGCCCATTGGGATCGAAGAAATAGATCGACTGGCAGATCTGGTGGTCGATCGGGCCGACGACCTCCATGCCGTCGGCCTCGAGCCGATCCTTGTACCTGTTCAGCGTCTCCATATCATCCACGACGAGGGCGAGGTGCTGCACCCAATCGGGCGTGTTCGGATCGAGCTTCATGTCTGACGACTCGGGAAGCTCGAAGAACGCGACACAACTACCATCGCCCATCTGGAAGAAGATGTGGATATGGGGCGACCACTCACCTGTCGACGGCACCTCGTTCTCGGCGATGGCGACATTGAAGTCGAGATCGAGGTACTTCGTGTAGAAGTCCGTGGTCTTGCGGGCGTCGATGCACCGATAGGCCACATGATGCAGTCCTTGAACGGTCATTTCGGGTTCTCCTTGGTCATGATCGGCTAGCACCCATCATCACGGGGTGGGAGGAGCACCACCACATTGACACTTCGTTCAGGAATCAGTGTCACGCACCCCGACCCAAACAGGTTGACCTATACGGAAGCCGTGGAGGAAAACCACTTCCTCTACTACCATCTACCACCGTGCTCCAGCCTGAACAAAGGCCTGGTCTGCTCTCTGACGACGACCGGGTTCCGTTCAGCCCTCCGGCTCCGCAGCAGGCCGGCTCCCCCCACCCACGAGCACCTGGGTGGATACTGGATCCATCTCAGAGCTGGGGCACCCCCCTCGCAATTCTGGGAGGGGCCTTGATCGCCTTGGTCGTCTTCTTGGCCTACGGGGCCCGAACAGGCCCAGAACTCGATCCTGCGATGGCCACAGGTCAGCTTCTCGGGCCCGCCCCTCGACCGACCACGTCCAAGGGAGTCAACCCGGCGGCCATCGACGGGGGAGAGCCCGAGTCAGACAGTGACCTGCACTTGCGTCCTTCGTCGCCGGTGTCGGACACCCCCAAGTCAGAACAAGATCCAACACCTAGCGCTGCCAACCGGCAGGGCCCCATCGAGAAATCAGTCACCACGACCCCACCCCCATCAACAACTACAGCTGCCCCGACAACGATGCGACCCTCACCGTCGACCACAGTTGCCCCGACGACGACCACGACTGTCCCGACAACGACGACCACAGCACCAACCACCACGACCTCGCAACCCCCATCGACCACGACGTCAACTGTCGTCCCCATCAATTGGATCACCAGTGGTGGGTTCGAGCAGCCGACCGTGGCTGATGGGGCCTTCAGCAACGTCAACGTGAATGGCTGGACCTCGTCTGAAGGCACCATCGAAGTGTGGGGAACTGGCCACAGAGACATCCCCTCCTTCGCCGGTCGCCAACACGCGGAGCTCAACGGCAGATCCTCGGCCACAATCTCGCAACAGATCGATGTTGTCCCTGGTTCCACGTACCGCTGGTCGTTCGCCCACCGAGGCCGCATTGACGAAGACACCGTGACCGTGTTCATCGACGGTGAGACACAGGCGACCGTCACCTCACCGCCTGGTGCCTGGCGCACGGTGAGCGGCAGGTTCACGGTCCCGGCCAAGACGAACTCCGTCGTCTTCGGGCTGCGGGCCGTCGACCAGGGATCTGTTGGCAACCTGATCGACAACGTCGGATTCAAACTGGTCGCCGGCTAGCACCTCCCGGGCCCCGTGACACGAACACCGGTTTGACACTCTCGGGCGTCGGTAGGGCATAGCCCACCCTCTCTCCGTGGCCAAGCCCTCTCCGCATCCACGACCGAGAGATGGCCCGGCGACTGCTACTGAACCAGGGTGCGCTGCTACAGGGCGACTGACATCCAGACACTTCAGTCACCTTGGGGCGGCTGACTCACAGCAAGATCTGGCCCGTCCAGCCCAGGATCATCGCACCGACCAGGAGCATGACTACCACGAGGGCGACGACGCGTACTCGGGCGATGACGAACAGGCCGCTGATGGCCCCAACGCTCGTTCCTGCTCCGGTCACAATGAAGGCGAGGGCGGGACCCGGACCCATTCCCCCGTCAACCATCGTGGCTACAAGAGGGAGGGATCCTTCGGTGTTGATATAGGCCGGGATGCCGATGATCGCAGCAAGTGGGACAGCCAACAATGATTCGCCGCCGAGGTAGTCGGTCAACCAACTGGTCGGGATGGCCTCTATCACCAGATAGCCGATAGCGGTGTATGCGAAGAAGAAGACCAGGAGACGACGGCCGGTCCTCACGAACTCTTGCGCGTAGGCATCGAGCCGAAGGCGGCGGATGAGCGTTGGGCGGGGGCCAACGGATGCTGGGTGGGGTGCAACGAGGGTGGCCAGTCCACCTCCCGCAGGCTCCAACGTAGTGGTCTCGTTCGGGTCGCCTGAGACCTGGTCGCCGGGCGACGTGTCGGCTTCAGGAGTGGAGGAGAGCGAAGGGCTCTGGACCCGAGCCTGCCCGTCGAGCCAACCGGATCGATCGAGCAAGTGGGCAACCCACCCCGCGGCCAGGCCGAGCACGATCGTGCCAACGAAGAACAACAAGGCGAACGACCATCCGAACAATCCGGCCGAAAAGATGAGCTCCGAAGGGCTGGTCAGCGGGGAGGACACCATGAACGCAACGAGGGGTGCCCATGGTGACGACGATGCGATCATTCCGAGTAGCACAGCGGTAGTGCCGCATGAGCAGAACGGGGTCAGGGTTGCGAGGGCCACGGCCCCAATCGTGGCGATCGTCCACCTGCGTCGCAGCAGACGCGACATCCGATCAATGCCGACGTAGACCGGCACCGCGGCCGCAACGAGTACAGCAATGGCGAGGAACATCCACACGTTCTCGAACGTCCGCAGGACGTCAACTCCAACCCGGTTGATCAGATCGACCAGCCAATCCATGTTTCCTCCTCATATCGACTAACGTCTATATGAGATACTGTCATACGAATCGATGAGTGTCAATACGAAAATGAGACCTCAGATCAGCCGGAGGGATCGGGCGCCATCGTGAAGGGCAGACCTTCTGTTCATCAGGCCGGCCGTACCTGGCTGTGGTCAAGCACCCGCTAATCGGTTAGCGTTCGCTCCAGTTCGAGAGGGATTGCTGTATGAAGACGATTGTGGCCGGGGCCACCGATACGCCAACCGCCAACGAAGCAGCAAGACAGGCGGCCACCCTTGCGCGCGATCTTGGTGCTCGCCTTCATCTGGTGTCCGCAGTATCAGACCGCGCGACGACAACGGTGGGCGGTGCCGGTGAATCCTGGACCTTCACGACCTATGACGGCGCGAGAAGTCATTTGGACAACATGGCCGGCCTCCTCGGCAACGGGCTGGAGGTGACGACCGCAGTAGTTACCGGTGATCCGGCGGATGCGATGTGTTCCGAGGCCGAGCGGTTGGAGGCGGACGTGATCGTCGTTGGCTCCGTCCGAACCCAAGGCATCAGTCGGGTTCTCGGCTCGGTTGCCACCGCCGTTCTGCAAAGGACGCCTTGTGCCGTCTTCGTGGCCAAGACAACCTGACCACTAGTAACGCCATGCTGATCGAGTTTCGACCAAATCGGTCAAGCTACAACCGGGGGGTGTGGTAGATCTTCGTGATATCGCCAACGTCGTCTGGGGCCGTGTCTCGAATCCGAAAGCCCATCGGCTCTATCTACTGTCAGATCGTGTCTCCACTCTCCCCAGTCGGACAGGCAACGAGTGCTTGCTGTAGGATTCGCTAGCGATCACGAGCGGAGGCGATGGAGAACCTAGGAGAGTCGCAGGAATCGACGCCGATCGAGCCCGGGCTTCCAGCGCTCGGCGAGAGGCGCGAGATCCGGATCGCCGGCATTCGCGTCGCCGGCCGGCGGCGACGTCCCAGCGGCGAGAAGGCACCGCTGCCCCGTGAGCTACGCACAGCGGGGAGGCTCTGGCTGCTCGGTGGTCTCGCCATGGTCGCGCTCTGGATTTCTCTGTTCGCGTTTCCAGAATCTGCCAACTGGTGGACCGATCGGGACAATTCGATCTTGGAGCAGTTCGTCGAGGCTCGCAGTAGCGCTCTTACTTCTCTGGCCGATGCCACTGCCCTACTCGGTTCGTCTTGGCTCATACGCATACTCCGAATCGGTGCGCTCTTGGCTCTGCTCTTCGTGCGCCGGTTCCGGCACTTCTTCGCTGTACTTCTGGCCATCATCTTGGTCCAGGCGACCGTTGACGGCCTTCAGGAGGTCGTTGGCAGACCACGACCGCTCTTTCCGATCATCGGAGACTGGGAAGGCGCCTCCCACCCGTCGGGTCCGGTTGCCCGGCTTGGCGTAACCGCGGCCGCCATGGCCTACACGCTCGTGCCGAAGGGTCGTGGACGTCACCTGGCCTTCGGTGTCTCCGGATTCCTGGTTCTTGCACTGATCCTGGCCCGGATCTATCTCGGGGTTGACCATCCGAGCGATGCCGTGGTGGCGGCCATTTTCTCCTTCGCTGTAGTCGCGGTGCTGTTCCGCTGGTTCGCCCCCGAAGGGACCTTTCCCGTTACCTGGAAGCCGGGGGTGACGGCCCACCTCAACGTGACGGGGGAACGCGGCAAGGCAATCCAACGTGGCGTTTCCGAACAGTTGGGGTTGGAGGTTCTCGAGGTCAAGCCGTTTGGACTCGAGGGGTCAGGTGGATCCACACCTCTCCGCCTCAAGGTTGCGGGTGATCCGGATCAGTACGTCTTCGCCAAGCTGTACAGCCAAGTCCACCTCCGCTCCGACCGCTGGTACAAGATCGGGCGCACCATCCTGTACGGATCTCTCGAGGACGAGGTTCACTTCTCGACCGTTCGTCGCCTGGTTGAATACGAGGACTACATCCAACGCTTGATGCGCGACGCTGGCGTACCGAGTGCTGCACCGTTGGGAATCGTTGAGATCACACCTGAGCGTGAGTACCTGATGGTCAGCGAGTTCCTCGAACGATCGCAGGAGCTCAGCGACGCCGAGGTCACCGACACCGTGATCGACGACGCCCTCGCTCTGATCCGCCACATGTGGGACGCAGGGCTAGCACACCGCGACATCAAGCCAGCCAACGTGATGCTGAGCGATGGCCGGGTCGTCGTGATCGACGTGGCCTTTGGCACGGTCCGCCCGAGCCCATGGCGCCAGGCCGTCGATCTGGCCAACATGATGCTGATCCTGGCTCTGCGCACCGACGCCAACCATGTCTACGAGCGGGCCCTGCTCCAGTTCGCGCCGGAGGACATCGCCGAGGCCTTCGCCGCTACCCGTAGTGTCACCATGCCTTCCCAATCGCGCAGTTCTCTAGCTCTGCTCAAGAAGCAGCAGGGCGTCGATGTGGTCGAGGAGTTCCGCAGACTCGCCCCCGACACCGAACCCATCTCGATCCAGCGGTGGAGCCCCCGTCGGCTCAGGCTGACCGCCGGCGCCGCAATCCTGGGGATCTTCGTCATCATTCTGGTCATCCAGGAAATTGGAGGAGGAGGGCTCCTATGAGAGGACTAACCATCTTGCTCATCATGACCTTGGCCTTGAGCTCCTGCGGGGACCACCTCGGACTGGGAGACCTCGATTGCTCGTCGCCTTCGGACGACGTCTCATCGTCGACTGTCATCACCGTGCAGGCTGTGCCAACGGCGAAATACACCCCATGTGTCAAAGGGCTTCGACTGGGCTGGGATTCCGTCCAGTGGTTTGCCGAGGACGGCCGAGCAGGTGTCAGGATCCTCAAATCGTTCGAAACGTTCTTGAGCGCAACCGTGACCGAGTCGTGCGATGTTTCTGATGCCGTTGCGGTGAAGTCCAGAAGCCCCGATATCGAGCGATTCGAAGACATCGAGCTGGAACCCACCAACATCGGGATAACGATCATTCCTTCCGGCGAGCAGCCCCTCGCCAGCGGGCGGGCGCTGGTCACCCAGTTCGCCGGGATCAAGATAGACGATCGTCCTGTGTCTTTCACCCTGGGCGACGACATCGATGAGTCCGTCAACTCACGTGTCGATCTCGCTCTGACCCAAGGCCAATACGTATGGATCATCGACGAAGTCGACGCCGAGGAAGGCACCGTCCAGCTACGCAGCAATAGTGCGGCCGCCGCCGGTCATGGCCTCCAGCCCCGAGACGCTCTCGAGCTCATCGAAAACGCTGTGCCCGATGTCTTCTACCGCGGCAAGTGGTACTTCACCTTCGAGGGAGGCTGCATCACCTACGAGTTCGACGCCACCGGGATCCTCGCCGAAACCGTCGCCGCCGACGCCGAGGAGTCCCTCGGCTTCTTCCCAGCATTCGAGCTTGTCCAGGCCGCCCGCGACGGCGGCTTCAACCTGGACTGAAACACACCTCGGCAGACTCGGGACCCTATTGGTTGGTCGGGCCTGTGATTTCTCGTCGGCGGCTTTGTACGCTCTGATTCCATCCCTGTTCGGCTAGGTGGCTGCATCTATGTATCTGTCTTGGCTTGTTGCCTCGATCCCCAGCCCGTCTTCCAACCAGTTGGATATCGGCCCACTCCAACTCAACTACTACGGGCTGTGTATCGGCCTCGGTGTGATCGCGGCGGTTGTGATCGCCCAGCGCCGTTGGGCGGCCCGTGGCGGGGACGCAGAGGACATCAGCCAGATCGCCACCTGGGCGGTGCCCGCCGGTTTGATCGGCGCTCGCGCCTATCACCTCATAACTGACTGGCGGCCGATCGAAGATTGGTTGAAGGTCTGGGAGGGAGGCCTCGGTGTCCCTGGTGGGCTGGTTCTGGGGACTCTGACCGGCCTGTGGGCGGCCAAGCGAAGGAATCTAGATATCGGAAACGTGACCGATGCGGCCATCCCTGCGATCCCAGTGGCTCAAGCGATCGGACGGCTGGGAAACTGGTTCAACCAGGAGATCTTCGGCCGCCCCACCGATGTTCCCTGGGCGGTCGAAATCGATGAGAGGTTCCGACCGGCGGAATTCGCTGATGAGCCGACCTTCCACCCCGCGTTTCTGTACGAGGCGTTGTGGAATCTTGGTCTTGCCGGCTTCCTGATCTGGATCGACCGTCGGGGTGTTCTCAAGAAGGGCATGATCCTGCCTCTCTACGTCCTCGGCTACGGGATCGGCCGGTTCGTCGTCGAAGGGGTTCGCATCGACGCGGCAACGCTCATCTTGGGCGTCAGGGTCAATCATTGGGTCAGCGGAGGAGCGGTACTGGTTTCGGCCGTAGCCCTGATCCTGCTCTTCCGCCGGGGCACACCGTCGTTCTTCGCTGATACCGGAGCCGATCAAGCCGCCACAGAACCCAGTACCCCAGACCTGGTTGACGAACCCGACCCTGGTTGACGGGGTAGACAGTCGTCAGAGCGGCCCCGTGACCCACCGAATGAGGGGTAGCGCACAACCTGCGGGACGGCACCGGCGGTGAGCCCCGGTTCGTTTGCCGGCCGATGAGCCGTACCGCATAATGATGGCATCAATTGAGCGAAGGGGTCGTGGGATGGGTGAGGAACTGTGGAAGCGGTCGGCTACCGAACTGGCGGCATTGATCAGCGACGGTGAGCTATCGAGTCGGGCCGTGGTCGACGCCCATCTCGATCGCATCGAGGAATGCAACGGCGCCGTCAATGCAATCACCTTGGTACTTGCGGATGAGGCGCGAGCGGCTGCCGATGCCATCGACGGGTCATCGGAGAACGCAGGGGTCTTCGCCGGGGTGCCATTCACGGTGAAGAACAACATCGACCTGGTCGGTTCACCGACGACCCAAGCCATTCCGGCCATGGCCGAGGCGATGCCAATCCTGGATGCACCTCAGGTCGAGCGGATGAAGGCCGCAGGGGCGATCCCAATCGCTCGCACCAACCTGCCCGAGTTCGGTCTGCGAATCACGACCGAAGGCCCCCTGCACGGCACCACCAGCAATCCATGGAATCTGGCCCTGACGGCCGGAGGCTCCAGTGGCGGCGAGGCCGCGGCGATCGCCACCGGTATGAGTCCGTTGGGTTTGGGCAACGATCTCGGGGGCTCACTTCGCAACCCTGCGTTCTGCTGTGGTATCTCATCACTGAAGCCAAGCTCGGGGCGGGTCCCGGAAGCGTCATCGATCGAGCCGAGCTCACCAGCATTGTCGCTGCAGCAGATGGCGGTGCAGGGACCAATGGCCCGCTCCGTGGCCGATCTGCGGGCCGCCCTCGGTGTGATGGCGGGCCCCCACCCCCGTTCCCCGCTCACGGTTGACACCCCGCTCGAAGGTCCGTCGGTACCGAATAGGGCTGCGGTCGTCACTTCGATCCCCGGGGTTGTCATTGATGAGGGTGTGCTGGTGGGTGTCCGGGCTGCGGCCGAGGCACTTTCGGCTGCCGGATGGGAAGTCGAGGAGGTCACACCACCCGAGCTCGAACTGGTCCATGAGCTCTGGGCCCGCAACCTGGCGTTCGACGTTCCGGTGCTGGCCATGGCGCTCGAGCCGATCATGTCGCCGGAGGCACTGACGCTCCTCATGAGCCTCCAGAACCTGTACCCACCCGAGGCGCTGCCACCCCAGGTGGTGCATATGGAACGGCACCGTCTGATGTGCGCGTGGACGGCGTTCTTCACCGACTACCCGGTGATCATCGGCCCCACGTGGACCGGCCGACCGTTCGCTCACGGAGCCGATGTGGCCGAGGGAGGGCTGGAGCTGACCTCAGACTTGCTGCGGTTCATCACACCGGCGAACCTGCTGGGTCTCCCGGCCGCACACGTGACGACCGGAGTCGACTCAGACCTGCCCGTCGGCGCCCAGATCGTGGCCGACCGCTTCCGTGAGGATCTTTGCCTCGACGCAGCCGAGATCGTCGAACGACACTGTGGTGTGCAGGCGCCCATTGACCCCGTGACCACCTGACCGCCTCTCGCATGAGCGCCTCGTGACGATCTCGGAGTGCCCCTACGAGATGGTAATCGTGAAGTTGTAGGTGGGAGAGGTGTCGTCGCCACCGTTGGCGGTGCCACCATTGTCGACGAGTTGGATCGTGACATTGGCGACGCCGGTGCTCGCGACGTCGAAGCTGAGATCGCCGGAGGTGGCGTCGATGGCCGGCCCGGTAGTGAACAGGCCGGGGTTGTCGTTTGCGGTTATGACGAAGGTGAGGAGCTGGCCCGACTCATCAGCTGGGCCTGCTGAGATACCAGTGGCCCAGGCCGGGAGCGTGCTCGGCCCCAAACCGGCTGCCACGGCTCCACCGCCGGTGAAACTGGGTTCATCGTTCACAGGGGTGACGGTGACAGTCACGGTGGCTGTGTCACAGTTCCCTCCGAGGTCGCAAACCTGATAGGCGAAGGTGTCGACGCCGTTGGTCTCGGGGTCCGGGGTGTAGTCGATGGTGCCGTCCCCGACCGGGGTTGCGGTACCAGAGCCGGCAGGGGCAGTGACCGCGACCGATGCCGGGTCGATGTCGGTGTCGACGTCGTTGGCCAACACGCTGAGGTTGGTCGTCCCTGAGTCCTCGTTGACGGTGGAGGTGTCGTCGGCTGCGACCGGTGCTTGGTTGGCCAGGGTGAGGTTGAGGGCGCTTGGGTAGTCGGCAGTCATGGCGACCCACATATCCTCGTGCTTGAACTGGAGGCGGAGGACCAGGTCGCGCCCGGTGGCAACGGTGTGGGTGACCGAGCCGAGCTCGATCTGGAGATTGACGAAGTCGGAGACCCCCTGGTTCCAGTCGCCGACGTGGATGTCGCCGTGGGTGAGGAAGGTGCAGGAGGCAGCGAGGCAATCATAGAGATAGACGTGGGGGTGGCTCTTCTCGTTGAGCGTGAAGTTCTCCACTGTCGCCCACAGGTCGAGGGTGACCGGACCGTCCATGGCGACCGGCGAGGTAGCGGTGAGGGTCCAGAGCTGGTATACGTCGGTGTCGATTTCGGAGTCGTGCCCGAAGCCGAACTCGATGGTGAGGCCGGGGTCGCCGTCGGTGTCGCTGTCGAACACGGGAGCGCTCGACGGTGGTGCGCTGGTGACGAGATCATAGTCCCAGGCCGCAGAACCAGAGTCGCCGAGGTAGTAGACGCGGTTGGTGACACCACTGTCGACGGTGATGGTGACCGTCGCCGTGGCGGTCAGACCACCAGGGTCGGAGATCTCGTAGACGAAGCTGTCGGTGCCCACATATCCAGAACCTGGGGTGTAGGTGTATGAGCCGTCGGCACCGAGCACGACGACACCATTCGACGGTGGGGTGATCGGGGTGGTCGTGACCGTGAGGGTCTCGATGTCGACGTCGTAGTCGTTCACGAGGAGGCCAGGGGCTGGCACCACCAACAGGGTGTCTACCGGGGTGACGCGAGCGTCGTCACTGGCCACAGGGGTGTCGGGAACCGGTGTGATGGTGATGTTCACGGTTGCCGAGTCGGTACCGGCGTTGCCGTCGATGGTGGTGTAGGTGAAGGTCTCGGTCCCGTGAAAGTGCTCGTCGGGAACATAGGTGAAGGTGCCGTCGAGGTTGTCGGTGATGATCCCATTGACGACGGTCGAGGTGTTGGCCGATCCGTATTGGGGGGTGTCGCCATCGATGTCACTGTCGTTGGTGAGGACATCGAAGGTCACGCCGAGCGTGTTGTCCTCGACCAGGGAAGACCCATCATCCACCGCCACTGGGTCATCGTTTACGGGGGTGATGGTGATGGTGGCGACGGCTGGTGGGCTGATGTCGGTACCACCGTTGGTAGTGCCGCCGTTGTCGCTGAGGGTCACAGTGATGGTGGCCGTGCCATTGGCGTCGGGAGCCGGCGTGTAGCTCAGCTGACCCGCGCTGTCGACGACAGGCGGAGCCGAGAACAGAGACGGGTTGGTGGTGATGACCCCAAAGGTCACGATCTGGCCACTCTCACCCGGCCCAGCAGAGATACCCGAGGCCCAACCCGCAACAGCCTGGGGGCCAGCATCCTCCACCACGATCTGATCAACCCCAGCCACGAACACCGGCACATCATTGACCGGCGCAACGGTCACTGTGACGGTCGCCGCATTGCAGAAGTCCAAGAGGTCGCACACGAAGTACTGAAGCCTGTCTTCCCCCGCAAAGTCGGGGTCAGGGGTGTACTCGAGCGTCGAACCGTTCCAGCTTGCTTGGCCGTTGTCCGGCGGGTCGATCACAACGACGGTCGTCGGATCGATGATCAAGCTAGAAGCGAAGTCGTTGGCCAGGATGTCGATGGTGATGGCCTGATCCTCGTTCGTACTGGCGCTGTCGGGCTCCAACGGGGGGATCGAAGTGATGTCGATGACGGTGAGATCGACGATGGCCTGAGCCGAGGTGGTGCCGTCGGAGATCGTGTAGGTAAGGGCGGCTGGTCCGAAGTAGCGGGGACTGGGGATGAACGTCACCGTCGCCCCGTCGGTGGTCGCAGTACCGCCAACTACATCGGTCAGGGACACGATCGTGAGCGGATCACCGTCGATATCGCTGTCGTTGGCCAGCACATCCAGATCGGCGGGGGTGTTCTCATAGGCGGTGAGTGTGTCATTGACCGCTACCGGTGGATCATCGACCGGCGTGACCTCGACCGCCAGGGTCGATCCGGCCGTTGCCCCGTTTGGGTCGGTGATCGTGTACTCGATGAGGGCTGTGCCCCACCGCTCAGGGGCGGGCGTGACTCCAATCCGGCCGTTCTCGATGGTCACCGTCACCTCCCCCCCGGTCAGGGAGTGGTCGGGCCGATCAACAATCGTGGCGGCGACGATGGCTAGATCGTCGCCGTCGATGTCGCTGTCGTTCTTGATGACGTCAACGGTGGCGCTCGTGTCTTCATCCAGGCTCACTCGATCCGGAACCGCGACCGGGTCATCGTTGGTGCCAACGACCACGATCGTCACGACGCCCTCGTCGCAGGTCGTGTCGACGAAGCAGACCCTGTAGGGCACCTCGACGGTTCCGTTGAAGTCGGGGTCGGGTGTGAATGTGACTACCCCATCGACCAGGGTCGTCGTGCCGTGGTCCGGATGGTCGATCAGTTCGATCGTCAGGATCTCGTCGGGCATCAGCCGGGCGATATCGGTGATCAGATCAGTGTCCTCGGAAGTATCGACTACGACGTCGACCGCCTCCGGTGGGTCGAACGCCACAGTTTCGGGTATCGGCTCGGGTGGTGGGCCGCCCAGGCCGATGATGCTGGCGGCGGCCACCGAGGCGAGCGCACTGGCACCGGTCAGCCCGGCCGAACCCAGAGACGCGCTCCCGGCCGGCAGCTGGACGAGCGACGAGAGCGGACCCATTATCAGTCGGAGGCGACCGATGGCGACGTTCAGAAAGGCCCGTACGACAGCGGGATCGAATTGGGTGCCAGCACAGCGAGCAAGCTCACGGCGGGCCTCGACCGCCGACATCGGACTCTTGTAGGACCGGATCGAGGTCATGACATCGTAGGCATCGGCTACGGCCACTATCCGTCCGGCCATCGTGATCTCGTCACCGGCCAGGCCATTTGGATAGCCTCCCCCGTCGAACCACTCATGGTGTTGGGTCGCCGATTCGACCCAGTCCCCCAGCCAGGACCGCAGGGGAGCTACCAGCTCGTCTGCATTCAGTGGGTGCTGGCGCAGGATCACCCATTCTGCATCCGTGAGCTCTCCGGGTTTGTTGAGGATCTCGGCCGAGACGGTCAGCTTGCCGATGTCGTGAATCAACCCCGACCAGTTGAGAAGCTCCAGCTCCTGGTCCCTCAGGCCCATCTCTTCACCGATAGTGGCGGAATAGGCTCGCACTCGCTCTGCGTGGCCCCGCGTCATCCGATCATGCGAATTCAGCAATCCGACCAGTGCGATCAGCCGCTCAGCGGCATCCTGTGTCGTCGTTCCTCCGGGTTCAGAGACCAGGTGTCGTTGTAGTTGACGTACTGTCCCGCTCCGAAGGGCCGTCTTGAACCGGGGTGGCGCTCGATCGGGAAAGACCAGCGACAGCCTGAACAGCGCAACCACTGGCAACAGACGCCGTGCCCCTTGATCGACGGCCCATAGAACCAGGGTCGCGACCACCGTCAGCCCGACCCACCACCCAAGGGCAGCGACCCACTGGTGCGGCCTGGGAACCAGTCGCCCAGCAACACTCACAGCAGCCACCGCCGCAATCACCGGCGCGACGAAGACAGTCAACCGCAAGGATCGAGCCAGCCAGCGCCGGCTCTCCCATCTCGGCGAGGTGTTCATCGAGGTCACTCAATAGAAACATCGACCGGCGATGGATCCAACTGAGCACTTGATCGCGCTAGTTGGCTCCGCCCGAGCGCTTATTCAACCCCTCCAGGGTGTTCGGCGTGAACCGCACGCCGAAACCGGCGACGAAACCCCAAACCATGGCCTTGGCCGCGTCTCCGTTTGTCGTCGGATCGCAGAGGGAGAAGTCCTTGTAGGAGCTGAATCTCGTCTCGCCGCATTCGAACTCAGGGAAGAAGTCACCCTGGAGGAAGCTCGACATGAAGACTCCGTAGAGGAGGGCTGCGAAGACACCCCCAACTATCGGTGAGAGGTAGATCTGGGCAATGGCCAGATCGGTGTCGACCTCAACGATCTCATCTTGTGGCTCCGAGCGAAGGCGCTGGAGATGCCGGATGTTGTTGGCCAGTCCACCAATGGTTCCGAGTGCAAGCACCGGGTAGAACACCGGGATTTCGTCGAGCCAGGTCGTCACCCCCAGAACCACCATGAAGGGAATGGCCACCAGAAGACTGACGACCAGCAGGAGTCCGACATGCCGGGTCAGACGATCCATGATCGAGCCGATTTCGATCGCCTGCACACCGGAGCCGCTCACGATCCAACCCTAGGCCTAGGCCTACGGGCCGTCGAACGAGCCGTAACAATTCCCTCGGATCGCTGTCCGCGGCATTATCGCCAGCACCGACCAACAACCTCCACTGTCGCCACCACAGACCTCGTGATTCTGATCGAGCCAGTGGACGCTATGCCGTAGGCACGTCAGGATGATCCTTATACATCCATGGCCACCCATCGGTGGACCTGAGCATCCTTTGGGGGAAATCATGGGAAGACGACGGCTTCTGATCATCAGTGTCGTTGTGTCATTGCTGGCTGTTCTATTGGCTGCGCCGGCATCGGCAAGCGATGACCACGACGACGATAGGGATAGGCGCTCCGGGTCGGTCCGTTTCGCCACCTTCAATGCATCGCTCAACCGGCTCACCGCCGGAGCACTGGCCGATGAGTTGTCGGCACCGGGAAGCCCCCAGCCCGATGTCATCGCCGAAATCATCCAGCGGGCCCGGCCTGAAGTCCTGCTGATCAACGAGTTCGACTACGACGACGGCAACGTGGCCCTCGACGGATTCCAGACGAACTACCTGTCAATAGCCCACGGCACCGCAGCCCCGATCGAGTACCCCTATCGCTACACCGCGCCGTCCAACACCGGAATCTTCTCCGGTTTCGACCTCGACAACAGTGGGGAGGCTGGCGACTTCGTCCCCAATGACTCGTTCGGGTTCGGGTTCTTCCCTGGCCAGTACGGGATGGCCGTGTATTCGATGCACCCCATCGAGTACGGCGATATCCGAACATTCCAGAACTTCCTGTGGAAGGACATGCCCAGGGCACTCCTACCCGATGATCCTGCGGTGGCTGGCCCTGCGGACTGGTACTCGCCAGAGGAGCTCGACGTCTTCCGACTCTCGTCGAAGAGCCACTGGGATGTGCCGATCGAGGTCAACGGGCGGAAGGTCCACTTCTTGGTGAGCCACCCCACCCCGCCCGTGTTCGACGGGGCCGAGGATCGCAACGGCACCCGTAATCACGACGAGATCCGGTTCTGGGCCGACTACATCCACCCCCGTCGAGGCCGCTACATCTACGACGACAAGGGGGATCGAGGTGGCCTGGAACGCAAGGACAGGTTCGTGATCGCCGGCGACCAGAACTCCGACCCCCTCGATGGCGACAGTATTCCCGGCGCCATCCAGCAGCTCCTCGACCACCCAAAGGTCAATGACAAGGTGACCCCGTCGAGCCCAGGAGGCACCGAGCAAGCGACCTCTCAGGGTGGGCTCAACACCACCCACCTGAGCGACCCGGCGTTCGACACCGCCGACTTCAACGATGCCGGGCCCGGCAACCTCCGAGCCGACTATGTGCTGCCCCGCAAGAACATGAAGATCACCGATGCCGGGGTGTTCTGGCCTTTGAGCACCGATCCATTGTTCCCCCTCGTCGGCCTCTACCCGTTCCCGAGTTCCGACCATCGCTTGGTTTGGATTGATATCAAGGTGAGGTGACCCCAACCCCCAGCATCGACCAGCTCACCAGACTCTGCGACGATGCAGCGGACAAGACAGGATTCTCGGGTGTGGTGCGTGTCGATCTGGCCGACACCACCACAACCGAGCTTGCCTATGGGCTAGCCGACCGCCGGTGGAACGCACCTCTCACTGTTGACACCCGGTTGAGTATCGCCAGCGCCACCAAGGGTTTCACCGCTCTTGCTGCCATGGCTCTCATCGAAGCGGGTCAGCTATCGCTCAACACGACCGCCCGTTCGCTCCTTGGCCCTGACCTCCCCCTGATCGACGACGCGGTCACCGTGGAGCACCTGCTGGCTCACCGTTCCGGAATCGGCGACTACCTCGACGAGTCGACGCTCGGTGAAATCTCCGACCATGTGATGCCAGTCCCCGTCCATCAGCTCGACTCGACCGAGTCGTACCTGGCGATACTCGGCGGACATGAGCAGACGTCGCCCCCGGGCCAGAAGTTTGCGTACAACAATGGTGGGTTCGTGGTGCTGGCCCTATTGGTCGAGCGGGCCGGCGCCAAGGCCTTCGAGTACCTGATCGACGAGCTGGTGTGCCGGCCGGCCGGGCTGGATGCCACCGCGTTCATCCGCTCCGACTCCCTTCCTCCCGGGGTAGCGACGGGCTATCTCGCCGACAGTGGTCACCTCACCAATGCCCTGCTCACCAATGCCCTGCTCACCAATGCGCTGCACCTGCCAGTCATGGGCAGCGGCGACGGTGGCCTGTTCTCGACCACAGCCGATATGAGGCGGTTCTGGGTCGCCTTGTTCGAGGGGCGGATCGTGTCCACCGAGACCGTGGAGGTGATGACC
>JAAETV010000404.1 GCA_024227975.1 Actinomycetes bacterium
ACAGCCAAGGTCGAGACCGGAGCCGTCGGCGGATCCCACAAGGCACGGCACCTGTTCGGGCTGGTACTCCACTACCTCATCGAAGACAAGGCCAGCACCGAGACGAGCTCGACACGGGATCTCGCCATCGCTTCGTGTGGCAACGCCGCCATCGGCGCCGCCATCGTGGCCAAGGCGACGATGCGCCGGCTCCAAGTCTTCGTCCCCTCGAATGCTGACCAGGCCATCATGGACCGGCTCGACGGACTTGGGGCCAAGATCACGGCCTGCCCCCGAGACCCGTCGAGCATCGGTGACCCATGCATCACGGCCCTCGATGACGCCATTGCCAACGGTGCCCAGGCCTTCACCGTTCAAGGACCACGCTGCCCAGCGGTGATCGACGGCTGTCGGACCCTGGGCCTGGAACTGGCGACCCAACTCGACGATGCCTCCATCAATCCGGCCAGCATCTATATCCAGATCGGGGGAGGCGCCTTGGCCACAGCCGTGATGGACGGATTGGGCCGAGCGTGGCCCAACCGGCGCCTTCCCCGCCTTCATCCGGTCCAAGCCAGAGCGGCCCATCCCTTTGTTGCCGGCTGGCGCCGCGTGGTCCGCTCCCTGCTCGGACCCGACGACCCTGGTGAGGAGGTCTCAGACTGGGAGCTCGCCCAGTTCTTCAACCCACTGGTAGCAGACAAGGATCGGGTTGAGGTCTCTGCCCTCCTGGCCGGACGGAGCGAGCTGATGACCCCATGGCCCGACCCTCCCCATAGTGTCGCTTCGGGCATAATCGACGACGTCACCTATGACTGGTTGACCCTTGCCACCCACCAGAGCACAACCGGGGGATGGCCGATCCTGGTCGACGAGCCAACGTTCAGCACCGCCGCCGTCCTTGCTGGGGACCAGATCTCACCCCCACTACCTCGGCCTGATGAGACAGGAGCAGCCGGCTTGGCCGGCCTCATTGAGCATCACCAGGCTCACAGCCAGGACGGAGGTGTCGATGAGCCAGCCGTGGTGTTGTTGACTGGAGCGGCCCAGTCAGGCCACCGGCCGAGGGGAAGCGCCCCTCAGCGGTCAGGCCGCCAGAGGCCGGCCGAAGGGTTTCGACCCCTGCCATGACTCAATGAAGGCCTCCGCCTGGTAGCAGGCACCAAGCAGAACCCCATCAGGGTGTGCGCCTGCCTCCTCGAGCACATCGGTGACCCGCGGTACGACGGCGGCTGTCACTGCTGCTTCGTCACCATCAGTCAGGCCAGCCAGCAGCCCGCCGGCGATGGTGACGAAGTCGGGAAGGACAACTACCTCATCGCCCTGGCGGAGTTGGGCGAAGGCCTTGGTCGTCACTGGCAGCGGGCCCCAGGGCACTACGGCGCGGGCCTTGACGTGTCCAGCACCCTGATGGGTCAGGGTGCCTGGCTTCGACCCGGCCAGGATGGCATCAACCTCGGCCCCCCAGACCAGCCATGGCTTCTCCGTCGCACCCCAGACGTCGACAACGGTGGCTCCTGCCGCCATCAACGACGATCGCAGCAAGGGGGGAGCGGATCGGGCCCCTTCGATGGCAACCGACCGACCGGCGAGGCTGCCTCCGAAGGCCCATGCCGTTGCGGCCGTGATGCCGGCAACCAGGACCGCCTCGGACCCGGCATGGGGACCAACACCCGAAGCCGCTCGCAGCTCAGCCAGCTGAGCACTCTCTACTCCCTTGCCCGGCTCGAGATGCAGCCGGCGCTCGGCCGCGACCGGAACCAGTTCGGAGACGAAGGCCGCTACGGCCTCACTGGCAGCCTCGTCGACGGCATTGATGCCGGCTGAGGCCCCACTCCGCTCGACACCGAACGCCCCGAAGGAATAGGTGGCCGAGCGGGCGAGGTCTTTCGCACTGCTCTGAAGGATCTTCTTTCCCCGCCGGACCACCCCCGATGCCGGCGCATCGGGGAGGTCTACGACGACGAACGCATCCGTTGACGTCAGTTTCTGAAGGGCCACCCCGAGAAACGTACTAGGCGAATCCGACGAACGCAGAAGCGAACACGAGGCTGACGATCGTCATCACCTTGATCAGGATGTTCATCGCCGGACCCGAGGTGTCCTTGAATGGATCGCCAACGGTGTCACCGACAACAGCCGCCTTGTGAGGCTCGGATCCCTTGCCACCATGGTTGCCTGCTTCGATGTACTTCTTGGCATTGTCCCAAGCGCCACCGGCATTGGCCATGAAGATGGCCAGGGCAAAACCGGATACCAGAGCGCCGGCCAGGAAACCGCCGAGGGTGTTGATGTTGACGAACCCGATGACCAGGGGAACGACGATGGCCAGAGCGCCCGGGATGAGCATCTCCCGTAGGGAGGCCTGGGTCGAGATGGCGACACAACGAGCCGAGTCGGGGTTGACCCCTTCCCGACCTTCGCGCAGGCCCGGTATCTCCCGGAACTGACGACGAACCTCTTCGATCATCTTCTGCGCCGCCCGACCAACAGCATCGATGGTCAGCGAGGCGAAGAGGAAGGGCAGCATGGCCCCGAGGAACAGGCCGACGAAGACCTCGACCCTGCCAACGTCGAGTGAGAGGGTGATGTCCTTGCCCTCGGCAATAGCGGCGGTAGCGATGGCCACCTCGAAGCTCTTGAACAAGGCGAGTGCGGTTAGAGCGGCCGAGCCGACGGCGAATCCCTTGGCCACCGCAGCGGTGGTGTTGCCGAGCGAGTCGAGGGCATCGGTGACCTCACGGACCGATGGGTCGAGCTCAGCCATTTCGGCGATACCGCCAGCGTTGTCGGCAATGGGGCCGTAGGCGTCGACCGAGACAACGACACCGGTGGTGGCCAGCATCCCGATGGCGGCAACGGCGATGCCGTAGATCCCACCGAAGTCGTCACCGGATACGCCGCCCAGGAAGGCTGCTTCGGTTGGGAACGTCATCTGCCCACCGACGTAGGCCAGCAACACCCCGATCACAATGAGGATGACGGAAGCGGCAACGGACATCATGCCGGCTGAGATGCCAGACAAGATGGTCGTAGCGGGACCAGTTTCGGCCTGCTGAGCGATGTTCTTCACCGGACGGTAGTGGTCGCTGGTCCAGATCTCGGCCACCTTGCCGATGGCCCAGCCGACGAGGAGACCACCGATGACGGAGATGGCGAGACCGAGTGGGTTGTCGAACTCGTCACCTCCGAAGAGCCAGAAACTGACGCCAACGGTGCCGAGGACCGTGATGCCCATGGCGACGTTGGTGCCCATGTGCAGAGCGGCCGACAGCTTGTTGATGTCGGTGGAAGCCCCACCCTTCACGGTGAATGAGCCAATGATGGAGGCAATCATGCCGACGAAAGCGACAGCCATGGGAAAGACGAGGAGGGAGATCTTGAACTCGTCGCCTGCCTGATTGGCAACCAAGCCGAGGGTGAAGGCTGTCAATGAGATGGGAGCGATGATTGAGCCGGCGTAGCTCTCGAACAGGTCAGCGCCCATTCCGGCCACATCGCCGACGTTGTCACCGACATTGTCAGCGATGGTTGCCGGATTGCGAGGATCGTCCTCGGGGATGCCCGCCTCGACCTTGCCGACGAGGTCAGCGCCGACATCGGCCGCCTTGGTGTATATGCCGCCACCGACACGAGAGAACAGGGCAATCGAGGAGGCACCGAGCCCGAAAGCGGTGACGACCTCGAAGGCATCGTCGATCTTCATCCACAAGACGAACAGGATGTAGACGAACATCAAGCCGGCCAAGGCCATGCCTGCGACCGAGAAGCCCATCACGGCACCACCCCGGAAGGCCAGCGGGAGAGCCCTGCCCGGTCCTTCCTTGGCCGCCTCAGTAGTACGGGCATTGGCCATGGTCGCTACCGTCATGCCTGCATAGCCGGCTCCAGCCGATAGGACAGCCCCAATCAGGTAGCTGAGCGCACCCCAAGGCGAGATGAAGGCCCCGATCAAGACAGCCATCACGACGACGAAGCCAGCGACCCAGGTGTACTCCTGTTTGAGGAAGGCCCGTGCTCCGTTCTGGATCTCGGTCATCAGGTAGACCATGCGGTCGCTACCTGGGCTGGCCGCCTTCACATCCTTGAAGAAGAAGACGGCGAGACCAAGGGCGGCAAGTGCGGAAATAAAGGCGAGATAGGGTACTGCGCCCACGATGTGCTCCTCCGAGAGACGATCTGAATGTCCGAGACTCTGACTGCGACTGGGAGCGGTTCAGGCTCAGCATCGCACCGGCACGAAGCCGGGGCGACCGCTCGACGTTAGTTGGACAGCTGGCCAACGGCAACGCTTCGCGTTGCTTGGAGTTTCGGCAGGGCCGAAACTCCCGGGCAACACCGCGCCACCAGGAGACACGACAGGGCCGAAACTCCCGGGCAACACCGCCGCCCCGCCGGGAGACGCTGCTAGATCTGCCAGGTCGTGGATAGGAGGGTGGTCAGGTGGTCGAGATCAGCCATGCCGGCCATCTCGCGGATGCTGTGCATGGCCAGTTGGGGGACACCGATATCGACTGTCGAGACTCCCAACCTGGCCGCTGTGATCGGTCCGATGGTGGAACCACAAGGCAGGTCGTTGCGGTGGATGTAGTACTGGAGCGGAATGTCGGCCTGCTTGGCCGCCCCGACGATGAATGCCTCACTGGTCGCGTCGGTTGCATAGCGCTGGTTTGCATTGCGCTTGATCACGATCCCGCCATTGACACTGATCTGATGAGAGGGTTCGTGCTTGTCGACATAATTGGGGTTGGTGGCATGGGCTCCGTCGACCGAGATCACCATCGACTGGGTCAGCGA
>JAAETV010000405.1 GCA_024227975.1 Actinomycetes bacterium
ACCACCGCCACGGGTATCGAAGTAGAGCTCGTCGCCGTCGGTGAAGACGACCTGCCCCAGCTCATGACCGTGAATGCTGCGTCGGGCACATTGCCCGACGTCGTGTTCCACCCGGTTGACTTCACCGTCGGTTGGGCTCAGCAGGGACTGCTCGACATCGAGGCAGCCAACCAGGTCGTGCAGAACCTCGACCCGGCTACGTTCAGTGCCGGCGCCCTCGACCTGGCGACGGTCGACGGCTCGGTCGCTGCGGTTCCCTCGGACGGCTGGGGCCAGCTCCTGCTATACCGCAAGGACCTCTTCGATGCCGCTGGCCTCGCCGCACCCGATACCTTCGAGGCGATCGAGGCCGCGGCCGAGGCGCTGCACGATCCGGGGAACGAGTTCTTCGGCATCACGGCATCCAACGACGCAGCCGCTGTCTTCACCCAGCAAACGTTCGAGCAGTTCGCATTGGCGAACGACTGCCAGCTCACCGACGCCGGGGGCAACGTCACCCTCGATAGCGAGAACTGTGTCGAAGCCATCGACTTCTACACCAACCTGCTGAGCAACTACTCGCCAGAAGGTATCCAGGATGTCGTGTCGACCCGTGCCACCTACTTCGCCGGTCAGGCGGCGATGATCGTGTGGTCGCCTTTCATTCTCGACGAGATGGCCAATCTGCGAGACGCCGCGCTGCCGACATGCGACGAGTGCGCTGACAATCCCACCTTCCTCGCCGAGAACTCCGGCATCATTCCCGCGATCGCCGGGCCCAAGGGCTCCCCGGCCCAATACGGCCAGGTGTCGCTGATGGGGATCGGCACCAACACCAATGTCGAGGCCGCTCAAGCGTTCATCGAGTACTGGTTGTCCGACGGCTATATCGACTGGCTGACAGTGGCACCCGAAGGCAAGTTCCCGATGCGTCAGGGCACAGCCGACAACCCCACTGCCAATATCGAGGCTTGGCAGACCCTCGAGTCGGGTGTCGACCGCCGCGCCGTGCTTGGTGAGATCTATGGCACCGAGGTGATCCAGGGACTGATCGAGGGATCCTCGAATTTCAGCCGCTGGGGATTCGTCGACGGGCAGGGAGAACTCGTAGCCGCTATCTACTCGTCACTGCCGGTACCGATCGGCATCGCCGACGTGCTCGATGGTGGAGCTACGCCGGAAGAAGCGGCAGCGGAGATGGCGGCCAGAGCTGAAGAGGAACAGGAGTTCCTGACCGGGGGCTAGGTCGGGCAGGTCAAGAGCAAGTCGCCGCACAACGACCAGTGAGGACCGCGATGCCTGCAGCCAAGTCGAGCCTGGCGAGACGCGAACAGCGTCTCGGCTGGATAATGGTGTTGCCGGCAGTCGTGGTCGTCCTGGTCATGGTGCTGTTCCCGTTCGTGTGGAATGTCGGGCTATCCGGCCGGCAGGTTCGCCTCATTGATCTTCAGAACCTCACCATCTTCACCACCGACTGGTCGCTTCGCAATTTCGAACGGGTAACTGGCGCTAGCACCTTCTTCAATGTGCTCAGGACCACGATCGTCTACTCGCTGGCCGGCACGTTCCTTTCCATTGCCATGGGTTTGTGGGCGGCGCTGGTAATGAAGGATGCCTTCCGCGGCCGGACGTTCGTGCGGGGAGTAATCCTGTTCCCGTACATTGCGCCGGTCATCGCAGTCGCTTCGGCGTGGCGCCAGATGCTCAACCCGACGTTCGGGATCACAAATGAGTGGCAGACCGCCTTAGGATTCGGCAGGATCGACTATCTCTTCACCGAGAGCCAGACCTTCGATCTTGGGCTGTTCGAGGTGACCGTTCCGATTGCGTTGACCACCGTCATCCTGTTCGAGGGGTGGCGGTACTTCCCCTTCGCCTACCTGTTCCTGTTGGCTCGCCTTCAGGCCATTCCCGAAGAGCTCCAAGAGGCGGCCACTGTGGACGGCGCAACGCCGACCCAGAAGTTCCGCTATGTGGTCTGGCCCCAGATGCGCGGTGTCGTGGCGGTACTGTTTCTGTTGCGGTTCATCTTTACGTTCAACAAGTTCGACGACATCTTCTTGCTGACCGGCGGGGCCGCCGGCACCCAGGTGGTGAGCACCGAGGTCGTGCAGTGGCTGTTGGGCCGGGCCGACGTCGGTGCGGCCGCGGCGCTGTCGATTGTCTTGGCCGGCCTCCTCGTGGTGATGGTCGTGATCTATTTCAAGTTGTTCTACGAAGATGCGACAGCGGAGGGCTGATCGTGAGCATGACACGCCTCCAGTTCGAGGAAAGGGTGATCAAGGTCGCCAGGCCTGCTAGCTGGGTGTTCTTCTTCGTCATCACAGCCTTTCCCCTCTTCTATGTGATCGCGCTGTCGTTCAAGCCGATCTCGGAGGTCTTGGCCAACCCTGGCAACCCGCTTCCAGAGTGGGACGACGTGAAGGGTCTCGCGTCGTACCGCACCGTGTTCAAATCCAGGTCTGAGGGGGGCCAGGGCTTCTTGGTCTTCATGCGCAACAGTTTCATAGTCAGCTCCGTGACAGTGGTTACGACGCTGATCGTCGGCACGCTGGCCGGCTACGCCGCGGCAAGGCTCAACTTCTTCGGCAAACGTGCGGTCAGCGTCGGGATCTTGGTCGTGTACTTGTTCCCTGCTCTCATCGTCGCCATCCCGCTGTTCGTCCTCTTCAGCCAGCTGGGGCTCCGCGGAACGCTTTGGGCGTTGATGATCGTCTACCTCACACAGGCATTGCCGATCACGATGTACATGCTTCGCAACTACTTCGAGACCGTGCCAGTCGACATCGAGGAAGCAGCGATGATCGACGGCCTTTCGCGCCTCGGCGTGCTGCGCCGCGTCACCATTCCGTTGTCGGCCCCGGCCATCGCCGCAACCGGGCTGTACATCTTCATGATCGCGTGGAACGAATTCCTGTTTGCCATGCTATTCGTGCAGTCGGAACCGAACCTGTGGACGATCTCGCTCGGGGTCCAGCAGCTCGACAGCACCGAAGTGCCCCGAACCGTGCTGATGGCTGGATCGGTTGTCATCAGTTTGCCGGTGATACTGCTGTTCTTCCTTGCCGAGCGGTTCATGACCGAGGGACTCACGGTCGGGTCCGTCAAGGGCTGAGATGAACGTCGGCGTCTTCGCCACGAGGTTGGCCGGAACTGACGGAGTCAGCCTCGAGGCGGCCAAGATCATTCATGTCCTCGAGTACCGCGGTCATCGGGTGCTCAACTGCGCTGGTGAGCTCGACGATGGCATGGCGGGGACGGTCATCGAGGGCATGCACTTCACCGACCCGACAGCACTCGATCATGTCGAGCGGGCGTTCAAGGGCGATACCGCCGATCCGA
>JAAETV010000406.1 GCA_024227975.1 Actinomycetes bacterium
AGGCCCGGACCGACACTGCCGTCCAACACGCCACGGCGGCGGGGATGGAGCAGGTGGCAGCTGTAGCCACTGGAGGACAAGCACCAATCGCCTCCGAGGTTGCCACCACCACAGTCGAAGTCGAGTCTGAGGCCACCACCCAGGTCGGAAACACGGTTCGGGTCATTTCGGCGGCGTCGACGGGGGCAGCTGACAGTCTGGCCACCGACTCCAGTGAGCGAGCAGCGACCATGGCAGCGACGATGTCTGCGGACCGGCAGACCCAGTCAACGACGACCAAGGGTGAGGTCGGCCAGAGTGTCGTCGACCACCCATCGATGAAGGTCGAAGGAACCGGAGCCACCGAGGCCGACAGCGGCGATCAGGGGACTGGCCCGGATCAGGCTCAGACTCAGCCGACGGATGCTGGAGTAGATACCTCGGCGGAGTCGACGATGGCTTCCACCGAAGGAGCGACTGGCGAGGCAGCAACAACCCTGGCCGGACCGACCACCCAGGCCGTCAGCCCAGGACCAACGACGATTATCTCCCCATCTGGGGCCGAGAATCCGACTGGGGCCATTGCCGGTATCGGCACAGTCAGCAGCTCCGAGCAGGCTCCAACCGTACGGGCCGAGGGGGCAAGCCGGACCGCGGGCACGGCCCAAGCTGATGCCAATGATGCCAGCGATTCCGTCTGGCGCCAGGTGCGGAGAGCCCTCGGCTCCATCCGCACCACCCCGTCCGGAGATCAGCAACTCACCATCCGGCTCCGGCCTGCCGAGTTGGGATCGGTCATGGTCCGGATCAGCACCGGCGAGGCCGGCACGGCCGTAGCCCTCGTTGCTGAGTCATCGGCCGCCGCCAACCTGCTCCAACAGCAGCGACAACTACTGATCAGCGAGCTCGAGGAGAGTGGGCTGGTTGGCGTGGCGGTTGATGTCGCCACCGGCGACAACCCCGATCAGGGCCAGGCAGGTGCTCCCGACACCGACGGAGAAAACGGCACCTCTCCCGTCAACCAGAGCGGACTCGGGTTTGACAGTAGCGAAGAGAGCAATCTCGGCCCCGGCGTTGGCTTTCGGGACCGACGAATGAGGACACCTTCGACCGGTCTGGTGGATCTAGATCTTTGATTCTCCGGCCGCGATACCTACCACCAGACCACCGACAACGACAGGAGGGGCATCACGATGCCTGAAACGGTTGCCGCAACGGCGGGCGCTACCGTCACCGCCCCAAACTTCAACAACCTGACCCTCAATGAGACGGGTCCACAAGCACCGACCAATGAACTTGGCAAAGACGAGTTCCTGAAACTGCTCATCGCCCAGCTCAAGTATCAGGATCCGTTGGAACCGACTAGTTCCGATGAGTTCATCGCTACCTCGGCCCAGTTCACGGTGGTCGAAAAGCTCGACGAGCTGACGAAGCAGGGGACCGCTTCGGCTCTCGTCAGCTCGCTCGCGACCGCCAGCTCCCTGGTTGGGCGCGAGATCACGGCCATTGGTGACAATGGCCGCATTACGGCAACCGTGGAGCGAAGCGAGATCAGCGCGGGCGAAGTCGTGCTCGTGACCGATCAGGGAGCGGTCACCTTCTCTCAGATCGTCTCCGTTGGTGCCGCTTCTGACACCGCAGCTACCCCCAAGACCCTCCCTCAACCCGCCTACACCACCCCAGATGCACAAGCAGAAACAGTAGGAGTCGAGCAATGATCCGAACGATGTACTCAGCCGTCTCTGGTTTGAGAAGCCACCAGCTCATGATGGATGTGGTTGGCAACAACATCGCAAACGTCAACACCCATGGCTACAAGCGCAACCAGGTCATCTTCAAAGACGTGCTCAGCCAGCTCGTGAGTGGCGCGGCGGCCCCTACCGAGACCCTCGGTGGTACCAACCCGGCCCAGGTCGGTCTTGGTGTGATGATGTCGGGGACCGCCCAGAACTTCGGTCAGGGCTTCCTCCAGGTCACGAACCGTGAGCTCGACATCGCCATCCAAGGCGACGGCTTCTTCATCGTCGACGAGGGTGGCGACGATCTCTACTCGAGGGCCGGCGCCCTCTTCCTCGACGCCGATGGCCGCCTGGTTTCTAGCGGCGGTGGCCTGATCCAGGGCTGGTCAGCTGGTGTGGACGGGGTGCTCGACCCCGCAGCCCCCCTCGACTACATCCGGGTTCCCATCGGTGATCAGAACCCACCGATCATTACCTCGGAGGCCAAGTTCGGCGGCAACCTCCCCAGCGAAGCTGCGATCGGTGAGATGGTCTATACCGGCTTGGAGGTCTTCGATTCCCAGGGTGTCGCGGTCGGTCTCAACCTGACCTTCGAGAAGACGGCAGTGTCGGAGTGGACCATGACCGCGACCTATGGTGTGGCCCAGACTCCCATTGTCTTGACCGATGAGGTCTTGACCTTCGTCGATGGTGAGATCGTGTCACCCGCCGATTTCAATGTGAACATCGCCGCTGGCCAGATCCCGGGGGTGGGAGACGTCGCGCTGACAATCGGTGGGACGGGCGAGCGCCGAATCACCCAGTTCGGCGATGCAACCTCCTTGACGGCGGTGAACCAGAACGGGGCTTCCGCTGGGGTGCTTCAGTCGGTCCGGGTGGGGACCGACGGGGTGCTGGCCGGGTCGTACTCGAACGGTCTGACCAAATCCATCGCCCAGCTGGCCCTGGCTAGCTTCGCCAACCCTGAGGGTCTCGAACGGGTAACGGGCTCGAACTGGAGGCCATCGGTCAACTCCGGTCTGGCTCAGATCGGGACGACGGGCACTGGTGGCCGAGGAACGATTGCTCCGGGAACGCTGGAAATGTCGAACGTCGACCTGGCCTTGGAGTTCACAACCCTGATTGTGTCTCAGCGAGGTTTCCAGGCCAACTCGAGAGTGGTGACCGCGGCCGATGAACTGTTGCAGGAGATCGTGAACCTCAAGCGCTAATAGTCAGTACTGTTCAGTGACGAGGAAGTACCAGATCGGCTGCTTCACTCCGTTGTCACGCATCTTGTCGCGAGCGGCCAGGATGGCTTTGCCCCCTTCCGTTTCGCGGAGGAACCAGCGGGTGGCTTCGAAGGCGGCGGGGAAGGAATCCCGCGGGCTCCCGTGGTCGGCCAGGGCCATGGCTGCTGCCTCGTAATAGCCCCTGATGTCTTGAGCAACCCGGGCCGGGATACCCGGAATGCCGGCTTCTTTCCAGGGGGTACCTTCAGCCACCCGGATGAAGGACTCGATAGCGGCTGGGATGTCGTCGGGGTCGACGACTCGGTGGGCTCCTACCCGGCCGCCGGTGACCGCCATGGTGCGGTTGTAGGCAGCCCGCAGGCCTCGGGCCTCGGCGACAGCAGGGTGGGCATCGGGATCGTCGATCGGAGGGATCGAGCAGGCCAGGACCTGACCATCGTCGTGGATGGCCTCGGGGAACACCTCGATCATGGGCTCGGTCGCCTCCAACAGAGAGAAGGCATGATCGAGGACGTGCTGTTGGAATGAAGGGTCAGCGGGGCGACCGAGGGGGCGGCCAAGAGGGAAGTCGACGAAGAGGCCACGGGGTGGGGCTGTACTTCTGAGTTGCTCCTCGATGATGCCGAGGGAGATGGTGGCCAGTCCCTCTTCCTCCAGTACATGGGCCAGCGTGCTCACGGCACGGGTGCAAAGAGGTCAAACCGGGGTCAGGAGGACGATGTCGACACCGGCTTGGCGAAGCAGCTTCGCTCCCTCAGGGCCGGAGTCGAGGCGGATGCCGGTCACATCGAACTGGTTCCCGGCATAGGCCAGGTGGAGGTCCGACACCTTGCCGATGCGACCGGCGGCCTCCATCTCCTTGAGCCGGTCGATGGGGAACACGACGTTGTAGTCGATCCCGTAGCCGGTCTGGTCGACGTCCTGACTCCAATGGCCGAGGACATAGTCATTGAGGTCAGGATCGAGTACCCGAAAGCTGGTGTCGTTGGGCTGGAAGTCGGGCTGGTCGGGATGGTGGAGCGCGGCTGATGTGAGGATGGCAACAGTCGCTTCGGCCAGTGGCACAGGTTCGGTGAAGGCTGTTGTCTCGAACTCGGCTGGGGCGAGATCGGCACTCCTGGTTTTGATGTCGTCGCCGGTCTTGGGCATGGGGCTCAGCTTTCCAGTACTCGTTTGCTGGCAAGGTCGTCTAGTCCGAGGTCGGCTCGGAGCTCGGTGGAGACCCCGAGAGTTCCGTCGTCGAGTGGGGTTCCGGTGCCGTCGGCGATGCGGACCATCATATTGAAGTTGGCGCAGATGGCGGCGGCATCGACCAGGCCAGCCTGGCCAACGGCCTCGATCACGTCGGCTCTTGCCGTGGCCAGATCGGCACCGGCGTGGATCTCTTCGGCGAAGCGGGTCAGGACCTCACCATCGGGGACCCCACCGTCGCCGTTCTCACTCCCACCGACGGAGCTCAGATCGATATCGGCTTCGGTTTCGCTCCCACTCAGACCGAGCAGGGTTGCGTGGGAGGTCGTTCAATAGAAGCACTCGTTGAGCAATGAGGTCCTGGCGGCCAGGAGCTCGACCTGGGTCCGGTCGAGGGCACCCCGGCTCCAAGTCAGATCGCCGAGCAGAGCTTCGAACGGCAGGTACTGGACATCTGATAGGCGGCGCCAGGCTCGGGCCGCCACCGGGACGGCGGAAAGAGCCTTGCTGACATTCGCCCCCGAGTCAGGGGTGGTCGGGACCCAGTGGGTGTCCGGCTCGGCGCCGGCCACCAGTTCCCGGTCGGGTCGGCCTTCGGCCGGACTGGGTAGGGCGATTGGCTCGGCCCCGACGGCTTGTCCGAACACCTCGATGCAGTTGGCGGTGGCGACAACAGCGACCAGTTCGACGTATTGCTCCGGGGTCAGACCACGCTCGATGATCTCGTCGTACCACTCCCTGGTCAGCGTTCCCGAGTGGTTGGTGAGGCGCCAGACGGCATCGATGGCCGCCTTCGGAAGGACATGGTCATCGTCGATCAGGCCGTCGACCGTCGTCGGCGCGACCCAGGGGGGCAACTCATCGGCCGCTCGTGCTCGACGCACCTCGTTGACCATGGCCAGGCGCTCGGTGGCCGACCACCAGTTGCCGGGCGATGCCCACTCCTGGGCTGTCTCGAAGTGGGCGGTGTCGAGGTCCTGGCGGACGGGGACGGCAGCACGGTCATAGAGCGAGCTCATGACTATGTTTTAGTCCCGGGCTTCGTGGCTGCTCCAACTCGGGGTTTGACGGGGCGGCCAGATCCTCAATGGGCGGAGACGGTGCCGCCCGAGCGCCAGTAGACGCCATCAGCCCGGTCGAGGAAGCGCTCGTCGACCAGGTAACGGCGCAAGGCAGCCACGTCAGGATCGAAGGCCACCAGGATGGCGTTGACCTGCCGCTCGCTGTAGTGCCGGCCTGGTTCGAACTCCTGAGCTAGCCGGTCGAGTACGACCAGACGTTTGGACCGCTTGGTCGGCAGCTTCACCAAGCGGCCATCTCGGAAGGCGCGATCGAGGACCTTGGCTACTTCGGCTGGCTCGTCGCCGTGTTCCGACGGTTGGGGCGTATCTGCCTCGGCCCTGGCCGCCATGGCGAAGGCGGCCTCCAGCACGAGATGAGTGCCATCATCGGCTTCCTCGACCAGGCCGGCGGCCTTGAGCCGGGCCAGGGCATCGGCTACATCTCGCAGGGGAAGGTCGGTGGCGGTCGGCAACGCTTCGAGCGTCGCCGGGTTCAGGATCAGGGCGGCAACGACCCGTCGCCGGTTCGGCTCGGCCAGCAGTCGCACCAGCTCGATCGATCGGAGATGGCCAGTTTGACCCTGCCCCTGTTGGTCTTGACCGGTGTGGATGGGAGCATGGTTCGGGCTGATCTCGTCACTCATGATCCCTCCTCGTCGAGTGGTCGAGAATCCGGCTTTCGAGACTACGGTATTCGGAGCTGTCGTCGCTCCAGCCCCAACACTACGGTGAGAATGATGGTACGCACGACCGTGGTTGGAAGCTGGCCCCCTCCGTTTGGACAGCGGCCAGCCTTGCGGCCTTTCTGGCGGGGAGAGGTCAGTGAGGATGACCCCCACGTGGAGGCGGCCCTGGTGGCGGCGGCGCGGATCGCCATGGACGAGATGATGGCCTGCGGGCTAGACCAGATCATGGGGGGCGAGGTATTCGCACCCGACTTCGTTCATACCGTCCCGCCCCGCCTCGAGGGGCTGGAAGCCGAGAGCTTGCGCGATATCGCCAAGGGTCAATCGGGGGTGGCCCGTTACCGGATCACGGGTCCGGTATCGGCACCGCGGGGCACCGGCCACGCCAAGGCTTTCCGTCGAGAACAGGCAATCGAGCCTCGTCTCGATAAGGCGGCGGTGCCCACCCCGCTGACCATGGCCTTGTCG
>JAAETV010000407.1 GCA_024227975.1 Actinomycetes bacterium
ATGCCCAAACCCCCGACCAGCAGGGCCAGCCCGCCCATCAGCAATACGACTGTCCTCAAGGTCTCGTCGACAGCCGCCGTTGCCTCCAGCTCATCGGTCGGCACCGTTGGTGGGTCGATCCCACCGGGTCCGCCGTAGGTGAGTGCTGTGTTCAAGAACTCGGCGTCGGTGTCACGCAGGGTCGTCCCGGCCGCGATTCGCAGCACCGCCTCGGTCGGGCCACCCTCGTTGGCGAAGTCATCCTCGGCCGAGGTGGGGCCGATGAAGACCGACAGGTTGTAGGCCGGAATCAGGACCACCTCGTCGAGCACGCCAGCCACCCCATAGGCCCGATCGTCAATCAGGATCGTCCTCGTCTCCCCCGGCAGGACGGCGAACTGTTCGGCCGTCTCCGATCCGAGCACCACGGTCCGGTGGCCTGGTTGCTCGTCCCATGAATTCAGCCAGCGGCCCCAGGCCAGGTCGACGTCGACCACAGCCGGTAGGTCAGGGTTGGCCACCATCAATGAGATCGGCAGCACCTCGAATGCTTCGTCAGCTGACTCATGGGGCAGGATCCGATGGCCCGGCAATTCGGTCACGACAGCTGAATCCTCGAGCAAGTCGATCCGTTGGAGCCGCTCATCGGTCTCCTCTGGTAGGCGGGGCAGGCCCTGCTGTCCTTGGAATCCGGACGATGCCTGCACGGTGACCAGGTTGGTGCCGAGCTTCTCCAGGGTGGCCCGGACATCGCCCTTGGCGCTCTCGGTCAGGCCTATGGCGGCCACGATGGCACCCACCCCGATCACGGGGCCGAGCAGGATCAGCAAGGTCCGCGATGGTCGGGCCCACAACCCAGCCGAGGCCGTACCCAACAGGTCGAGCAGCGACCTCAAGGCTGGCTCCCATCGACGATAGCTCCGTCGTGCATCCTCACCCGGCGATCGGCTCGATCCGCCAGCTCGGCGTCATGGGTCACCATGACCACGGCGGTTGCCTCATCGACCAGGGAGCCGAGAACATCCATGATGTTCTCGGCGTTTGCGCTGTCGAGGGCGCCAGTCGGTTCGTCGGCCAAGACGATGCGAGGCTCGGTCACGATCGCTCGGGCCAGGGCCACCCGCTGCTGCTCCCCACCCGAGAGCTGGGTTGGACGATGGTCAGCCCGAGGAGACATGTCGACTCGCTCCAAGGCGGCCAGGGCCCGCCGTCGACGCTCTCGCGGCCTGAGCGTGCGGTACAGGAGGGCCGTTTCGACATTGGCCGCCGCCGTCAGATGTGGGATCAGATGGAACTGTTGAAACACGAACCCCAACACATCGCCCCTCAGCATCGTCCGCCGCCGATCGGAGGCCGCGGTGATGTCCTCACCTGCGACGGTGATGATCCCCTCGGTTGGCTGATCGAGCAAACCGAGCAGGCCGAGCAGGGTCGATTTTCCACTCCCGCTGGGCCCGGTGACCGAGACGAGCTCACCAGCATCTATGGCCAGGTCGACGGACCGCAAGGCATGGACCGGGACAGCTCCCGGGTAGGTGCGGCTCACCGCCCGCAACTCCATGAAAGCCCCGGCAGGGGCGTCCCTGTCAGCGGCCCCGGCCTCGTCCCCGTCGCTCATTGGCGGACCTCGACGACAACCAGTTCCGAGCCATCGAGTCCCTCCACCACTTCGACCAGGGCCCCTTCGGTCAAACCGGTGACGACGGGGATCCGCTCAATCGTCCCGTCGGGGGCCAAGACTCGGACCTCGGCCTCCCCCACTCCATCGAGTGAGACCGAAGCCACCGGCACGACGAGGGCGTCGATCACTTCGGCCAGCACCACCTCGACACGGACCGCGGCCCCTTCGACCAGGTCGAGCTGACCATCGATGGCAACCTCACCTGGGTAGCGCTCCACCCCCTGCCCATCGACTTCGGGAGCGTCGGCCAGATCAGATATCGAACCTGAAGCTTCGATGTCGGAGGCAGTGACGGTGATAGTGGCCGGCAGACCAATGTCGAGACGGCTCCGGTCGGTGGGATCGACCCCGATCGTCACCGCCAGCTCGCTCTCGACAAAAGACACGAGGGGCTGGCTCGGGCTGACAGTATCCCCGAGCTCGATATGGACCTCACCCGCCGTGGCCGGCCATCGTTGGACGGCGACATCGCTGGGCAGGAACCGCCCGTCGATCGGATAGTCGTGGTCTTCTTGCCAGTCCTCGATGGCGTCTCGGGTGAGATTGGTGAACTCCTGGTTGACCGTGCCAGGCGAATAGCCGGCGTCACTGAGGAACTGTTCCAAGGCCTCGACGTCGGGCCCATCCTCGACATAGCGTTCCAGCGGTCGCCAATACGGAGTGTCACCGATGATGGCCAGCATCGGGCGACCGTCGAGCCTGAGCAGTTCATCTCCCTCAACCACCTCGGCGTCGACTTCGACCGCGACCGCAGTCACCCTTTGGGGGCCGATGGCCGACACCGTGAACCTGTCCTCCCGGGCCACATTGCCTCTGACGATGACGGTGTCCTGGAGGGTGGCCCGACCAACCTGGTCGATAACGATCACCTGCTCTTCGGCATCATCAGCGGCGTCGGACGTCAACCCCACGACCCCGTAGCCGATGCCAGCGATGGCAGCCAAGGCCACAAAGGTGTAGATCACTCGTTTCACTGCTCGTCCTCTACCTTCGCTCACCATCGTCACCCCAGGTCCAGGTCATTCCAGCCGCACTCGTCGAGATCGCGTTGCCACTCATCCTGGCGGGACGGAGGAATCGACGGGAACTGGCTGGCAGTCAAGATCCCGTTGGGATTGGGGGTCAGCTCGCCCAGGTCCCAGCCCCGGTCGATCAGACATTCGAACACCCGACGGCCGGCCTCGTTGATCGAGGTCTTCTGCTCCGCCGTCAGGTTCTGTTGGCGGGTATTCTGCTCGGCCAGAATATTGCCGATCCCGCTCTCGTTGTTGCACGAGATCAGCGCCTCCAGGTAGCCGGGTTCGCCAGCCGCCGGGTCATCGGTCTGGCCCGGGATACCAACGAAGGTGAAGCCGGCCTCGCTGAGACAGCCGTTGAATACCGACAGTGCTGTTCCCAAGCGGACCTGAAACGACCGGTTGGCTTCGGTTACCGACAGGGTGGTCTCGGTTGGAGTCGCCTCGTTCCTGGTTGCGGCCCCAGCCCGACTCTCACCTTGGGCCAGGAGCTCGGTCGCCTCTTGCCGGCCGACGATCTGGACATCGTCAGCTTCCATGACCACGGTCCGAACCTCACCGTCACCAGCCTGGGAGCAACCACCGGCCCCGATCAGTACCCCTACTGCCGCCAGCAGGGCGCGCCCCCTCGTCACGATCAGCGTAGGCTAGTGATCGAGCGGCACCAGGTCAACGCGGTGGGCCAAGCCCTGGTGGCCACGACCACCGTTCGCATCGTGACGACAGAGCCCAGGCCGGGAGAATACCCAACCCGAGGCGACCGGGCCTCACAGGCCGTAGCCATGGTCAGGGCTACGCTGCGGTAGTGCCGCACCACCCCCATGTCCTCTCGGTTATCACCGGGCTACCGCGACCGCGCTGGCGCGGCAGGATCCATACATGGGCCTTCTGGCTGACGATCCCAGCCGTCATGGCTTTGGTCACCGCGGCCGATCCCGTCGGGGCCCGAGTCGGGGGGCTGATCTTCGGCCTCAGCCTGACCGCCCTTTATGGCAGCTCAGCCGCCTACCACCGGCTGGCTCGAACCGAGCGCACCCAACGCATCATGCAGCGGCTTGACCACTCCATGATCTTTGTGTTGATCGCCGGGACCTACACCCCGGTCTGCCTGGTAGCCCTACCTTCGGCCTGGGCCATCCCCATGCTGAGCGTGGTATGGGGACTCACCGCTCTTGGCATCGTGACGAAGGTCTTCGGCACCGCCTGGATCCTACGGATCAGCAACAGCCTCTACCTGGTGATCGGCTGGGTCGGAGTGGTTGCGGCGCCCGTCCTCTTCAAGACCGTCTCACCTGCTGTGTTGGCACTGATGGTGCTGGGCGGTGTGCTGTACACGATCGGGGCCGTGGTCTTCTACCTCGAGCGGCCTGACCCCAACCCGGCCGTGTTCGGCTACCACGAAGTGTGGCACTCGTTCACGGTCCTGGCTGGAGCCAGTCACTTCGGCATGGTCGCCCTGCTGATCAACTGATCAAACCACATGGGTACCGAGGCGCCAGAGCATCGAGATGCTACAGGTCGGCACACTTCCCGGCCGCAGCCAGGACGTCCTCAGCCATTCCTTCAGGGAGGTCTTCGGCCGTATCCGAGGCGTCGAAAGCCTCGAAGTCTTCAGCTGTGTAGCCCTCCAACTCGTCAGCAAAGCAATCAGCCGATTCTTGCGTCTCACCCTGTCCCAACATCCAATCGATCACGGCCTGACGATCCTCGCCACCGTTGTCGCTGGCTCCTTCCGAGTCATCGGAGCTTCCGCAGCCGCTGAGCACCAAGACGACGGCACCTAGGATGCCAAAGGCTCTCTTGTTCATGGTCAATCTCCTATCGTTGCCGCCCGGGGGGTGTCTATTGGTACTCGAAGCGGCGGCCGTCATCGGTGATGGTCGAGGCTTTGCCCCAATCCGGGGTCGAGCCCGCTCCGGCTTGATTCCAAGGATCGGGAACTGAACAGCCGTCTGATACGACCTCTTAGGTGATGCAACATCGACCTTCCCAGATCCTTGCCCAGATTAGGCTCGTCCTGGGTGCATGCATCGTCGCCACCGCCGCCTCCGCCTGCACCTCCAACCCCGACCTACGCCTGTCAGATCGAGGTGAACTGGGACGCTCCATCGCCACCGAATCTGGCTGCATCGCCTGCCATGGGAATCAGGGACAAGGTGGTGTCGGGCCGGCGTGGGTTGGCCTGATCGATTCGACCGTCCCCCTCGAGACTGGTGAGTCAGTATCAGCCGACGTCGACTATCTGCGCCGATCGATCACTATGCCCGGGGCTGACCAGGTGGCGGGATTCAATGTGCTGATGCCTACCAATACCTTGTCCGAGACTGAGATCGAGGCCATCGTGACGTACATTCAGGAGCTGGGATGATCGCTCGATTCGTGCTGGTCCTGGCAGCAACCATGATGACGATGGCATGCTCCAGCGAGGCCAAGCCACTCGCACCATTCGCCGGCTTCGAGCGAACCCCGACCCCACTGGTCGGAGAGCTTGCCCTCCCCGCGGTCGAGGCCGACGGCAGCGAGACCGATTTCACCTTCCAGGCCGATGAGGGAGACATCTTGCTCGTCTACTTCGGCTACACGAGCTGCCCTGACGTCTGTCCGACGACTCTGTCCGATGTACGTCGAGCTGCCGATCGACTGGGCGATGACGCCGAGCGGGTCGACTTGGCCATGATCACCATTGACCCCTTGGTCGACACCCCCGACATCGTGGCGGGCTACGTCAGCTCGTTCCTGCCTCGAGCAGTGGCCCTCAGGACCTTAGACGATGACCGGCTCCGGGCCGTGGCCGATGTGTTCGGGGCCGACTATGGCTATACCGACCAGGACGGGGAGCAGCAGGTGTACCACACCGGTTCGCTCTACGCCATCGACAGTTCCGGCCAGCTCATCTTGACTTGGTCGTTCGGTACCCCGATCGACGATCTCGAATCAGACCTGGGACGACTACTCAAAGAGGCGGTGTGATGAACCTGAACCAACGTCTCCGGGGGCGTTGGCTCCGGGCCGCGACCTTCACCATGGTCCTGGTTGGCGGGGTGCTGGCGGGCTGCGGGTCAGACGCCGAGCTGACCGTCGACGATCCAGCTGAGAATTCCTCCGCTGACTATCGGTATGTGATCCCGGTTGGCTCAGGTGAGGCCATCGACCGGGGCGAGCCATTGGAGATCCTGCCCGCCGAGCTCGAAGTCAAGGTGGGCGAAGTCATCGAGATCATCAATGAGGACGACCGGGGCCACCTGGTCGGGCCCTTCTTCGTAGGAGCAAATGAGACCATGCGCCAGCAATTCGCCTCTCCTGGCGAGTACCAAGGGATCTGCACCGTCCACCCCAGTGGCCAGATCACACTCACGGTGGTGTGATGGACCAGGATCGAGTTGTGAGCCGTACCCTACGCGCTGTCACCGCCAGCCTGGTTGCAGTCGCAACCATGTTCGCCTTGTCCTCTCCAGCAGCCGCTGATCCTGCCGGGCCGACCGACTTCCAGACCGACATCGTGGAGATCACCCCAGGTAGCGCGCAGGTGACAGTGGAGATGATCGGGGGTGACAGCTTCATCCAACTCGAGGCCGAATCCGGCGTCGAGGTGATCGTCGTCGGCTATCGGGGTGAGCCCTACCTCCGCTTCGATCCGACCGGGGCAGTCTTCCAGAACGAGCTGTCACCGAGTCGCTGGCTCAACGACGATCGCTACGGCGAGACCCTGATCCCCCCACAAGCCGATGCCAATGCGGTGCCCGAATGGATTGAAGTGGCCGACGGCGGGACCTATGCCTGGCACGATCATCGGACACACTGGATGAATCAGGCCCAACCACCAGGAGTCGCGGTCGGAGGCATCGTATTGGAGGCCGTTGTCCCCCTATTGGTGGATGGTGAAGAGGTTGCCATCCATGTCCAGTCGAGGTTGCTGGCGTCCCCCTCCCCTCTCGGTCCCATCCTCGGTGTGCTGGTCGGGGTCGCCTTCGGGGTGGCCGTCTTCGGTCTCGCCTCACGCCGGACACTTCAGGTCGGGCTCATAGTGTGGGCTGGCCTGGCTGCCATCTTCGGGACATGGGCCGTACTGAGCGTGCCAAGCGAAACCGCACCGAGTCCGCTCCTGTGGCTGCTTCCTGTCATTGCCGCTGTCGCTGCCATCGCCGCCCAGGTCTGGTCGACTCGTGTCAATCTGGACGAGGTCGATCCCGATGGGAGAAAGCCTTCCGGGGCAGCACTATTCATCCCCGCCCTGACCGCAATCGCTGGTATCGAACTACTGGTCTGGGCCTGGTTCCGACGCCAGGCTCTGGTTCGGGCCCTGATCCCCAGCGATGCACCCGATCTCCTCGATCGGGCCATCATCGCTGGGGCCGTTGTTGTTGGCGTCGTCGCCATCGCGGCCACCGTCCGGACCATGTTCGTCGCTACGGGGCTTCGTTCCGAACCTCGATCGGAACGACCAGCTCGACACCATCCGCCGTCACCAGCGTGAGGTCGAAGGTCTGACCAGCCTCCAGGGGCTCGGCCAGATCGAAGATCATCAGGTGCATACCGCCAGGCTCCAGCACGGCTTCACCATCGGCCGCGATCTCGATCGTGGTGACCGCCTGCATCGTCATAGCCATCTCGCCCATTGCGCCTTCGTCATCCATGGCACCGTCTTCGCCCATTGCGCCTTCGTCGTCTTCGCCGTCGTGCGCCATGGTGTCGCCGTCGGCCTCACTGACGGGGACGGTCTCGTGGAATTCAACCCGGCCAGCGACGTCGCTGGGAACCGAGGCCGAAACAATCGACACCGCTTCATCTGCGGTGATTGTCATATAGATCGCGCCTGCGTCGGCATTCATGGGGCTGGTACGTGCCCACGCTCCGCTGGACTCGAGGCCTCCAGTTGTGGTGGTTCCGTCACCACAGGCGGCTGCACCGAGAACGAGAGCGAGTAGACCGAAGCTGAGACGAGTCAACATGGTCAGTTTGAACATTGGTTCCTCCCTTGATTGGCGTCTGGTTCAGCGACCAGACCTCAAAGAGGTCGTTCCGGGAGACCATTTGGTTCCCGATCAACTCGACTCGGGCTCAAGTAGGTGTACCTACCAGCGCGCTTCCTAGGCCGATTCCTCGTTGGCTTGCACCACACCCAACAGATCGGCTCGGGCCCGGGCCACCCGAGAGCGGATGGTACCCACGGGACATCCGAGAATGGTGGCCGCATCATCGTAGGAACAGCCCGCCATCTGGGTCAGGACAAATGCTTCGCGCCGATCCTCGTCCAGGGTTGCCAACAACTCGTCAACGACGGTCTGGTCATGGTCCTCGTAGCCCAGATCGGGGGCTTCACGATCGTCGCGCCAGCGGCGCCAACGTTGCCGTTGACGGGCGGAGTCGGCACAGGTGCGGCGAGCAATCGACAATATCCAGTTACGGGCGCTGCCTTCGCCCCGAAACGTCTTCAAAGATCTGAGGGTCCGGGCGTAGACGTCTTGGGTGAGATCCTCAGCGTTGTCGCGATCACCAAGGTTGCGGCAGATGGCCCAGACGTCGCGCTGGGTTGCGCGCACGAACAGTTCCAATGCGTACTGGTTCCCGTCTCTGGCGTCCGCCAATAGCTGGCTCAACTCATCCACCTACTCGAGTGTGCCATGGTCGGGAACCAAATGGATGGCTCGTACGACCTATTAGGCATGGATTGCGAAGCTGCCCGCTCCTCGATATCAGCTCGCGTGGACGGTGAGCTGCCGACAACACTCGAGCTTGATCTTGATAGTCATCTGGAGTCCTGCACCACGTGCCAGGCATGGGAGGAGCAGACATTCGCCCTCCGCCGATCGGTGACATTGCGCCAAGCCCCGATGCCAGTCGGGCTGAGCAACCATCTCGTGGCCCGGCTGGGGGTACCCGATCCGGGGACCGGCCAATGGGTCCGCTATGCCCTCGGAGTGGTGGCGGCCACCATCACCATCCTCAACCTCCCCCTCCTCCTTGGCCTGTCTTCGGGGGCTGGCGGACACGAGAGTAGACATCTGGGAACATTCGGCGTGGCCCTGGGTGTCGGCCTGTTGTGGGCGGCCCTGCGACCCGAGCGGGCAAACGGTCTGGTCCCCCTCGCCGCCGCCCTTGCTGGCGCCACCATGGTTGGGGCCCTTGTCGACCTGATCTCGGGGGAGGCCACGGCCCTGGCCGAATCGAGCCATGTACTCGAACTGGTCGGGTTGGTTCTGTTATGGCACCTATCCGGCGGGCGCCGAGCGCTGGCTCACCGATTGCGATCGCTACGCTCCTCGCGCTCGATCCACCCCGTCTGAGACCAGGGCTCCAGCTCAGCCAACCGGCTTCGTCCCGTTGACCCGAAGGAAGTTCAGGACGAGCAGCCAGTCTCCTGCATCGATCGAGGCGTCCGATGAAGAGACCCTCGCTCGGACTCGGAGGGTGGCAAGTACCGCGCTTGGCAGGCTTCGAATCTCGGCCATCGCAACTTGTGGTCATCAGCTTCGAGCCGGCGGGCGAATGACCCCAGACCGGTCACACTGGCGAAAGGAACGGGCGGCACCCCTCAACTGACCCAGTGATGGGGTTCGAAGAGGAGCGCCGCCCGTAGCGGATCACGATTAGGGCTGAGCTGAACTTGCCCGACTACACGTAGCGGATTGCGCTGGTCTTCGTCGTGACCTTGGTCCCATCAATTGGGTTGGCAATCTCGAGGTCGCAGTACTCAGCGGTACTTCCGGCATTACCGGGGATGACCACGATGACGTTGGTGTCACTGACAGGTGTCACGGAGGTCGGAGTAATGTCTGTCGTGCACTTCATTGTCACGTCTGACGTCGTGAGCCCGGTGAAGCCCCTACCGGATACGAGGAAAGTACCGCCACCAGTAGTGGCGTCCTTGTCGAATACCGTAGGAGTCAACGATGAGATTGTCGGAGCAGTAGTACTGTAGTAGTTGAAACCCGTCGAGAGATTCGAGAGGCTTGTTCCTGCAGCTGTCTCAACGAGAACATCGATCGGACCATTGCTTCGCGTTGGGACCTTGACCGTCATCGAAGTGGCGCTTGCGATGACGATATCTGACGTATTGGTCACCTTCGAGCTTCCGAAGTAGACCTTCGTGACACCCAACAGTTGGGTACCGGTGATGGTGAGCAGCGAGCCAATCGCGACACCATCGGTGCCGGTAGCGCTCAGGGCCGAAACCGTTGGTGCACTTGCAGCAAACAGGAAATCATCCCCGGTGCCCGTCGTATCACTGATGACTGAGTTGCGGGTCACAGTGAGGTCGACCACACCCTCAGAACCACCGGTCGGCGTGGTCACCACCATCTGGGTATCGGATACGACCCAAGCTGCTGTCGCCGCGGTAGCACCGAACTTGACGTCGGCGGCGACCGCCCCGAGGAAGCCGGAGCCAGTGATCGTTATCGTTGAAGCCGTAGTTGTCGTGGCCCAGCCAGGGTCCATCTTCGTCACCTTCGGAGCACCGTAGGTGTAGGAGTAGCCGGTCGTATTGGTGCCCGTTGCGTTGGTGACCGTCAGCAACTGCGCCCCGGCTGCTGCTGCGTCTGGTACAACGGCGACAATCTTGGAGTCTGACATCACGGCGTAGCTCGTGGCGGCGACGGCGCCGAATTTGACCGCTGTGGTACCCGTGAAATCAGCACCCTTTATGACAATGACCTGGCCACCCTTGACCGGACCACTGCTCGGTGAGGCGCCCGAAACTGTTGGCGCTGAGGCGGCTAGCACTGGTGAAGCTTGGCCAACCAGGAGCACCGCGCCTATGAGCACCAAGCGCCAAAGAAGGTGGGCCACAGGGGTTGATCTATGGCTCGACTTGACTGAACTTAACTGGACTCTATGCATCATCGATTCCTTCTCGTGACACCTCGACCCAGGCAGGCCGATCCGAAGTGCTGGGTAAAAGTACCGGGGTCATTCATCGAAGTCAACTCGCGTTCTTGTGATACATGAATTATCCCTGTTCCATCACAATGCCTGCGCTATTTCAACATGCGACATCATCATTCAGGATCATCCAACAACGATCACCATATGAAATCCACACTGTTGCTCGTATCTATGTGGCCATATATTGAGAATATGCGGGATCATCGTGTTCGGTAATGGATTCAAATAGTCATGCCTAGTCCCTGGCGTAAACGTGCTAATACTGTGCAGGTTGCCAGGCCGCATGAGACCACTGGTACCGCTCTCGGTGTCGGACGGAGAGTTGTTGAGGTAGGGTCCGCGTAGCCCATCGACCAGAATGGCAAGTGGACGGCGAAGTAGATGGGGCCCTACATCACTACTGGCTAGATGCCGTCAGGATGCCAGATGCGCACGGTTCCGTCGACGCTGCCCGACGCGATGCTTCCATCATCGAGTACCGCCAGGGCACGAACTGAATCTTGGTGCTCGCCGTACTCCAAGACAGGAGCGTCGGGATTGTCTGGCTCCCAGATTCGGACCTCATCATCGTCCGAGCCGGTGGCAAACCGGCCATCATCGAGCGACACGAGAGCTGAGACAGCGTCAGGGTGATGAAAGACGAGTGGCTCGGCATCGACGTCGAAGACGTCCCAAAGGAAGACGAGACCGTCAGATGTTGCGACGGCAAGGCGCCCATCGCTCAGCACACCCAAGGCGGTCACTGTCGCGCTATGGTCGAGCACGCGCTGCTCGACCATTGGCTCGTCGGGATGCCAGATGCGCACGGTTCCGTCGACGCTGCCCGACGCGATACGTCTATCATCGAGCTCGGTAAGGGCACGCACAACTGATGTGTGCGCCTCGAACACGGGGAACTCCTCAGCTGGGTCGTGCGGATTCCAGATCCTCACCACGCCATCCTCACCGCCCGACGCGACCCGCCCATCCTGAAGCGAGATGACGGCAGCTACCGGGGCATAGTGTCCATCGAACCCGATGGCCGGGAGGTCGGGATCGTTCGGATCCCAGACCTGAACGGTTCCATCCTCGCTCGCCGACGCGACCCGCCCGTCCTCCAACTCGGCTACGGCCCTAACCCAGCCCGTATGCCCATGGAAGACCAGTGCAGTTGTTGGGTCATCCGGGTGCCACACGTGGACCGTTGCATCGTCGCTGCCTGAGACGACTCGAGAATCGTGGAGTTGGATCAAGGCTGTCACAGTCGATTCGTGGCCGCGGAAGACACCCTCAACGGATCCGCCCTCGGCGCCAAGCGACGCGACGAACCCCTCCGCCTCTTCGAGAGACGAGAACGTCAAGCGCTCATGGATCGCGGCCTGCTCGTCGGCCGCCAGGTCGTCGACCGAGATACCGCTGTCGGTTTCCTCACTTGGATCAACCCAAAGAAACCCGCCAGGCCGGCCCCGAAAGATCCCGACCGTGTTGTCGCCCGTGGCATCAACGAACCAGCCGCGCGATCCGAACCAGCCAATACCTCCGAACAGCACTAGCAGGACCACGACGACCAGGGCCGCCCCCCCGGCAAGGCGCCAGGCTGACCTACCATTCGGATCTGCGCCAGGGCCCGTGATCGACGGCGAGCGCGGCACAAGCGGTCCCATACCGGTGTTGTCGGCGGGCACCGTCGCAAGACCAACTGAACCAGCTACCACCGTCTGGTCGGAAAGGCCGATGCCTTCCATCGCATCGTCGTCCACGGCTTCGCCTACGGGCGCATCAGGGGCGACACTATCGGGAGCCGACACCGACCCATCACCGGGTCTCCCAACTAGCGACGCTGGCGGCTCGCCAACGCCCGCTTCCGATCCCACCGTGACCGGTGTATCGCTGGCTGCTGGAGGCGCAGTCAGCGACGAGCTTTCCGCAGATGCGGCGGCGTTGATGGCCTCCTTCAGCTCAATCACGGTCTGAGGCCTGTCGGCGGGGTCCTTGGCCAAGCCGAGGAGGACGACGTCACTCAGCTCCCTCGAAGCAAGGTCGGGCTCGAGCCGGGGTGCCGGCTCATTCAAGAGGCGGAGCATGAGCGGGTTGAGCGACTCGTCATCGGGACGCCAGAACGGGGGCTGGCCACTGATCAGGCAATGCAATGTCGAGGCAAGCGAGTAGAGGTCAGAGCGCTCGTCTCGCTTGTTGCTGAAGGTCTCGGGTGGTGTGTGAAGCCAGCTGGCTGTGATCTGGGTCGAAGCCGATCCGGTAGCGTCGCGGAGATACGCAATGCCGAAGTCGGTGAGAAGAGGTCGGTCGTCATGGAGAAGGATGTTCTCCGGCTTGACGTCGCGATGCAGGATGCCGACTCGATGCGCCTCGGCCAGTGCCTCCGCGATCGGTGACACCAGCGCCACCGCCTCGCGCCATGGGAGGCGACCCTCGTGGGCCAGTCGATCGGCCAGCGTTCCTCCCTCGACGAGTTCCATGACGAGAAAGGCCCTACCCTCGCTCGTGTAGCCACCGGAGTAGACCGTAACCACGTTGGGATGGCCTGACAGCCGACCCATCACCGCGCACTCCCGATCGAACCGGCGACGCTCGGCCTCTCCTAGCGACCGGCCAAGCACCTTGACCGCTACACGTCGAGAGAACCGGATATCAGTAGCGGCATAGACCGTGGAGAAACCACCGACACCTATCACGGTGGCATCGTCAACCCCGTCGATCCCCAACTCGATCCCGCCCATGAAACCCCCCGATCGCTGGACTCCAGAGCCATCCAATCGCTCCGGCGACAAACTCACCCCAAAAGCAACTGAGCACCCTGGTTCGCCGTGGCCAAGACTACAACCGAACCGACGTCAGAGGTGGGCGTCTGTTTCGTTGATCCAAATGTGGCGGCTCAGCTCACTCACACACCTGGTTGGTCATCGATCCCGCTGGGACGGTGCACTCGTAGCGGTTGCCATCGACGACGGTCCACCGGAGGCGAAGACGTTCGGAGCCGGTTGGGAGCAACAGAGCGACAAAGCGCCGAGCGTGGAATATCCGTTCGGGCCCGAGATCGTGAGTCTCGTCGATCCGGACTTCGACGTGATCGATATCACCTCCGAAGATGAGGAGATTCCAGGTGCTGTCACCCGCTATCGACTCACGCAGAACGGCGAAGCCATCATGGTCAAGGCTATCGACGAACTCGGCTTCGATGCAGTGGGCGACAGAGGGGGACCGGTCCGACTCGGCCCAATCGAGACGACCGAATCCCACACAGAATGAGCTCGTGCTGGCCATCGGCGGGGGTCGTGGGTAGTCGGCCGCCGGATCACCAGGACCTTCGAGGGCGAGCCAGTCGACGGCGAATGGGTCACCGAAGTATGTCTCGACAGGATGGATCTCACCCGGCCGGCCCCCAACGGCACCGGGTAGCCACAGGAAACCTACGTAGACGACGAACACCACGGCGATGATCTTCGTGGTTTGCCGCCGGGGCAACCGATTCGACCGTCGCTGCTCGGGTCGTGAATCGGCAACGCCATCGAGCAGTTCGATCGATGCCGAGCACTGACCGCTAGGTCGCTCACTGGCAGCCTCCATAGCAAAAGACTAGAAGACTCGGGCGTTGGTGGACAGCGGCCTACGGGTGGCCAGGACCATGGGCCGTCCACCCGGTTGTATCCGGGTGACCCTCTCGTCGCCACCATGCGACGGTTGTGTTGCGATCAGCCGAATACGGTCGTCATCTTGGCACCAGGTGGCCATCTGGAACGTCAGAGCTATTGACCATCGACTGACGAAGCGAAAGGTAGTGCCGTGATGTTGGCCATTCGACCCATGATGGATCACTCCTCCTATCAGCCCGCGGCCGGCGTGAACGACAGCTCACGGACGGGCCACTGTGGCGGCTACGACGCCTGGGTCGAGGGCGTGATCTACTACACACCTGATGGCGATGGCTACGTCCTCTACACAAGGTCTCGGCCGAGCGAGGACCATACCTCTATAGCCGGGCTGGCTGGGAGCTGACCAGGATCAGCGGTTGTCAGTCCCCAATCGTGGCGATGGCAGCCAAAGTACGCTCGGCGTCCTCTCGCATTGACTCGCTCGTCGTGCTCATCTCGGAGGCCAGCTCGTCGACTGACGCGACCGCTTCGGTCACTGAGCTGGCTCTGCTGGAGTCCCTCTCCAAGACACTGGCCAGATCCCGTGCCCTCGACGCCATCTGATCGAATGCGCTGCTCAGCTCTCGGATGCGGTTGCCTTCGTCCTGCGCCAACTCTGCGGTCTTGGCAACGCTCGAAGAGGTCGAGGTCGCGAGTTCCACGATGTTGCCGAGGACCTCGCCGGCCAGCTCAACTGTGCTCGCTGTATCGACCTTTGACCGGTTGACCATCGTCCGTATCTGATCAAGGGCGTCAAGCGTGTTCACAGCGAGCCCCTTTACCTCGGAGGCAACGACGTTGAAACCGTGGCCGGCTTCACCTGCACGCTCGGCCTCGATGGCGGCGTTGAGAGCGAGGAGGTTGGTCTTCCTGGCGATATCTCCAATCATGCCCACCACCTGCTCGATCTGTTCCGACTGCTCGGCGATGGCCGATATCCGCACCTGCAGCTCCCTGCGACCGTCCAAGGCGACCGAGGTCGATTCGACCGATGTCGCATCCGCCGATCGGGCGGCGTCAATCGTCGTGCCGATGTTGGTCAATACAGTGTTGAGCGTCACCGCTGCCGTCTCGCTCTCGTCGAGGAACTCCTGGGCGCTCAGCGCTGACCGCCCGAGAGAGCGCTCCATCAGCTGGGTCTCACGTGAGGTGTCACTCAGATCTGACGCCAGGCCGGTGCTCCGCTCGGCCAAGTCTCCCATCGACGTCGCCAGTCGCTCCGACGTCTCGGTTACGGTGCCAAATGTGGTTGATTTCAGGTCGCCCAGGATGTCGGATAGCTCACTCTTGACGTGATGCTCGGACTCGTTCAATCCCACTCGCTCGTCTTCTGCCGATACCTTGATGGTGATCATGGCGTCGAGCACCCATAGCAACGCCAAGGGCACCCCGAAGGCGACCCCCAATGCGACCGAGACCCCCACCAACTGCTCAAAGACCTGCGCTGAGCGGGTGAGGCCGGTTCCCATCGCGTCGAGGTCGCCGAACAGACCGACGGCAATGGTGCCCCAGATCCCAGCGCTGAGGTGCACCGGGACGGCACCGACTGCGTCGTCGATCTTGAGCTTGATGAGCAGTTCCTCGATTCCCAGGACCAGCACGCCAGCAATCGCGCCGACTATCAGAGCATTGGTCGTCGACAGGACATGCGCTCCTGCAGTGATCCCGACCAGGCCGCCAAGGGAGCCATTCATGGCCGAGGTCGGCACCACGTATCCGTTTCGGATGTAGCCGGCCAACAGAGAAACCAGCATCCCCGCGGACGCGCCGATCATCGTGATGATCACCACCCTCGCTACCTGGTCGTTGAAGGCCAGGGTGCTGCCGCCGTTGAACCCGAACCATCCCATCCACAAGATCAGCACCCCGAAGATGGCCATAGGCAGGTTGCTTGGCGTGATCGGTCGGTGTTCGCCATCCGGTCCGAACACACCGGTCCGAGGACCGAGCACCAAGACCGAGGCAAGGGCTGCTGCGCCCCCAACGCCGTGGACCACAGTCGAACCGGCAAAGTCGACGAATCCCCGCTGAGCCAACCATCCCCCACCCCAGATCCAGTGACCGATGACTGGGTAGACCATGGCCATGATCAACACGATCCACATGTAGGCAGAGAATTTTAGCCGCTCGGCAACAGCACCGGAGATGATCGTGACTGTCGTTCCCGCGAACGCAGCCTGGAATAGGAAGAACACGATGGTCGGTGGCGCCGCGGCTGCCAGGTCAGGAGCGATATCACCCGAACCCCACCATCCGTTGCCGACCGAGCCGAACATGACCGAAAAGCCGATCAACCAGAACAACAGCACGGCGCAACCGAGGTCGACCAGGTTCTTCACCGCAACGTTGATGTAGTTCTTGGCCCTGACGAGCCCAGCCTCTAGGAACAGGAAACCTGCCTGCATGAAGAACACCAGAAACGTGCACACCAGCACCCAGAGCACGTCGAAGTCGGTCTCACCCATCGTCGCTACACCTTTGCCTCGAAAAGTCTCCCTCGATATCGGCCGGAACTGGATGGTATTTAGGACAGGGTGGTTGCGAGTGGTTCCGAGCACCACTTC
>JAAETV010000408.1 GCA_024227975.1 Actinomycetes bacterium
ATCGGCGGCGACGACACATTGTCGTACGGGCTCCGGATGCACGAAGAAGGAGTGCCGGTCGTTGCCATCCCGAAGACCATGGACAATGACGTTCACGGCACTGACTACTGCATTGGCTTCTCGACAGCCGTGACCAGAGGGGTCGAGTTCATCCACAACCTCCGTACCAGCACCGGTTCCCACGAACGGATCGCCATCGTCGAGCTGTTCGGTCGGTATTCAGGCGAGACCTCACTCATCACTGCGTACCTCGCTGGCGTAGATCGAGCGCTGATCTCCGAAGTGCCGTTCGACATCGATCGCCTAGCTGACTTCATCACCAAGGACAAGGCCGCAAACCCTTCCAACTATGCGATGATCACCATTTCCGAAGGGGCAACGATCGAGGGTGGAGATCTACACCTCTCGGGTGAAGCCGACGCCTACGGTCACCGCAAGCTCGGTGGCATCGGTCGGACTACCGGGGACCTGCTCAAGGAACGAACCGGGGAGGGGATCATCCTCCAGGATGTTGCCTACCTGATGCGTTCCGGACGGCCGGACAGCCTCGACTTGATGGTTGCAACCAACTACGCCGTCATGGCCGCCGACCTTGCTCTCGAAGGGTCGTCAGGTCGCTTGGTCGCCCTCCGATCGGGCACGTACACCAACGTGCCGATCAGTATCACCGGTCAGGGAGTGAAGCGAGTCGATGTCGACGAGCTCTACGACATCGAGGCCTACCGGCCCCGGGTCCGCCATGTCGCCGGCAAGCCGATGTTTCTCTACTGAGCTTCACGGGGCGCCTGGCCCGGAGCCGGCCGGGTTGCGGGGAGGAAGGACGTTCCGCTCCATATGAGTGACCTCACGGGGCCAGGCCTCGTGGCCCATCGTGTCGACTCGCCGTCCGGCAATTCGCCATCCGTCGCCGGTGCGGACGAAGTGATCTACGTAGCGACCGAAGAACCAGGCATTCGGGATGTCGTCATTGAACTCGTGCCAAGCATTGACGTAGGCGATGCTGTCGGCCCGATCGGGGCCGCTGAACGAGACTTCGATGTTGCTGACATAGTGAGCCGATCGCTTGTAGATCTTGTCGGTCCCGGCCCGGAAGAACATGTAGGCGTGATCCTTGGTCGAGAACAACCCGTGATCGCCCCCATAGTCGTATTCACAGTCATCGGTGAACATGGTGATGACGTCGTCGGGGCGGTTGTCGTCGATAGCCCGGCAGTACGCGAATAGAACATCGATGATGTCTTGCCGGTCGGAGAGCTGTTCCAGGGAGTACGCCATGCCAAACGCTAGCCCAAGCCACCATCGGGGCCGATCGGGTCGAGATCCACCGAGGCGAGCGGATCACCGATTGACTAGATTCTCTTGGGCACAGGCGCCGGCTCCTTCGAGCTCAGCTGTCGGAGCTGGCCAGGCGCGGTCCGTACAACACGCCTACGGCTCCCACCGCCACCGCACCCGCCACCCACCACCAGGCGAGAGTAGGAGGAAGATCGAGCTCGAAGTAGTCGCGGGGGTATGACCACGCCATCGTCAGCGCATAGAGACCAGCCATCGACGCGGCAAGGGCGATCTTCCACGGCTGGAGGGGTCGGCTGATGAGTACGAGGATTACCAACCCAATGCCGAGCAAGGTCACCGTCGCACACGTTCGAGCCTCTTCGATCGTCACACCATCGAGCCGGCGAACGATCTCATAGAGCACCCAGGTGACCGAGCCGGCCACGATCCCAGCCGGAAGCGAGAAGCGCAGCACCCGGTCCAGGAATCCCGGCTTCACCAGGCTCTGATTCGGGGCCAGGGCGAGGAAGAACCCGGGTACACCGATCGAGAACGTGCCGATCAGCGTGAGCTGCCGGGGAAGGAAGGGAAATGGTGAACCTGCCAGCCCAATGAGAGCAGTGAGCAAGACAGCGTATGCAGCCTTGGTGATGAAGAGATTCGCCACCCGCTCGATGTTGTTGATGACCCGGCGTCCCTCGGCCAGCACACGAGGCAAGGTTGAGAACCGGTTGTCGAGCAGCACGAGCTGGGCCACGGCTCGAGCAGAGGACGAGCCGGCACCCATGGCGATCCCCATGTCGGAGTCCTTGAGGGCCAGAACGTCGTTGACACCGTCGCCCGTCATGGCCACCGTGCGGCCGCGCGACTGGAGCGCATGAACCATGGCGCGCTTCTGATGGGGAGTGACACGTCCGAACACCGTCGTCGACTCCAACCTGTCGGCCAACTCGCTCTCTGCCTCGGGCAGCTCTCGGGCGTCGAAACCATTGTCGGCACCGTCGATACCGGCTCGACGGGCAACTGCGGCCACCGTGGCGGG
>JAAETV010000409.1 GCA_024227975.1 Actinomycetes bacterium
CGGTCCACTGGTGTTCGTGGTCGCTTGCTGCCAGCTGATTACCCGCCATGCCATGCCGAGCAATCAGCCAAGAGCCTCGCACAAGGCCTACCAAGAAGGTAGGGGATATGTGGCTGGTGGTAGGAGGCCACGTGAGAGCACTGTTGCGCAAGTTGTCAGGTCCGGCCGAGTGAGTCCGCTACGTCCTCGATGAGCCAGTAGATGCCTAGACCGAGAACCACGAAGGCCGCGGCTGGGATGACGAAGACGCCAGCAACGGCCGCCACAAAACTCGCACCCCACTGCCTGCCCCAAAGCGGGGCGGACACGACAGGAAGCACTGATGCCAGGAGGAGCAGGATCCACGCGCCCGTCGGGACTGCGCCGGATGTCACCGTCCAGATGGCCCCAGCAGCGAATGTACCGGCCCCTGCGACGGCGATGATGATGCTGAGCCATTGGCTCCTCTGTCGCAAGAGCGAGTACAGGGAGGTCAAGACGACTGCTGCCAGGTGAAGGAGCCAGCTGCCGGTGGGGACCTTGCCATCTGCGATGGTCCAAATGACTCCGGAGCCGAACAGGCCGAGGCCGACGGAAGCGATGACTCCCCATGCGATCAAGGTCAGTCGCCGCAGTCCTTTGGCGGCCCAACGGGAGCGGAGAGCCACTGCCCCCCACATGATCCATCTCTTGATCCAGGGCACTCCACAGGCACCAAGCATCTTCCGGAAGAACGTGTCGGACAGCGTGTCGCTCCCAAGTGCACCGGCATTTGGCTGTTCGACGATTAGCTGATCATGTACTAGACCAGCCAATGTATGCTTGCCATAGGGGGACTCAAACCATCGCATGAATGGTGGAACGGATGCGAGGTCCGTGGACTCGTCTGACATGTCTGGACTTCTTGCCGTATCGACCATTTCTTTGGCCTTCTCGGCTGTGACATCATGGTCATGAACTAGACGTTGATGGAGATAGTCTTCGATCTCAGCACTGCTGAAGCGGAACCTGCCATACACTTCGAAACGCGTGGCATCTAGTTGATTCAGCCCAATCAAGTCAGTGGTGCCGAATACTTCGAATCCGGAACGCTGATTGGCTCTCCAAGGTCTCCAGCGTGGTGCCTCTTCTACCCTGTCTGACATGTGTCCCCCTTCAATCCATGATTGGTTTGCCTATTGGCTGCAATCTAGTGGTTGTCGTACGGCCCTTGCCCGTAGTCAGTGAGGCAACCTGGCAACTGCCCGCAAGGCGACACACCGCGGGGTGCCGACCAGTGCCTCGAGCATTGGGTCGATCCTTCAAGTCTGTGAAGGCGATCGATTCGACGCTTGGTCGCAATGGCGAGCGATGCAGGGTAGCTGAACTCGGCGCCGGTGCTAGTGGTGGGAGGATCGTTAGGCTGCCGGGCGTGAAACCATTCCTGCTGCTGGCCACCCGGGCCGAGGACACTGTCGCGGACAACGAGTACGACGCCTTCTTGACCTACTCCGGTCTGGACGAGTCCGA
>JAAETV010000410.1 GCA_024227975.1 Actinomycetes bacterium
AATCATGCAGGTCACCGAGCTTTTGAAACAAAAGGGCCACGATGTCGCAACGATCGGGCCGGACGCCACAATCGCAGTTGCGATCGAGATGCTCCGTCAATGGAATGTCGGATCCCTCGTTGTATCCACTGATGGAACCACCATCGAAGGCATTCTCAGTGAGCGAGACATCGTTCGTGGTCTCGGTGGACCGGATCGAACCTTGCTTGATCAGCTGGTCAGCAGCGTCATGTCCACCGAAGCGATCACCTGCGCACCAACAGACCGTCTCGAGAAACTGATGGCGTTGATGACCAACAAACGGATCCGACACTTGCCGGTCGAGGCAGACGGAAAGCTGCTGGGACTCGTCAGCATTGGTGACGTCGTCAAGGTCCGGCTTTCTGAGTTGGAAGCCGACGCCCGTGTCTTGGATGACTACATCCACCAGGGACACTGATCCCACCACGGACAGTTGATGAGTCGAAAAGGATCCCGGGCGGGCGGTGCCTCGCGGAGTGCTGGATGATCAGGTCGCGAACGGTGTTAGCTGAGAGGGACGAGTGGTGATCCGATCGCAGTTGCGGAGTCAGTACTGACGGGTGAGCCCGCCGGGCTGAGCAACACCAGGCCAACGGCTCAGCGTGAGGACAGCTGAGGCATTGGGCGAACCGTCGACAACTAGATTCGCCACCTGGTCCGTGTCGTCGAAGGACCGGAACTGGGACTGTGGGTAGCTGCTCGTTGTGTGCGTCATCACTTCGGAACCTAGAGCGTGAACCCGGATTCAAGTCAAGGCACGATGGTTCTGGATCGAAGGCCTTAGACCCCCCGGCTGACCACTCGTTCTGGTGTGATGCGGATGCAGGTATTGGGCGACGGCAAAGGGTTCTCAGCCATCCACCCGGCGGCGTCGGCCCCGAGATAGGGCGACACCAGCCTCAGCCGCTGTTCGTCGGAGACGGTGCCGTCGCGACTGGCCCGCCCCTCGATGCGGACATAGGACCCGCCGTGGGGGGCCAGGGCCAGAATCGACACCCGGGGATCGTTGTCGATATGGCGGGCCTTCACACTGTCGGGCCGAACGCTGAGCCAGATCGAATCCCCATCGACGGCGTACCACACCACCGATTGGGAGAGGGCATCGTCGGAGCCGCGAGTGGCCAAGACGGCATGGAGGGGTCGCTCCAGGAATTCACGGACAGGGAGAGAGAAGACAGAGGTACTCACATCCACGAGACTAGGGGGTCTCGGCCGAAGGAACCCACAGTGTGGTCGAGCTGCTCCGCCAGGCCGAGTCTCGACTGACTTGACGAGAGGCGGGTGAGAACCTCGTTCGGGGCCGGGGTAAGGGGAGTAGCCTCGGCCAGGTGCAGGTCACTTATGAAGCGATACGAAACGCGGCCGAACTGATCCGGCCGGACGTGGTCCGCACGCCGACCAATCACTCGCGCACCCTGTCAGCCATGACTGGGGCCGACATATACGTGAAGTTCGAGAACCTCCAATTCACCGGCTCATTCAAGGACCGAGGAGCCGCCAATCATCTCCGCACCCTGAGTCAGGACGAGCGGGATCGGGGGGTCATTGCCTTGTCGGCCGGCAATCATGCCCAAGGGGTCGCCTACCATGCTGGCCGTCTCGGAGTGCAGGCAACCATCGTGATGCCTGAGTCGGCTCCGTTCAACAAGGTGGTCAATACCCGAGCCCTGGGGGCGACGGTTGTCCAATCGGGAGACACATTCGCTCAGGCCCGGGGCAAGCTCGACGAGCTCCAACGGTTGCATGGCTACAGCTACGTTCCCCCCTTCGACGATCGCGCCGTCATTGCCGGCCAAGGCACCGTCGCTCTGGAGATGCTCGAAGACCGGCCCGACATCGATGTGGTCGTGGTCCCCATCGGCGGAGGTGGGCTCATTTCCGGAATCGCCATCGCGGCCCGGGCCATCCGTGATGAGATCGAGATCATCGGGGCTCAATCGACCGCGTTCCCTGGGGTCGCGGCCGCCATGTCCAAGGGGGCGATTCCCATTGTGGAATCTGATGAGACCTTGGCCGATGGGATCGCGGTCAAGACGCCGGGGCGTATCACTCTGCCCATCATCGAGGAGCTGGTCGACGATGTCGTGGTGGTGACCGAGGAATCGATCGAGCGGGGCATCGCTCTCTACATCGAGGTGGAGAAGACGGTGGCCGAGGGGGCGGGGGCAGCCTCGCTGGCTGCAGTGCTCGACGACCCCGCTCGCTTCGCCGGCCGCAAGGTCGGGCTCGTGCTCTCAGGTGGCAACATCGACGTCCGCTTGCTGGCGTCGGTCCTGATGCGGGGATTGGTCAGAACCGACCGCGTATCGACCTTGCGGCTCAAGGTCGGTGATGTGCCCGGTCAGCTGGCCCCGATCGTCGACGCGATCGCCAAGGCCGGTGCCAACATCATTGATATCGACCACCACCGGATCTTCGGAGCTGTCTCGGCTCGGGCCGCCAACATCGAGATCGTGATCGAGACGCGAACCAGTGACCACCGTCAGCAAGTCATCAACGCCCTCGAGGCAATCGGCGAAGAGGTCGAGCTGGTTCATTGAGGTCGGTGCCAGGCATGTGTTGGACAATCGGCGAAGTGTGAGCGAGCATCCACGATGGACGAAAAGCCGGAACCGGACGAGGAGCGACGCTCACCGCTCGATCAGCTGAACGTGTTGGCGATGCAGTCGGTGGAGGTCGACGACAGCCTCGATCACCTCGAGATCTACACCAGCGAGGGCTTGCTGACGGTGCTCTGGCATGGTGCCAACGATCTCGAGAATGTGGTGGTTTGTGTCGGGGGTGCCATGGGTGGGCTGCTCGGTCCCGACGGTGGGCTGTTCCACATCCTCGGTCGTCAACTACCGGCCGATGGGATCGGGGTCTTGCGGATCAGCTACCGCCAACCCAACGAGTTGTCGATGTGCGTCCACGACACCCTGGCCATGATGGAGTTAGCGGCACGCCATGGTGCCAAGCGGTTCATCCCCCTAGGCCATTCATTTGGGGGCGCGGTTGTGGTCCAAGCCGCCGCTCATCTCGATGGGTCGGCGGTGCCGGGGCTGGTCACCTTCGCCACCCAGTCAGCCGGGTGCGAGCCGATCGAGTTGCTGGCTGAACGTGATCTGCTGTTCTTTCACGGAACCGCCGACAAGATCCTGCCCCATCAAGCCAGCGAGCTGGTGAGGATGTTGGCCGGAGCAGGAGAGCTTGTTCTGCTCGACGGGGCCGACCATGGGCTGCGTCCCGCAGGTGGCATCATCTTCGAACGGCTGATGGAGCATCTTCCAGCGGTATTTGCCGCTGCTCCGGAACAACCGGGCAGCTAGATCTGGCCCTCGATGACCGCGCCCTCCGACAGTGACGCCATCGCCGACAGGTTGTGTTGCCCTCGGGCGGTCGTGCCTCAGGCGGCCTTGGCCAAGATCTGCTCTGCCTCGGGCGTGCGCAGCCCAAGCTCGGCGACAAGCGCGCTCTGCACTTCATCGTCGGTGAGGCCCTGCTCTCGCAGGTAGGTCACCGCTCGGCGGGCGAAGTCGTGGTCGGTGGGAAGATTGGTGGTGCCCGACATCTCATGCTCCTTTGCAGCGGGTCGGTTCGGGTACTCGCTTAGATGCGAACCTAGTCCCACCCTGTGACAACGAGAATGAGGTATTCGCCCCGCAACGAGAAGTCGTAACGTTGCTGCCATCGTCCGGTCACAATGTACTCATGACTGAATTCTGGACTCTTGGAGTTGCCTCATTGAGGCGGATTGGATCGACGGCTGAGCGGGTCGAGGCGGCAGGTTGGGATGGTCTCGGTGTCGTTGACTCACAGAACCTCTCAGGTGACTGCTACGTCGCTTTGGCGATTGCCGCCAGCCACACCCGTAGGTTGAAGTTGGCCACTGCCGTCACGAACCCCATCACTCGCCACCCCGCGGTGACCGCAGCCGCCATCGCCAGCGTGCACTTCGTCTCTGGCGGTAGGGCGGTGCTCGGGATCGGCCGGGGAGACTCGGCTCTCGCTCACCTCGGTCGGGCTCCGGCTCGGGTGGCCGACTTCGAGCGCTACTTGAAGACCCTCCAGGCCTATCTGGCTGGAGCCTCGGTTCCCTTTGATGAGCTCGCCTTCAGCGAGTCAGTAGCTCCACCGGTCGATTCGCTGGCCCTCGCCCATAGCCCCGGTACCAGCACCATCGGCTGGCTCCCGGGATCGTTCCCTAAGGTCGAGGTGGAGGTAGCGGCGACTGGTCCCAAGGTGCTGGCCGCCGCCGCCCGCCACGCCGACCGGGTGGTGCTGGGCCTCGGAGCTGATCCTGAGCGTGTCGCCTGGGCTATTGAACACATCCGCCAAACGAGGGTCGACGCCGGCCTCGACCCCGACACCATCGAGATCGGTTCATATGTCAATGTCGCTCCCCACAACGATCTCGCCACTGCTCGCGATCTGGTCAGGGGTGGGCTGTCGACGTTCGCCCGTTTCTCGATCATGCACGGGGAGGTGGCATCGCCGGCCAGTTCAGCCCAGCGCGAGGTGCTGGAGCAGGTGCACCGTGAGTACGACATGACGTCGCACACAAAGGGTGACTCGGCCCAGGCCACTGGCCTGCCCGATGCCTTCGTCGACTCGATGGCCGTCGTTGGGCCCGTCGACCATTGCATCGACCGGCTGCGTGAACTGCTCGACCTCGGCGTGACCAAGCTCATGTTCGCTTTGGGGACGAGCGAGGCTGACCCTGAGGCTGGTGCTCTGTCCCAACTGCTCGTGACCTCCGAAGTCATTCCTGCCCTACGCTCCTAGCGGGCTCGGCCCAGAGACACTCACGATCGAGACTGGAGATCAGGGGACGACGAGCTCGACTTCGTAGAGGACGGGCCAGCGCTTGCCGGTGAGCCAGAGGGTTCCGGTTTCAGGGTTGAAGGCGATGCCGTTGAGGACATCGTCTCCGGCATCGGTGTAGCCCTCAGGAACAAGACTGGTGGCATCCACGGTGGCAGCAACCAGGCCGGTGGCGGCGTCGATGACCATGATCGTGTTCGTCTTCCAAACATTGGCCAGGACCTGATCGCTGATGCACTCCAACTCATTGAGCAATGAGACGGGTTGGCCGTCCAGTGTCACGTTCACTGCCCGCTCTACGGCGAAGGTCTCGGGGTTGCGGAACACGATCTGGTCCGAACCGTTGCTCATGACCAAGCTGGTGCCGTCATGACACAGGCCCCACCCCTCTCCGGAGTAGGCGCCGACCTCGACTTCGGTTGCCGTCGGAGACAGGGTCGGCAGGTCGACCGTCAGCAGGGTCTGACTGCGCCAGGTCAAGACATGGGCGCGGTCATCGACCACCGTTGTGCCTTCGGCGAAGAGGGTGTCGTCGATGGCCATGAGCTGGCTCACTTCGCCCGTGAAGGGATCGACCAGACGCAACGTCGACTCACCTTCGAGCCCCGTGCTCTCCAATAGCTGGTCGCCCCACCATTCGAGGCCCTGGGTGAAAGCCGTCTCGTCGTGGGGGTACTGGGCCAGGACCTGTACCCCCAAGTTGCCCCGGTAGGAACCGGGCTCGGTTGACGGGTCGGACGATTCGGCTGGCGGTGGAGGGATGCTCGTCGGTGGAACCGGAACGGCCGCCGGGGCTCCATCAGCCCCACCGGAATTGTCGACGTGAATGGTGGCAGGGGACCTCTCGGTCGTGTCTGTTCCGAACCGAACACACCCGCTGGTGGTGGCGGCAATCGCCAACAGGATCAGGCCGGCGCCCAGCCAAGATGATCGGCGACCGGGGCCGAGGAGCGACATGCGGTCACAGTACCCGGTCCGACCCATTGTGACGGCTCGCCTCCCCTTCCATCGCCACCTAGGCTCTGGGCACGATACCGAGGGGGCGAATGTGACCGACCAGCCTGATGTGGCCAATGGCAAGGATCCAGTGGCGAGACCAGCCATCGACGCCGCCTCCCTGCTGAGTGATGGCCGCGACATCCTGGCCGATGTCGTCGCTCTTCGCCGCAAGATTCACGCCGAGCCGGAGCTTGGTCTCGAGCTGCCCCAGACCCAGGCCCACATACTCGACACGCTGGCTGATCTCGATCTGGATATCACGACTGGTACCTCGCTGTCATCGGTGGTGGCCACCATGACTGGTGATGCCGACGGGCCCACCCTGCTGTTGAGGGCCGACATGGATGCCCTCCCCATGAGCGAGGACACCGGCCTCGACTTCGCCAGCACCGACCCAGGGGCCATGCATGCCTGCGGCCACGACGCCCATGTCGCCATGCTCTACGGGGCGGTCCGCCTCCTCCACCAGCGTCGCAGTGATCTGCGTGGCACGGTGAAGTTCTTGTTCCAGCCGGGAGAGGAAGGCTTCCATGGGGCCGAGCATTGCATCGAGGAAGGGGTACTGACCGGGCCTGTCGTCGACACTGCCTTCGCCCTCCACATCAGCCCCAACATCCCCAGCGGTAGCTTTGCCACCCGCCCCGGTCCGTTCATGGCCTCGGCCGACGAGTTCACGATGACGATCACCGGTAAGGGGGGCCATGCCTCGTCGCCCCATATGGCGGTCGATCCGATCCCGGTGGCAGCCGAGCTCGTCTTGGCTCTGCAAGCCATGATCACCCGCTCGATCGACGCCTTCAACCCGGCCGTGTTGACGGTGGCCCAGATCGTTGCCGGCACCACCAGCAATGTCATCCCCGAGACGGCGATGTTGAAGGCAACCCTGAGGACGGTTTCCGAGGGAACCCGCAGCCAGGTACACGACAGCCTCCACCGGGTGGCTCACCATGTGGCCGCCGCCCATGGCTGTGAGGCCGACGTCGATATCCGGATCGGCTACCCCGTGACCGTCAATGATCCAGGGGTGGTCGACTTGGCCCGGGACGTCCTCATTGATTTGGTCGGGGACGATCAGGTCATCGACATGCCGGCCCCCATCATGGGAGCCGAGGATTGGAGCTATGTACTCCAGGAAGTGCCGGGGTGCTTGGTCTTCCTCGGGGTCTGCCCGCCAGCAGTGGCCCCGGCCAATGCCGCTGCTTGCCATTCGAACCGGATGATCATCGACGAAGACGCCATGGCCATCGGTGCGGCAGCCCACGCCGCGATGGCTCTGTCCTATCTCAGCTGAGCGAGCCAGGCACTCCGCCCGGGGTGCGGGCCTCCCCAAACCGCAGAGTTGCCTCGCTTCTAGGCGCTAGTCGAGGAGCCGAGCCTTGGCGGCGCGGCTGCGTTCGAGGATGGCGGCCGGAATCCTGCTGGCCAGATCGCTGCCGCCGGCGGCCACTTCGGCCGATGCTTCGGCTGCGGTATCGCCATCGCTCTGAGCGTCTTGGGCTTGCTCCTTCTTGCGGGCCTGCCAGGCAACGAGCTGGCTCGGTCGTACCAGTTGATCGTGGGAGATCTGGCCTCGCACCTGGCCGTCGGTGAACATGATCCAATAGCGGCGCCAGTTGCCGAGGCCGTTGGCCAGCTTGACGTTGCCCGTTGTGCCTTCGGGGATGTCATCGAGATCGAGCGTCGTCTGGACCTGCTCCCCCTTGCGGAACGGGGTGTCGAGCGTCAGTGCCTTCTTCGCCATCTCTGATCCTTGCTCCGTGACCGGACTTACCGAACAACGGAGCTACTGTACTGGGCTGGCTCCGACCCCGGTACTTGGGTCACCGACTGGGGCGGGTCTCCAGGTGCACCCTCCGGGCACCCCGAGATCCTCGGGCCGGCAAGACCTGTCACAAATCATGAGTTACAGGCCCCAAGAATCTAGATGACGGAGCGGGCCGCGAGATCGGCGATGGTGGCGGCGTCTAGTCCGAGATCGGCGGTCAGTACCTCTTCGGTATTGGCTCCGAGGGCGGGGGCGGCCTGGAGCTGGACCTCACTGGCCGACAGGCGAGGAGCCCACCCCAACATGGGGACCTCCCCAAGCTCGGGATGGGCGACCGTCTTGACGAAGTCTCGCTCCACCAGATGGGGATCGGACAACAACTCGGTGGTGTCGAGTACCGGTCCGCCGGGAACCCCGGCCGCCTCCAGCTTCTCCGCGATCTCGTACTTGGAGAACTGGGTCGTCCAGGCCTTGATTTCGGCCTTCAGCTCGGCTGCGTTCTCGACCCGACTCCGGTTCTTGGCAAAACGTGGATCGTCAACCAAGTCCCCACGACCCATGGCACTACAGAGATCGGTGAACATCTTGGGTGTGATGGCCATGATCATCACATAGTCGTTGGGACCACCCCCGGTTGTCGGGTAGAGGTTGGCGGTGGCGAAGGCCCCGTTTCCGTTGCGGGGCGCTGGTTGCTCCCCCCAACCAGGAGACATGGCCACCCGGGTCCGCATGAAATAGGTCATGGCCTCCTGCATCGAGATCTCGATGCGTTGCCCCTCCCCGGTACGGAGCTTCTGGACATAGGCGGCCACGATGGCCAGGGCCAGCTGCACTCCGGTGCCGGAGTCACCCGTCGTCGGGCCGGGGAGGAGGGGTTCACCGTCGGCATGGCCGGTGGTCGACAGGGCGCCCGCCGTCGCCTGGGCTACCCCGTCGAAGCACTTGCGGTTGGCGTAGGGGCCAGACAGGCCGAAGCCCTTGACCGAGGCATAGATGATTGACGGGTTGGCTTCCTTGATGACGTCGTAGTCGATGTCGAGTTTGGTCACCACGCCCGGCCCGTAGTTCTCGACGAATACGTCGAAATGGGGGGCGAGTTGGAGGATGAGGTCACGACCTTCGGCCGTAGTCAGGTCGATCACGATGCTGCGCTTGTTGCAGTTCCAGTACATGAAGTAGTCACGAGGCACATTGTCCATGCCCCGGGCCGGGTCGCCGGTTCCTGGCGGTTCGACCTTGACAACGTCGGCCCCAAACCAGGCCAGGGCCTGGGTGGCCGATGGGCCAGCTTCATACTGGGTCATGTCGAGAATGCGTAGGCCGTCGAGTGCTGGCATCGGTGGTTCCCCTTGTTCGTCCCGACCATGACGCTATTCGAGGACCGCCAGTGGTCGTAATCGAGATGGCATTGGCCACCGCTCGATCAGGGGGTGACGGCCCCTCCGACCATGTGGAATCGAGGCCGTCCGCTTGACCCGAGGGGGAGAGGGCGATAGCCAGAGAGCACAGAGCCACCAGTGGGGCTGAGTGAGGAGATGATCCGGTGCGAACCATGGAGCCGATGTTTGGATTCACTATCCCCCAGCGGGGTGCGATGTTTGGCTTGGGGACGATCCCGGAGTTGCTGGACTATGGGGCTCGGGCCGAAGCGAGCGGCCTGTTCGACTCGGTCTGGGTCGGTGACAGCATCACCGCCAAGCCGAGGGCCGAGGCCATCAGCTTGCTCAGCGCGTTGGCCGGCTCGACCAGTGCGCTCCTGCTCGGGGTCGGTTGTATGGCCAGCTTCCCCTTGCGGGACCCTGCCTTGTTCGCCCTCCAGTGGGCCACCCTGGATGAGTTGTCGGGGGGACGGTCACTGTTGAACGTCTGCACCGGGATCGTGCCCGACGGTGGTGCCTCCAGGTTGGAGGGAGGCCACTACGGAGGTATACGCGATATTGATCGCCCGGCCCGCATGGAGGAGTCGATCCGGTTGGTGCGGGAGCTGTGGAAGGGTGAGCCGATCGATTGGGACGGCCCTTTCCATCACTACGAGGGGTTGCAGATCCTGCCTACCCCGACCCAGGATCCGTGCCCGATCCATATCGCCGCCAACCCCTTCCGCTCCAAGTATGCCGACCGGGCGATGAAGAGGGTGGCGACCCTGTCCGACGGGTGGATGGTGGGGACGGCCGGTAGCGGGATCATCAATCGGCTCTGGCCCAAGCTCGAAGCCCATCTCCAGGAACAGGGCAAGGACTCGGCCAACTTCCCAGTGACGGCCTACGCCAATGTTCACATCGGGGACGACCAAGCCGAGTGCCTGGAGACCTCGTTCCGGTTCCTGGGGGCCTACTACGGGCCGGCTTTCAACGAGATGATGACCGAATCGTGGACGGCGGCCGGCACCGTCGATCAGTGCGCCGATCGGATCATGGAATGGCTCGAAGCCGGCGCCACCCGGGTGACCCTGAGGGCCACTTCATGGGATCAGAGCGGTCAGTTCGACCGTCTCGTCGGCGAAGTGATTCCGACCGTCAAAGCCCGGGTTGCCGCCGCCAGCGGCTAGCGGGCGGGGAAGTTTGGACAACAAGGGCTTGACTCTGACGCGACGGAAGCCGTCATCGATGGAGGGGCCATGTTAGGGATCGGTCAGTTCGCACAGATTGCCAAGGTGTCGGTGAGGACCCTTCGTCACTATGACGACGTAGGTCTGTTCCGGCCGGCCTCGGTCGATCGGGTGACTGGCTACCGCTCCTATGCCGCTTCACAATTGCCGGCCCTCAATCGGATCCTCGTGTTGAAGGATCTCGGCTTCACCTTGGCCGAGATCACGCGGATGATCGAGACGGGGGTGAGCAAGGACGAGCTGATCGGCATGTTGCGTCTGCGACAGGCCGAGGCCGAACGCAAAGCCGAAGCCGAGCAACAACGACTGTCCCGTGTGGCTGCACGTATCAACCTGCTGACAGGAGATTTGGATATGACTGAAATCGAAGCTGCCGTCGTCGTCAAGGAGTTGGACCCGATCCGGCTGGCCGTGGCCCGAGAAGCCGCCGAGGGGTTCGGCGTCGAATTCGGCCCCATCTTCGGCCGGCTGTACCCGGCCATCTTCGGAGCGCTGGAGCGAGCCGGGATCACACCGGCGGGGCCCACATGTGGGCGCTACGAGGAGCGCCACGACGGACAGATCGATGTGATCGCCGGGGTCACTGTTGCCCCCGATGCGATGTTGCCCAGCGATGCTGGGTCATCGGTAGATGCCGTGGTGATCCAGGATCTCGTTCGGGTGGAGAGGGCGGCGACCCTGGTCCACCGAGGTTCGATGAAGACGATCACCGACAGCTACGCCATCCTCGATCG
>JAAETV010000411.1 GCA_024227975.1 Actinomycetes bacterium
AGGCCGTTGAAGGCCAGCAGGGTCAAGCCGAGAGCGGAGGTCACCACGACCGCGGCCCAGTACGACCGCAGCAGTGCTCCGACGAGCAGCACGATGAACCCAACGGCCAGGAAGATGAACGGGCCCCCGGCGCTGCCCTGCTCATCGCTGGTCAGCAGCGAATCGATCCCGACCCCGATAACCCTGGTTTCGCCCTCGTCGCTGCGAAGCGAGGCCTGGAGCTTGCGGAGCCAGAGCTCGCTCTCCCGCTGGCGAGCATCGTCGTCGTCTCCGACGAACGTGTCGATGTCGAAGCGGACCTCAGCCTTATACGCCGAGGCCTGCCAGACCGTTGTGCGCTGACCGTCGATCTGCCCCTGTTCGGCGGTTGCCGACTGGGCAAGCGTGAACCGGAGTAGTCCGGTCGGGGCGTCGTCGGCTAGCACCTCGGCCAGGGCAAGTTTCACCTCGGTATCCGTGGCCGATTCCAGTCCACCGGCGAGTTCGGCGTCGACTGCGTCAGCGATCGAGATGATGCCGTCGATCTCCAGTTCGAGGTCGCGGTCGAAGACAGCGACGAAGTGGGCGGTATTGACGCCGTCGGTGCGGGCCTGGCTCGACCTGGTGACGAGCGGCAGAAGGCCATCCCTGGTCAACACGTCGGCACCATCGGCCCGATCCACGATGAACGAGGCAGATCGTATGCTCGATGTCGACTCGAACACCTCTGCGGCCCGGGCGTCGGTCTCGTAGATCTCTCCCTCGGGATCGAAGCTTGGCTCGTCGGTGTCGGCCATCTGGGTTCCGGCCACTGCGACAGCGATGGCGGCGACCCCGAGGACAAGGGCCAGAGGACGGAATCGTCGGTCGATCCACCCGAACAGGGTGTTGGTTCGTGAAACGGTCATCGTCATGCTCGTTGGTGATCGAGTTCGGGGTAGGTCCCGTGGTCGATGAGAGGGGCGGCATTTCGCGACGTGCCGTCAACTCCCAGCAGGGCGTTGGCCAGCCGGCCGTGCAAGCCGACCATCCTCCGCACGATCCGGGGGGCCAACGGCAACAAGATCATGCCGACGGTGGCGATGATCCCGGCCTGGGTCATGGAGTCGGTGCGGATCTCCCACTCACCGGCCTCGGAGCTGGCCGTTGGCTCGTAGCCAAGGGCCAGCATGGCTGGTGTCGACAGCAGCGCGAGCGGTACCACCCAGGCGACGATGGTCAGGCTGAGCCAGGCCGATCCGACCGGAACCATCAGCAAGAAGAATGTCAGCCTCCGGTAGTTGGTCGGATCCTTGGACTCGCCGATCAGGCGCTCCCATCCGGTGGCGTTGCCTCGTCGTTCGGGATCCTGGCCGGCCACGTCGATGCCGACGGCGCGTAGTCGACCCCGCTCGGACCGGGCTGCCGTACGCAGTACCGCGGCCACGGCCGCCAGGATCGGGACCCCGATCGCCAGGACCAGGGTGGCAAAGCCGACCGCCACTAGGACCACGGTGATAACCAGCCACCAGACCCCGACGAGCAGCGTCGCCAGCAGAAATCCGGTTGCCGACCAGGTCTCAGACGAAAAGATCGGTGCCAGGACTCGCCCAAACTGGGTCGCTCTAAATGTGGTCATTGCGTTCTCCTCCGGTCATCTCAACAAGACGCGATCACGTCTGTTGCCACGATGAATCAGGAGGAGCGATCGGCCATCGGGCCGGGGGCCGAACCAAGCCCCACCCGAGGCCCTAGTTCTCGAGACCGATCCGATCTAGGCCCCGAGAGCGATCGGGTCCGATGACATCCCCGCCTTCGAGCGGCGGAAGGTCAGGCGCCGCCCTGGCCAGGGCTGACGAAGCCGCTCTCATAGGCCACCATTACCAATTGGGCCCGATCGCTACAGCCGAGCTTCGTCAGCAGGTGACTGACGTGAGTCTTGACCGTCCCGTAGCTCATGTGGAGCTGCTCGGCGATGTCGGCGTTGGCGGCCCCCCGGGCCACGGCTTCGAAGACCTCGCACTCCCGCTCGGTCAGCGTCGCGACATGGTCAGCCCGCTCCCGGTCAGCCGGCCGCTGCTTCACGAACTCAGTGATCAGACGCCGGGTGATCTTGGGGGCCAAGAGCGCGTCGCCCTGGGCCACAACCCGTACTGCAGCCAGTAGATCGTCCGGCGAAGTGTCCTTCAACAGGAATCCGGATGCCCCGGACTGCAGGGCATCGTACACGTAGGCGTCGAGATCGAAGGTGGTGAGGATCAACACCCGGCACTGTTTCGTCGCGGGGTCTTGGAGTATCCGCCTCGTTGCCTCCAAACCGTCGACCTCAGGCATATGGATGTCCATCAGCACCACGTCTGGTCGCTCCCGCTTGACCAGGGCGACGGCCTGAGCGCCGTCGGCGGCTTGGCCGACGACTTCCATATCGTCCGCTAGCGACAGCATCACCGCGAAGCCGTGGCGGACCAGTTCTTGATCATCGACAACTGCGACCCGGATCACCAAAGCTCGCGCTCGATCGCTTCGCCCTGCTGGTAGGGAATGGTGGCGCGGACCCGGAACCCGCCCAGTGCGTGCGGCCCGGCCGAGAGCCGCCCGCCATAGGTGGCGACACGCTCCCTCATGCCGACCAGTCCGTAGCCCCCGCCCGTCGACCGGTTGGTCTCCCCCCGTCCATCGTCGTGGACCTCGATCTCCACGTCGTCGTCCCGACAGCACACACGAAGCCGGACCTTCGATGCTGCAGCGTGCTCGAGCACATTCGTCAGGGCCTGTTGCACTATCCGGTACGCCGATGCCTCGATGCCGGCTGGCACATTGTCAGCTAGATCGATGTTCGCCTCGACGGCCACGCCGTTGGCCTCGACGCCCGCAATCAGCCTCGGGAGATCGGTCAAGGTCGGTCGCGGTACGTATCCGCACTCCTGATCGGATCCGTCTCGGAGTGTGCCCAGGATCCGTCGGATCTCGCTCAAGCTGGATCGGCTTGTGGTGGCGATGTTCTGCACAGCCCGCTTCGCCTCATCCGGACGTCGCTCGAACGCAGCGCCAGCCACCCCGGCCTGCACCGATATCACGCCCAGCGAATGGGCGACGACATCGTGGATCTCCCGGGCGATGTGGAGCCGCTCCTGGGTCAGCGCCAACTCAACGCCCTGCCTCTCCAACTCGACCCGACGGTCGGCGGCGGCGATCTCGACCCCTACCCGCTCGTGCCAGCGCCGGAGCTCGCGACCAGCCATCCAGGCCATCACGCCGAACGCATAGACGAAGGCGACGTCGACCCCGGTCAGACCCTGATCGCTGAACCAAGACAAAGCAACCGACCCCGTGAACCACAACAGTGCTATCGGTGCCTCGCGCCCCTTCCCCGAGCGACCCAGGGAGAACGCCGCAACGTAGATCATCCACGCGCTTGGGGGCAACGGGTAAGGACCCACGGCTATGACGGTGATGGCAATGGTTACTACGCCAAACGCGACGAGAGGATAGGTCCTCCGGATGGCAAGGGCGTTCGCACCTGCCAGCCCGGCCAGCAACCACCAGACGTCGATCGGCCGAATCGCAGGATTGTCTTGATCGCCTGCAATCGACGGCTCGATGTAGGTGGCAACGATCAGCCCGACGAACAACAGCGGCACCGCGTAGCCGCCAATCAGCCTCCAAACCCTCCCGATCCTCGAATTCCACGTCGCTTCCGAGCCGATGGACGAGCCCACAAGATGACGATAGCGAACAGGCCGATCCGACGCATCGGCCGCCAGACCGATTTGGACCGGACCCGAGACCGAACCCATCTCGTCAGTCTGTTCCGGACACCTCAGCTCAAACGACCTGAACACCAGAACCTAGCCACGTCCGGGGCAGGTCGACCGCGACGGCCGAGCACTCACTGGTATCACCGACCGGAAACGACGGATCACTCCGCTGAGCAACCGGCGATGCCGAGCACCCGGAGTGCACTACAACGACGGCCTCGGACGTTCGCCCTGGTGACGTGAACATTTCCATGCTCGCTCGCGTGGTGAGGTATCGCGCGGCCAGTTTGCCGCAAGCCGAGGCCAGGGCAGCCAGGTGGCCTGGGCACGGACTTTCGAAGAAGATCTGGTCGTTCGGCCCTGGTAGCGGCGATGTGGGCGTGGGATGAAGAAGGTAGAGGCATCCGACTTCCCGGGTGTGACGTGGTGGAAGAGTTGGCTGCGGTGATGCGTAGAACCAAGGTGGTCGGGATCGGGCTGGTGTTGGTGGGGCTGGTCCTCGTCTACAACCTCGGTCTCGCGTCGTTGGCCCATTCTCCCGTTTTTCGCGAGCACAACTTGACCGATTCGTTGACAATCGAGGTGTCGTCTCGTGCGGTGGTCACCGACGACGTTGAGTTGCTGCGTTGGAACACCATGCCCGAGTTCATCTCGACGCCCGATGATGTCCGGGTTGAGGGTGTTGCCGCGGGGTCCGGCACGCTCTTCATGGGCATCGCTCCCGCTGATACGGTTGCCGGCTACCTCGACGGCGTCGTCCATGATGAGATCACCGAGTGGGACTCCACGCAGGACGACATCGTGGAGGTCGTGTACACCAGAAACGAGGGCGCAACCGATCCTGGTGCTCCGAGGACCGAGGGTTTCTGGGTGGCGTCGGTGAGTGGCAGCGGTGAACAGACCCTCGACTGGACGATTCAGAGTGGGGAGTGGGCTCTGGTGATCATGAACGCAGACGGCTCGCCCGGGGTCTCGGCCGATGTTCGGTTCGGGGTTGCGACGCTCTCTGTCCTCTTCCCCATCGGCTTGGCCTCGTTGGTCATTGGGCTCGTGGCCCTGATCAGTGGCGGTTGGATGGTCTTGTCCCTGCCATCTCGGCCGGATGAGACTCCCCGCTGGACGTTGCGGGGTCGCTCGGTTCTGCCGACCACTGTTGAAGGACGTGTCGCAGTCGTTTGCGCGGTGTTGCTCTTTGTGCCGTTCACGAGCGGGGCGATGTTCGGCGCTCCCGTCTTCTTGTTCCTCGGCGTACGCAAGGGTGATCGGGGCCTGCTGTTGGTGCTGCCCTTGCTCGTGTCGATGATCGTGATCGGGCTCATCGCCATGGTTGCTTGGGCGATTCTTGGCGGCTAGATGTCTAGCGAAGGTCAACCCGTCCGAGTACCGGCAGGGAGGCGCGAACTGCGAGGGTCCCAGTGCTCGGGTATGCTGACCGGCTGCGTTCGCCCAGCTCGGCCCGACATTGTGTTGCACGCAAGTCGTGCCGTCCTCGGACGGTCCGGCCACGTCGATGTCGGGGATTATCGGCCGCGTCCCAGCCTACGGTGCAACAGAGGCGGTTCACTCGTCTTGCGGTGCCAGAGAACCCATTGCGGCCAACCACTGCTGCCGGTCTGTGATCGCGTCGAACAACGCGTCGCAGCGCGAGTTGGTCTGCGTCTCGATCGTTGATCGCGCGGCGCGTCCTTCGGCCGTTGCTGATCCTTGGGCTGTCAGCCAACCTCTGGCTACAAGGCTCTCAGGTGTTGGCGACACGGGCGCTGATGTCACGGCCGCGCTGAGAGCAACGATTTCTGTGACTGAGAGTCCGGCCTCCTCCCAGGCTGCGACGTGAGCGTCCAGCCGTGCATATCGCAGGCCGGTGAGGAGGTGATGGAGACGATGTGCCGCTGGGGTCGGTTCCGGCAACGAGCGGAACGCTTCGGCCACGGGGCCCGACGCATGTGGAAGCGCTTCGGCGGCTCCGCATAGAGCTGTGGTCAGGTCGGTCCTCCAAAGGTTCGCTGCGGCTTCGGCTCGCCACAGCAGGATGTTGGCGATGACTTGGACCAGCGGTTCGGATGGGTGAAGGTTGTCATCAACGAGCCGGCGATCATGGAGCTCGCTGATCAGAGCTTCGGCGGCGTTGTCCGGTTCGTAGCGGAATCTGCGCTTGGCGATCTCGACTGTGCAGGCGCCGACCGCGAGGAACTCCGCGAGGTCGTAGAAGTGCCCAGGTGACGTGACGCCGATCATCTCGACCATGTCTTGGAGTTGTGGTCGATGGTGGGTCATCACAGCTCGATGCACTGCAATGACCAGTCGATCGACGTCGCGCCCGATCTCCGATGTTGGCGGCCCGGCCACGTCGTCAACCTATCGACGGCGATCCCCAAACGGTCGATCGCCCCGCAACACCATTCCGGGCAACGACTTGGCTCACTGACAAACCGGCGATCTGGCCCGGGTGTGGTCCACCAGTACGCTGGCCGGACACGGTCAGCCTGGTCGGCGCGAGATTATGCAGCGAGCGAGGAGTGCCG
>JAAETV010000412.1 GCA_024227975.1 Actinomycetes bacterium
CCACATGGCCACCACCCCGACTCATCAGGTGTGGGACTACATCACGGGTCAGCATGAGTGGGGCCTCGAAGTTCACTCGAGCCAGGCGGCGGATGTCGTCACGATCCATGTTGATGAAAGCATCGTCGGTTTCGACTCCGGCATTGTTCACCCAGATGTCGATGTGACCCAGAGCCTCGATGCACCGCTCGACGAGGCCATCGACCCCATCAGCGGAGGAGAGGTCGGCCGAGAGGCTGTGACCCCTGATGTGTTCAGCAACGACAGCCAGCTTGTCAGTCGAGCGGGCTACGACGAGGACGACCGCTCCCTTTGAAGCGAATTCTGCCGCCATCTGTTCACCGATCCCTTGTGAGGCACCAGTGACGACCACATGTTTCCCGCTCAACTCCATAGGAAGGACCTCAGTACCGCCAGCTTCGGTTTGTCGGTGACTGAACGTACCGGAGGGGCCAATTCGGTGCAACAGGCTTGATCGAGACGACTGGGGTCGACGATTGGGGCCCCGCAGCGCCCCGACCCGCTGAGTGCACGGGTCAACTCGAGGCCTCGCTTCGAGTCCGGGTGGGTGCCCGCGCTAGGTTCGGACGATGACCAGACCGGGACCTCTGGCCGGCCTGCGAGTGGTGGAGATCGCCGGCGGCATACCAGCCGCTTTCTGCGCCCGACTCCTGAGGGGCTTCGGAGCAGACACCATCCGGGTCGAGGTCCCCACCGACTCGACGTCTGGTGCTGCTTGGTCGGAGGCTCCGATGACCGACGACCAGCGGGTGTTCCTGGTGGCAGGGGCCAGGAGAGTGATCGTCGACGGGGATGACGGCTTGGCTCTGCTGGCCTCATTGGTGGCCAAGGCCGATGTCGTCATCGAAGACCAGGGCCCGGGGTTCTTGGCCTCAGTCGGGATCGATCCGGAAGCGGTACTCGGGCGCCAACCGGGCCAGATCATCACCTCCATCTCCCCCTTGGGTCAGACGGGGCCTCGCTCCGGCTGGCAGGCAACGAACGCCGTCCAGTTCGCCGTCGGTGGGCTCATGGCTCTGACTGGCGAACCGAGCCGAGCACCACTGGTCACCGGGGGCGAGCAGGCCTTCTTCCTCGGTGGACTCCATGCATGGGCTGCAACCACCGTCTCCCTCACTGGTCGGTTCCGCACCGGTCGAGGTGGCTGGATCGATCTCTCGATGCAGGAGGTGGCTGCCTCCATGCCCGAGCTCTATGGCGCCATGAGCGAGTACGAGTTGGGTGAGCCAGTGCCCCGGTCTGGCAATTCGGTGCGTTCGATCTGGGGTGTCTACCACTGTGCGGACGGGTTTGCTGGAGTGTGCTGTCTGGATCGCCAAACCAAGGCGTTCTTCTCCTTGCTCGGTGAGCCCGTGGTCAGCGATCCACGGTTCAACGATCCGATCTCGAGAGCCGAGCACGACGACGAGCTGCTGGCTCACGTCATGTCGTTCATGTCGGACCGGACCAAGGAAGAGCTGACGGCCCTCAGTCCCATCCACCGTGTCCCCTTCGGCGCGGTCCTCACCCCCCGGGAGCTGCTCGACGACGAGTCCTTCGCCCAGCGGGACTTCTTCGATCAGGTCGTGACTCCGTTGGGGATCGCCACGATGCCTGGCCGGCCGTTCCCCGGTCTCACCTGGACCCCACCCCAGCACCTCGATGACCCCATCCCCCTGGGGGAGGCGACCCTGTGGCCCGGGACAGGGTCTGCTTTCGGCTCTGAATCGGCCTCCGGCCCTGAATCGGCCTCCGGCTCTGAGGGTGGAGGGCCACTGATGGGGTTGAGGGTGCTGGACCTGACGATGATGTGGGCTGGACCCTATGCCACCAAGCTGTTGGTTGAGTCGGGGGCGGAGGTGATCAAGATCGAATCACCGAGTGCATGGGACAACATCCGCACCCTGGTCCCCCAAGATGAAGCGACCCCCGATTACTGGAACAGCGCCTACTACTTCAACGAGTACAACCACTCCAAGAAGTCGCTCACCCTCGATCTGGCCGAGGACGCGGGGCGCCAGGTGTTCTTGCGGCTGGTGGCTGAGGCCGATGTCGTCATCGAGAACTACCGGGCCGAGGTGCTGGACAAGCTCGGGCTCGGCTATGAGGTGTTGAAGGCGGCCAATGAACAGATCGTGTTGGTCTCTATGGCCGGGTTCGGCAAGACGGGATCGTTGGCGGCCCATGTCGGCTTCGGTCCCATAATCGAGATGATGTCGGGCCTCGTCTCACTCACCGGCTACGGCGACGACGGAGTTCCCTACAAGACGGGCATCTCATATTGCGACCCCGTCGGCGGGACCAACGCCGCGGCCGCTGTCGCCCTTGCCCTCCTGGCTCGGGATCGCACCGGTGTCGGGTGTCATGTCGACCTGGCTCAGCGGGAGACGGCGTCGACCCTGGCCGGTCCCGCTTTCGTGGCCGCCTCCCTCCGAGGCGAGACGCCGACCCACTACGGGAATCGTGATCCCCGCTTCGTTCCCCAGGGCTGCTACCCGGCCGCCGGGGACGACACCTGGGTCGTGGTGTCAGTCCGCTCAGGCCAGGAGTGGGCCACGCTGGCCGCCCTGATCGGCCGTCCCGATCTGGCTGAGCTGGGCCGTCAGGAGCGAGACAACCGTCATGATGAGCTCGACGAAGTGATCACCCAGTGGACGACAACGCGGTCGGGTGACGAGGTGGCCGAGCAACTCCAGCGGGCCGGGATCCCGGCGGCCGAGGTGATCGACACCCTGGCCATCCACGACGATCCCCAGTTGACGGCCCGAGGGTTCTACCAGATCGTGTCGAACTCCAAGATGCGTCCCTACCGCCAGAGTGGACCAACCTGGACCGTTCATGGTGTCGGGGCCCATCAGATGCGCCGCTCCCCCTGGTTCGGGGAACACAACGACGAATTGTTGAGTGAGCTCGGCCTATCCCGTTCCGATATCGAAGCCTTGGCCGCGTCCAAGGTCATAGCCGACGCCCCTATTGATCCCACCTTTGGCTAGAGCCTCAACCGCCGTCACAATGTCGGGATGGACATCGCTGATCACTGGCCCCTGTTCCGGCTGCGCATCACCACCCCGCGCCTCTTGCTGCGAGTCCCGACTGACGAGGATCTCGTCGAGCTGGTTGAGGTGGCAAAGGCGGGCGTCCACGATCCGATGATGATGCCCTTCACCGTCGGCTGGACCGATTCACCCTCACCCGAGCTCGAGCAGGGGGCGCTTCAATACTGGTGGCGTTGTCGGGCTGGTTTCACCCCGGAGGACTGGGATCTGACGTTGGCCGTTGTCTATGAAGGTCGCCTCGTCGGGGCTCAGAGCCTCAGCGCCTCCAACTTCGTCGAGCTTCGCACCGCCGAGACCGGTTCCTGGCTTGGCCAGTCAGCCCATGGTCAGGGGATCGGCAGGGAGATGAGGGCGGCCATGGTGCACTTCGCCTTTGAGTACCTCGGTGCTCTGGCCGTCATCAGCTCCGCTTTCACTGACAACATCGCCTCCCAGCGAGTGTCAATGGCCACCGGCTACGAGCCGAACGGAATCGGCTATGCCGTTCGGCGAGGCCAACGAGACGAGCAGCTCCGCTTTCTCCTGACGCGTGACCGCTGGGAGGAGACCCGTTCAGACGTCTCGATCGAGGTCGAAGGCCATGAGGCCAGCCTCCCCCTGTTCGGTCTGAGCTAGCCGGGTGCGGGCGTCGGGTCGAGCTGAGGGACTCAGCCCTCTTCGATGTCATGCAGTGCGTTGATGACGAGCTCGATGTCGGCTCGGGTGCCCTGGGCCGCATTCGGAGTCGACAGGGGAAGGGTGGCGCGCAGACACACGTTGACGGTCTGGCCTGGTGCGAGTTGTAGTTCGGGTACGACGTTGACCAGGGGATCAATCAGGTTGGTGTTGGTGGTGGCCAAGGCCAGCCCACTCAGGACTGGGTCTTGTTGGGTGTCCTCGGCTACGCAGGCCGCGCTACTCACCCCCAGGTCGAACAGGAGCCAATCACCGAGTGCTCCTTCGCTCCGTCCGGCCTCGATACCGAGCACGATAGGGAGGGAGCCGACATTCATCACCTCGACCTGGCCGGTGACGGAGTCACCAGGAACCATGTTCTCAGCAACGAAGCCGGTCGCCTGTTGGCCGATTTCGATGTCGACGGTGGCCGCTCCGAGGAAGTTGTCATCCAGAACTTCGGCATCAGAGAAGGAGGCGGAGGAGCGGCCTGCCATAGCTACCAGTCCGGCTGGCACGGCCACCGCCAGCAACGCCAGGATCAAGATGAGGCCGTTGACCTTCAGTCGCTGGGATGAGTCCGGAGCTGACACGGTGCTTTCGGTCATGACGGTGTTGCCTCCCATATGAACTCCACGGCGGTTGATTGACCCAGGGCCCTGGCGTCGTCCTGGAGATCGAAACGCACCCGAAATGTGTTCCTGGCTCCACTGTTGAAGAGGCGATCTAGCTCCAGGCGGCCCTGATCGCTGAGTTGGCGGAGGGTGCCGTTGAACAGTGAGCCGGAGGGGACGAACCCGGCGCAGGTCTCGAACGATCCGCCCGACCCCTCGTCGATGATGACGTCGAGATAGGACGCCAGCTCGCCAGGGGCGTTGGTCTTCAGCGACAACTCGACAGGGACGATGGTGCCCTCGTAGACGATCTCCAGGCATCGAACCTCAGAGTGTCCGGGGACCATGGCCGAGAGGTCGAACAGGCTCTGGCCCTGGTCGTCGTCGAAGATGGCGATCGTTCCGGCAGAGATGCTCGCCGCCGCCGCTGTGCCCTCGGTGTCGAAGGCCTGCCCTGACCGATTGATGACGAGGGTGGCAATCAGCAGGGCCGAGGTGGCGGCGGCAACGGCTCGAGCCGCCGACTGGTTGAGGAGGCCATGGCGAGCCCGTTCTGGCTGTGTTGGGGTAGAGCGGAGCTCCGACAGGGGACG
>JAAETV010000413.1 GCA_024227975.1 Actinomycetes bacterium
CCTTCGTGAGGCGGCCAAGGCCGCCACCAATGTGATGCCGGCCGCCATCGATGCGGTCGAGGCCTACGCCACCGTCGGCGAAGTCTGTAGCGCCCTCAAAGACGTCTACGGCTCGTACCGCGAGCCCATCCGGTTCTGAACATGAGCGACCAATGGGAGCGGGGCCGCCCGGCCCGGTGCGTCAGCACCAAGAGGGCAGAACAGTGAGCGACCAATGGGAGCGGGGCCGCCCGGCCCGGTGCGTCAGCACCAAGAGGGCAGAGCGATGACCAAAGAACGGGTGCCTGTGGTCATCAGTCTCGAACAGGCACTGAGCATGACCTATGGAACCTTGCGCTTCGCTCATCTCGGCTGGAGGGTGATCAAGGTCGAGGCGACACCGCGGCCCGGCCAGATCTCCAAAGGCGACCCGAACCGCTACATCGGCCGTCCCGTGGCTGGCGAGGACCGCCACAGCTACTTCGTCGCCCCCAACGTCGGCAAGGAGGCCATCGCCCTCAATCTGAAGGATCCCGCAGGACAGGAGGTCCTACACAGGTTGATCACCGAACTGGAGGCCGACGTCTTCTGCACCAACACCATCCCCATACGTCACCAGCCTCTCGGAGTCGACTATCCGACCCTGTCCTCATTGAGGCCGGAGCTCATCTGGTGTTCGATCTCGGCCATGGGAACGGCCCATCCTGAGGTCCCTGGCTATGACCCAGTCATCCAAGCCTTGTGCGGCTATATGGACCTGACAGGAGACCGTGACAGGCCACCGACCCAGTGTGGGCCGCCACTGACCGACCTCAAAGCGGGCGACGAGGCCTTCGCCCAGGTGCTGCTGGCCATGCTCGAACGACAAGGAAGCGGTGGTGGCAAGATGATCGACATCTCGATGGCTCGGGTGGCGGCCTCCTGGCTCCATACCTTCACCCCACTGCTGGATATGGGCAGCGAGCCGGAGGAACTGAGGCGCAACGGCAACAAGCACCGCCAGTTCATCCCCGTCAACGCCTACCCGACTTCCGACGGGTTCATCTATGTCGCCGTGGGCAGCGACGCCCAGTGGATACGTTTTGTCTCCCAACCGATGTTCGCCGGGCTCGACCAGGACCGGTTCGCAACCAACGAAAGCCGCCGGGCCGACCAGGACGAACTGCACGACCTGATCGCCGAGATCACCTCACGGCACAGCCGCGATCGCGTCTCGGCCGCCCTCGATGCTGCATCCATTCCACATTCGCCCATCAGCGCCATCGAAGATGTTGCCGATCTTGACTTCGTCGCAGAGGTTGCGACCAGCACCGAAACTCCCGACGGCAAGGTCGTACGTCTCCCCCCACCCGCGGTTGATGTCGATCACCTCTCCGAGATCGGCGGGAAGCTGCCCTTTGCCCCCTCCTACGGCGAACACACCGACTCCGTTCTCACCGAGGCCGGTTTCGGCGAAGCCGAGCTCTCGGGGCTGCGCCAGGCGGGGGTGATCGTCTAGTGAGCTGCCGATACCACCAGCCGAACACGGTTCCCGAAGCCCTCCAGCTTCTCGAAACCTCACCCGAAGCGAAGCTGATCGCAGGAGGCACCGACCTCATGGTGCAGATGGCCAAGAGCCGCTCGGTGAGGCCGCCGGCCCTCATCTCGTTGAACCGGATCGAGGAGCTGACCCGAATCGAAGGTGGAAACCGGCTGAGGATCGGCTCTGCCGTCCCGGTTCGCCAGGTGGCCGCTCATCCCACCATTGCCGCCTCGTTTCCTGCCATCGTCGAAGCCATCAGGGTGCTGGGCAGCCCACAGATCCGCAATGTGGCGACACTCGGCGGCAACCTGGGCAATGCCTCGCCGGCGGCCGATACCGCACCACCCCTGGTCGCCTACGGAGCCAAGGTCGAGCTCAGAGATACCACCTCGACACGCCAGTTGCCGGTCGAGGACTTCATTGTCGGTCCCGGACAGACCGATCTTCGGCCCGGTGAGATACTCACCGCCATCTTGTTGGAGCCCCCGGCGCCGGGTACCCGCTCGGTGTTCATGCGCAAAGGGAGGGTGAAGATGGATCTTGCCATCGCCAGCGTCGCCGCCCTGGTCGAGATGGATGGACCCACCTGCGTTGCCGCCCGGCTGGCGGCGGGCGCAGTGGCACCGAAGCCGCTGAGACTGACCGGAACCGAAGGGGTGGTCGTCGGTTCTGATCTCGGTCAAGAGCCAAGACGGTCGGCGGCAACCAAAGCCAGAGCCGAGGTCTCACCGATAAGCGACCTCCGAGCATCCGAAGAATACCGGCGCCATCTCATCGGTGTCTTCGTCGAGCGATGCCTTGCCGCACTGGCCGGCGGTGATGCCTGGTGAGTACCGAAGTCACCTTCGAGCTGAATGGTCACGAGGTTCGGGCCTCCGTGGAGCCATACCTCAGGCTCATCGACCTCTTGAGAGTCACGCTCGGTGAGACTGGCACCAAAGAAGGCTGCGGCGAAGGGGAGTGTGGTGCCTGCACCGTCCTCGTCAACGGTGCCGCCGTCAATTCCTGTCTCATGCCGGCGTGCGAGGTCCAGGGGGCGTCGGTCACGACCATCGAAGGCCTCCTCGATCCCGATGGGAGGCTCTCGACCATTCAGCAGGCCTTCTTGGACGAGGGCGGTTCCCAGTGCGGGTTCTGTTCACCCGGTGTCGTCATGTCCTGTGTCGCCCTGCTCAACGAGAATCCTGAGCCGACCGAAGCCGAGATCCGATACGCATTGACCGGGAACCTCTGTCGCTGCACCGGCTACGTCCAGATCATCAACTCGGTCGTCGCCGCCGCATCTGGGTCAAACCAGGGGAGTACCGAGTGACCTCTCAGAACCATGTCGGGCGCAGCATCCCCAGGCCTGACAGCGCAGACAAGCTCGGTGGCCGGGCCTTGTACGTCTCAGATATCTCAAAACCGGGGATGCTGTTCGGTGCTATCAAGTTCTCAGAGCATGCCCACGCCCGGGTAAAGCACATAGATGTGTCACGGGCCAAGGCCTTGGCCGGTGTTCGCGCCGTCATCACCGCCGACGATGTCCCCGAGATCCGCATCGGAATGCTGCGAGACAACCCCGTGCTGAAGAAGGACAAGGTCCGCCAGTTCCGAGATGAGGTGGCCGCAGTTGCCGCCATCCACCCCGACATCGCCGCAGAAGCGGTCGATCTCATCGAGGTGGAGTATGAGCCCCTCCCCGGCTTGTTCACTCCTCAGGACGCGCTGGGTGAAGGGGCGGTTCTCATCCATGACACCGACGCCCGAGGCCGACCCATCACATCCAACCTGGTGCCCTTGAGGTGCAACCATGATTCTGGTGATGTGGCAGCAGCCCGGTCCGATTCCAGTTTCGTCGTCGAAGGCGACTACTCAGTCCCGCGCATCCAGCAGGCATCTCTCGGTACCTCGGGTTGTATCGCCGAGCTCGACCTCAACGGCAACCTGACGGTCACGGCCAAGACCCAGATCCCGTTCCTGGCCCAGCGGGACTTCACCAGAGCTCTCGAAGCTCTTGGTCTCAGGGGGCGCAATGTGCGCGTTGTCGTTCCCGCTGTTGGCGGCGCCTTTGGCAGTGGGCTGGACACCCACGCTTATGAGTACATTGCCATCCTGTTGGCCTGGCGTACGGCCAAGCCGGTCAGGATCGTCTACGACCGCGCTGAGGAGTTCGCCAACCTGTCGCCCCGCCAGTCGGCCGAGATCTTCATTCGCCAGGGTTGCGACGAGACAGGAGCGCTGACCTTTCGCGAGGTCGATGTCGTCCAGGACAATGGTGCCTACGTCTCGTGGGGAGCCACCTATCCAAACGTCATGCTCCCGACTGCCACCTCGCTCTACCGGGTTCCGAACGTGAGGTTCTCCTCGCAGGTCGTGTACACCAACAACACTTACTGCCAGGCCATGAGGGGATACGGAAACCCGGAGATCACCTGGGCCATCGAGTCGAGCCTGGATGACCTGGCGGCGGCCGCTTCCGTCGATCCTCTCCAGATGAGGCTGTTGAACTGCAACGAACCGGGCGAACCGACACCAATGGGTCTCGAAATCAACACCTGTGGGCTCCGCCAGTGTCTGGAGACGACCGGTCGGAATCTCGATTGGGCCCAGGTCCGCGGTCCCCAGCGCCGCCCCCGGCGCGGTGTTGGCATGTCTGGGCTCATCAATGTCGGCGGCGGAGGCAAGATCTACCGCTCGGACGGAAGTGGGATAATCCTCAAGCTCGACGACTTCGGGAACGTGAACGTCGCCTATGGGGGCGTCGAGATGGGCCAGGGGCTGCACTCGGCTCTGACCCTGATGGTGGCCGATGCCGTCGGGGTGGAGCCGGGCCGCGTCATCATCAATCAGACAGACACCGCCACTTCGCCCTGGGACGTGGGCACCCATGCCAGTCGGGGTGCATTCATGGCCGGAAACGCGGCGGTGATTGCTGCCGCCAAGTTGAAGGCTCGGATCCTGGCCGCGGCCGAAGGGGTCTACGCCGACGAGGTGAGGAGAAACCTGGCCGAGGCGGGGGAGGGCGACTGTGACTACGACTTCGCATCGGTGACGGCGGACCAATTGGAGCTGGTCGACGGATGGCTCTATTCCAGGGACGCTCCGGACCAGCCCTGGCTGAGGGTGAGCCTGGAACGATTCCTGCGGTCCACCCATTTCGCCGAGAAGGGGGGAACGGGCACGATCTTCACCGAGGAAGCGTTCTACGAGCCCCCAACCGACCTCCCCGATTGGGACAAGGGCTACGGCAATATGTCCGCCGCCTACATGTTTGGCGCCCAGGGAGTCGAGGTCGAGGTGGACGAAGACACCGGCGAAGTGAGGATCCTGCGCCTGGTGGCGGTGACTGACGTCGGCCGGGTGATCAGCCGCCAAGCGCTGGAGGGTCAGATGTACGGCGGGATCGTCCAGGGGGTCGGGTACGCCCTGTACGAAGAGGTGCTCAGTGACGAGGGGCGGATCCTCAACCCCGGCTTCACCGACTACAAGATCCCGTCGGCCGCTGATCTCGACTTTCCCATCGATCTGGACTGGGTCGAAACCAACGACCCGGCTGGCCCGTTCGGGGCCAAGGGAGCGGGCGAGGCTGGCATCATTGCTACCGCTCCGGCGATAGCCAATGCCATCTACGATGCCGTTGGCGTGCGCATCCGTGATCTTCCCATCACGCCCGAGAAGATGCTGGCGGCCCTCGCCGAGCGAGACGCCCGGAATGGAGAGCGAGTGCCCCAATGATGGAGAACCCCCTGCTCGTAGTGCCGGAACGGCCCCTTCCCCGCAAGGTCGGGGTGGTTGGCGCCGGGACCATCGGACCCGACATCGGCTACTACCTGTTGAGCAGCATCGCCGATCTTGGTCTGGTTCTGGTCGACGTCGCCGAAGAGTCGCTGGACGCAGCAACCAAGCGCATCGAGTCCCATGTGCAGAAGGGCCTGGCCCGCGACAAGCTCACCGTCCAACAGGCCGACACCGTGATGAGTGGGCTCGAAGCCACCCTGGACTATGAGGCTCTGGCCGACTGCGACTGGGTGATAGAGGCCGCGACCGAGGACCTACCCCTCAAGCGCAGCATCTTCGCCCAGATCGAAGCTGTGGTCAGTGAGTCGACCCTCATCACTTCCAACACCAGCTCCCTACCAGCCGAGCGGCTCTTCTCGGGGCTCGAGCATCCGGAGAGGGCAACGGTCACCCACTTCTTCGCTCCGGCTTTCCAGAATCCCGCGGTCGAGGTGGTGAGTTGGGCTGGGGCCGATCCGAGCATGATCGAGTACCTCCGGTGGGTGTTCGCAGTAACGGGCAAGGTACCCCTGGTCACCACCGATGTCGTCTGCTTCATGCTTGACCGGATCTTCGATAACTGGTGCAACGAGGCAGGCCATCTGCTCGGTCAGGCCACCCCGGCCGAGGTCGACGCGGTGGCCCAGGAGTTCGTGCACGCCGGGCCGTTCTTCGTGCTCAACATGGCAAACGGCAACCCCATCATCGTCGAGACCAACACCTTGCAGATGCATGAGGAGGGTGAGCACTATAGGCCCTCACCCGTTTTCGACTCGGCCGATCGGTGGGACACCGCCTCTCCCGGTGATCCCGTCAGTGTTGATCCCACAACTGCGGGGCCGGTTCGTGACCGGCTGCTCGGAGTGCTCTGGTCCCAGTCCGTCGACATCATCGATCGAGATATCGGTACCGCCGCCGATCTCGAACTGGGGTGCATTCTGGCGCTGGGGTTCAAAAAGGGCCCACTGGCACTGATGGCAGATCAGAGCGACGGTGAGGTCGGCCGCATCCTGGCCCGCTTCGCCGATGAGAGGGCAGGCATGCCAATGCCGCAGCAACCTCTTGCCGGGTACTCTGACTTCCGGCGCCATGTCCTGGTCGATGAGATCGACGGGGTGATGGTGATCACGATCCGCCGGCCCCAGGCTCTCAACGCTCTGGACGACGACGTGAACGACGAGTTGTTGGCGGTGATCACCGAGAACGAAGACAACCCGGCGATCACCGGATTCGTCATTACCGGCTATGGACCGAGAGCCTTCTGCGCTGGTGCCGACATCGACCGTTTCCCATCGATGCTGGGTAAGGCCGACGCGGCCGAACAGTACGCCCGAGACTGCTCCCGTCTGCTGATGCACCTCGATGCCATGTCGAAGCCAGTTGTCGCCGCCATAAACGGAATGGCCCTGGGTGGAGGTCTGGAACTGGCGATGCGCTGCCATGGGATCATGGCGACCGAGGACGCCTGGTTCCAGCTCCCCGAGGTCACCCTGGGGATCGCCCCCGGCATCGGGGCCCTGGTCGTCCCCTACCGGCGCTGGCCCCAAGCGACTCCCATCTTCGCCGACATGGCCCGACTCGGTACGAAGATGACATCGACCGAGGCATCTGAGCTTGGCGTTGTCGACGGACTGGCTACCGGCGTCGAGGAGCTCATGGCCATGGCCATCGCCAGAGTGAAGGCCCTGGTTGGCCGGGTGACTCCGATACCAGACGGCCCGATCGAGATTCCCGCCCTCACCGAGGTCGCCGGTTCGGAAGTGATCGACATCATCGAACACGCAATCAGGGATGGGGCAGCGGCCCCGACCCTGGATGAAGCCCTGGAGATCGGCTACCGGGCTTTCGGTGCCACTGCGTGCACCGATACCGCCAGGGAGAAGATCACCGAATTCGTGTCACGCTGAGTGAAAGGCAACTGAGATGGCTCTCGAGAAGGCCTACATCCCATACGGTGGCTACTGGTCGACCCCGTACTGCCGCTGGCAGGGCAGCCTGGCTGACTACCACTCGATCGAATTGGCCGGCAGGGTTGGCCGGGGTTTCCTCCAAACCTCGGAGATCCCACCCGAGACCTTCGACAGTGTCGTACTCGGTACCACCGTTACCCAGCAGTATGGTTTCTATGGAGCGCCATGGCTGGCCGCCATGTTGGGGGCTGACGGTGTCACCGGCCCGACGGTTTCCCAAGCCTGTGCCACCTCGGCGCGGGCACTGGCCAGCGCCGCAGTGGAGATCGAGGTCGGCCAGAGGGACTGTGTTCTCACGGTCGGCTGCGACCGCACGAGCAATGGACCTCACATCTACTACCCCGACCCGAATGGGATGGGGGGGCAGGGCTCGGTCGAAGATCCGGTTCTTGGCAACATGAACCATGACCCACATGCCGGTCTGGCCATGGTGCAGACAGCTGAGAACCTGGTCCGAGAGGCCGGTATCGCCCGCGAGGAGCAAGACTCGCTGACCGTCCAGCGCTACGAGCAGTACCAGGCGGCGTTGGCCGATGATCGAGCCTTCCAGAAGCGGTACATGGTCGCCGTCGAACTGATGAGACGGGGAAGGGTGGTCGGTGAGTTGGCCGCCGACGAGGGGGTCCATGAGACAACGGCCGAAGGCTTGGCCAAGCTGCGCCCTGTAGTCGATGGCGGAACCGTCACCTTTGGCTCCCAGACCCATCCAGCAGACGGCAACTCCGGAATCATCGTCTGCGGCCGGGAACGAGCAGCCGAACTGGCCCGCCAACCGATCCCGATCAGGTTGGTCTCCTACGGTGAGGCCCGCGTCGAGTCCGGCATGATGCCCAAGGCAGGGGTGCCCGCCGCCAGCGATGCTCTGCGACGGGCCGGAATCGATGCAAGCCAGTGCGCAGCCATCAAGACCCACAATCCGTTCGCCGCCGCCGACGTGTTCTTCTGTCGCCAGTTCGATCTGGCCACCGAGAAGGTCAACAACTACGGGTCAACCCTGATATGGGGTCATCCCCAAGCCCCGATGGGGATGCGGGCCGTCATCGAGCTGATCGAGGAATTGGCGATCAGGGGAGGCGGATACGGTCTGTTCTCGGGCTGTGCTGGCGGTGACAGCGCCATGGCGGTGGTGATCGAGGTCGGTTGAAGGCCGGGCTGAGAGGTGCTGCCGGCGGCTGATCTGACTGGCGGGATCTGGTGTTTCGCCATTGACAGGACCCTGGATGATTCATAGAGTGAAGTCCACCGACCGGTCAGTCGGTCGGTATACGGAAGTTGGTCGAGATGGCTCTGCAGCTCAAGGGTGCGGCGGTGAGATCCGAGGCCACCTCAGCGCGGATCGTTGCCGCGGCCAAGAAGCTGTTCGTCACCCGTAGCTACGCTGACGTGACCACCGACACGATCGCCCAAGCGGCCGACGTGACCAAGGGTGGCCTGTATCACCACTTCGCAAGCAAGGAACAGCTATACGTGACCATGATGCTGCAGGATCTTGATAAGAAGCAGATCCTGTTCGCTGAGGCGGTGGCTGTGTCCGGCACCTGTAGGGAGCGGCTCGCTGCGCTGACCAGGGCCTTTCTCGAGCTCCCGGATGAGGACCGCGAGCTCACCCGCCTGGTGAGGCGAGACATCAACAGTTTCGCCGGCGAAGAGCGGAAGACGCTCGTGTTGGCCTACCAGCGGGCCCTACCCGAACAGGTCGAGTCGATCATCACCGATGGGATCAACCAAGGTGAGCTCGCTCCCGGTGACGCTCGAATCCTCTCCTGGTCCTTCATCGCCCTCGTCGAAGTGGTCATCAGTGACTACGCCGCGGATGTTCTCCCCAGCATCGACGCTGGCCTCGACCATGTCCTCGACTTGTTCTTCCGCGGAGCCGCGGCCGACCCAAACGGAGAAGCTCAATGACACGTCCCGCAGTCCGGACATTCCCCGAATGGAGAGACAAGTCACTTGATGACGCCCTGCTCGAGTGTCGCGACCAGGTCGAGTCGGCTGATTTCGATACGGTCCAGCGCTGGCGTGAAGCCGGAGGCAAGGTTGCCGGCCACTTCCAGGTCTTCTTTCCCGAGGAGATCGCTCACGCCGCGGGGATGCTCCCGTTCAAGGTACGAGGTGCTCCAACCGACCCGAACCTGGCCGATTCCCACTTCGGCTCCTATCTGTGCTCCATCATGAAGACCTCACTCGAAATCCCGTTGAGTGGCCGAGTTGATCTCGACATGTTCGTCTCCCTCCCCATCTGCGACGCGGCCCGAAACCTGGCCGCGGTCTGGGGCCGCAACTTCGACTATCCGTGTCAGATCCTGTACCTACCCCAGAATCCGAACTCGGCGGGAAGCGTCGACTACTTGAGTCATGAGTACGACCGGATCCGCAGGGTCACCGAAGGGGTGGTCGGCCATGAGATCACCGATGACGATCTCATCGCCTCGATTGCGGTGTTCAACGAGAACCGGCGCTTGATGCGCGAGTTGTACGACATCAAGAGAGTGCAGCCCTGGTTGATCGCGGCAGAGGATGCCTACGCCCTCGTGTCCCTGGCCGGGATGATCCCCCGCGAGGAGCACAATGAGCTCCTGGCCGCCCTCTTGCCCCAGATCCGTGAGCGAGACACCAAGCAGGAAGACCGCATTCGCGTTGTGTTCGAAGGAGGCTTCTGCGAGCAACCTCCGTTCGACCTCGTCCGCATGCTTGGCCGCAGCTGCTATCTGGTCGACGACGACTTCCACATCGGGATGCGATGGATCACCGACGACGTGAGTCCCGGAGACGATCCGCTCCGAAGCATGGCCGAGGCCTATATCGAGTGCTCGACCTACAGCCCTGTGCAACACGATCTCCGCAAGCCAAAGGAGAAGATGCTCATCGCCCGCATAAACGAGGCCAACGCCGATGCTGCCATCCTCGCCGCAGCCAAGATGTGCGAGCCCGGTCTCGAAGAACAAGTCACCTACACCCACGCCCTCGACGATGAGGGCATCGCATACTTCGTGAGCGAGTTCGAGGAGAACATGACCTCTTTCAGCGAACTGGAGATGCAGGTCGAGACATTCGTCGAGAACCTGCTGTTCGCATGATGACGATCTCTACTTCCAGGAGGGAAGCATGAGCACTCAGGATCCGACCCGCGAGCTGGTAGGGCGGGGCAACGCCGAGGGAGCGGCACTGTTTCGCGAGTGGTTCGGTGAGCTCACCGAGACCAAACACGCCGGGAGACCAGCCGCATACGTCTTCGTCATGGGCAGCATCAACGAGATCCTGAAGTCGTTCGATCTTCCCGTGGTGTTTCCCGAGATCACGTCGTTGCAGACCGCAGTGCGCCGGGTCGCCCATGAGCTTCTCGAAGAAGCCGAGGACTTCGGGTACTCACCCGACATCTGCGGATACGTCAAGGCCGACGTTGCGATTCAGCTCCGAGGCGGCAAGCACCCGATGGGTGACCTTCCCACTCCAGCACTCTCGGTACTAACGAACGCCTGCAACACCTACATCAAGTGGGCTGAGATCTGGGAGCGCATGTACGGCACTCCCATGTTCACCATCGACATACCCGGTACCCGCCAGGCTGGTGGGCAAACCTGGATCGGCGACCGGGACTTCGAGGCCGACCGGAAGTACGTCGAGGTCCAGCTCCGCGAGCTGATCACGCTCTGTGAAGAGATCACGGGCACGAGTTTCGACATCGACAAGTTCCGCGAGGTGCTGGGCTACACCAACACCATGTCACGCTGCTGGAACCGGCTGCTCGAGCTCAACTCAGCCAAGCCTTCGGTGTTCAGCGCCCTCACCGACGGCACGATCTATCTCGGTGTTGCCAATGGCTTTCGGGGAACAGAAGCGGGTGCTCAGTACTTCGAGCGCCTGGTCGAGGAGATGGAATACAAGGTGGCCAACGGGATCGGCCAGACCATCGAGGAGAAGTACCGGCTGCTGTTCGTCGGGGTTCCCTGCTACCCGATCTTTCGTCGGTTCAATGAGCTGTTCACCGAGTGGGGTGGCACGTTCCTGAATTCGACCTATCTGTGGTTTGCCTCCGGCGGTTCCAACCGCGGCTTCCAGTACGACCTCAACGATCCGGTGGCGAGCCTGGCTGAGGGGGTCCTGATCTCGGTGCGCGACGCAATGGACTCGATGTTCCACCAGGACGAGATCATCACCGACATGATCACCCATCACGATGCCGACGGTGTGATCTACCATCCGATCAAGAGCTGCCGAACCGTTTCCACCGGCCTCGCCGATGGTCGTCGCTACCTGACTGAGAAGACGGGTATTCCGAGCCTGTTCATCGAATCCGACATGATGGATCGACGAGTCGTCTCCGAGGCTCAGATGAAGAATCGGATCGATGCCTTCTTCGAAGGACTGCAGTCACGTCGGCAAATAGCCCAATCGAGCTCGGAAGGATGAACTAGCCCATGGCATACGCAGCTGGGGTCGACGTCGGTTCGACCCAGACCAAGGCAATCGTTATCGACGAAGACACCAAGATCGTTGGTCGAGCGCTCATCGACACAGGTGCCAACGTCGTCAAGGCCGCCGAGTCGGCCTATGTGGCCGCCCTCGAGCAAGGAGATATCGACGAAGAGGAAGTCGAATATGTCGTCGGTACTGGCTACGGCCGCTACCGGGTCACTTTCGGCAACAGCCAGGTCACCGAGATCAGCTGCCACGGTCGAGGTGCAGTACATCTGTTCCCGAACACGCGCACCGTGGTCGACATGGGAGGCCAGGACACCAAGGCCATCTCGGTCACGGCAAACGGTGAGATCAACGACTTTTGTATGAACGACAAGTGCGCCGCGGGCACCGGCCGCTTCCTCGGGGCGGCTTCGGCTGCTCTCGACATCCCAATCGATGATCTCGGGCCCGTGTCACTTCAGAGCACCAAGCCGATCAAGATCAGCACGACCTGTACGGTCTTTGCCGAGTCCGAGGTGTTGGCCTGGATCGGCAAGGGGAAGAAGATCGAGGACATCTTGTGGGGCGTCCACAAGTCGATCGCGACCCGATCGGCGGCGCTCATGCGCCGGGTCGGCATTGAGGAAGAGATCACCTTCACCGGCGGGGTCTCTCGTAACGAGGGCATGGTCAAGGCCCTCGAGGAACGGCTGGAGAAGAAGCTGAACATCAGCGAGGACTGCCACTACATGGGGGCACTCGGGGCTGCCATGTTCGCCCTCGACAATGTTCTGAGTAGGCGCGAACCCGTCGCCGCAACCACCGAGGCGCAGTCATGACACTCACAGCAGGGCTCGACATCGGATCCACCTACGCCAAAGCGGTGATCGTGGATGATCACAAGGCGATTCTCGGTAAGGGGATGTCGCCTACGGGATTCAAGTTGCAGGAGGTTTCCCGCGAGGTCTACCAGCAGGCGCTGGACAACGCCGGCGTTGGTGAAGACGACATCGACTATGTCATTGCCACCGGAGCTGGCCGCCATCAGGTCGACTTCAAGGATCTGCACGTCACTGACCTCACCGCCAGTGCCCGGGGGGCGCGTCATCTGTACCCGGGCACCCGAACCATTCTTGACGTCGGCGGACAGACGATGAAGGCCAGCCGGGTGAATGCGGAGGCGAAGGTCGAGTCATTCCGGCTGAACGACAAGTGCGCTGCGGGTACCGGGGCATTCCTGGAGAAGACGGCGCGCTACATGGGTTTCGACACCGAGGAGATCAGCGTCCTGTTGACGACCTCGAAAGAGCCGGTGCCCATCTCGGGGGTCTGCGCCGTCTTTGCCGAGTCTGAGGTGATCAATCACCTGTCGTTGGGTACCCCTCCCGCCGACATCATGCAGGGGGCGATCGAGTCGCTCACCGGACGTTCGGTTCAGCTCATGAGGAGGGTGCGGGCCGAGCCCGAGTTCACCCTGATCGGCGGGATCCTCCGGTTCAAGACCATGGGAGCGGCGGTCAGTAACCTGCTTGATGCTGAGGTCAATGTGCCCGAAGACGAGATGGTGCAGTACGTGTCGGCCCTCGGTTGTGCCATCCTCGCCCATCGCCGACTGGAGAAGCTCCGAGAGGAAGAGCGCTTAGCTCCCTCGGCAGCCGGGTGAGAGCGTGAGTGAGCCGACCGGTTCGGAGCCGGTGTACTGCTCAGAGTCGATAGTGGTGCTGAGAGCGCCTTCGCTCAGCGCTGAAGGGTGGGAGCAACGGACTGTCACCGACCCTTCGCGCATCGCCGAGTTGGAAGAGTTGTACGCTTCGCTCGGCTTCGAGACGACGACAACTCCACTCGACCCGACCTCCTTCGGCGAAGCGTGCACGACCTGCGCCGAGACTGCCTGCTTGACGTACAAGGCGCTGTTCACTCGTAAGGCCCAGACAGACTGACGGCGCCCAGCTCCCGTGACTGGCATCCCGAGCTCGACGCGAACCACTCTCGTTCAGCGCTTGGGCCCCCGGCGTCGGCGCGATGACCGACCCTTGCGATTCGACCGGGTACGGTCTCGCTGATCCTCAGCGTCGGCCCGATTCCGCGACTCGGCTCGGCGAGCGAACTCGGTGAGCTGGGTCTCCTGGAGCTCGAGCTCGGCTGACAACTCCCGCCAATGTTGGAGGCGGCGCTCGACGATGGCCCCATCGGCCATGGCTGCCGTTACCCCACAACCTGGCTCCTGGACATGGTCACAGTCAGCGAACCGGCAGGATGCGGCGGCTTCGGCTATCTCGGGGAAGGCTTTGGCCAGGCCGTCGTAGGCTTGCCACAGGCCGATCTCACGGATACCGGGAGCATCGATGATGAAGCCCCCGCCTGGTAGGGGGATCAGGTCACGGGTGACGGTGGTGTGGCGGCCTCGATGATCGGCCGCCCTCACCTCACCGGTCAGCTGGACGACCCCATCGGACAAGAAGTTGACGAGGGTTGATTTGCCGACCCCAGATGGGCCGAGCAGGGCAACCGATTGATTGTCGTCGAGGAGCGACTGGACACGATCCAGGTCCCGGTCGGCCACGGTCGAGATGGCCAGGACCTCGACTCCGGCCGAGATGGTCTGTACCTGTTCGAGGGTGGCCGAGACGTCGGGATCTAGGTCAGCCTTGGTCAGCACCACCACTGGTTCAGCCCCTGAATCCCACGACACCACGAGCATCCGCTCGATTCGACGCAGGTTCATGTCACGGTCGAGGCCATGCATGACGAACACGGTGTCGGCATTGGCCGCCAGGACCTGGGCCTCGGGGACCCGACCAGGAGCCCGGCGCTGGAGGGCGCTGCGACGGGGGGCGATGGCGGCAATGCTCGGCCCGTCTTCGGGGTCGTTGCGGACGACGACGAAGTCCCCGGTGGCTGGAACCAGATCGAGGACGGCTCGGTTGCTGCCGGAGGCCGCCAGCAGGGCGGCACCCCCAGTGAAGACGAGGGAGAAGCCCCGGCTGACCCTGGCGATTCGACCCCGTACGACCTCCCCCTCAGAAGTGCCGATACCTGTTCGTATCACCGTCTCGTCGGCCCAGGCGTCGAGCTCCTCGTTCCAGCCGAGGGAGGCGAGGTCGGGGGTCAGCTCGACGAGATCGTCGATGGTGCTGGTCGAAGGTGGCCCGGCCGGCCCGGACGATGACTGGTTGCTCACGCTCTTGAACCGCCGATGGTGTCGTCGAAGAATCGCAGCTGGAGGAGTAGGAGGTTCTTGGCCACCGCCTCCTGGGGGGTCATGTGGGTGACTCCCGACAGAGGCAGGACCCGATGGGGACAGCCATTGGCCAACAGCTCACTGCTGAACTGGAGGGTATGGGCGGCCACGACATTGTCGTCGGCCAGGCCATGGATCAACAGGAGGGGTCGTTCGAGCGCGACCGGGTCGCCGTCGTTCCATAGATTGCTTTGCCGGTAGTGCTTGGGGTCGGTGTCGGGATGGCCCAGGTAGCGTTCGGTGTAGTGGGTGTCGTAGAGCTGCCAACTCGTGACTGGGGCCCCGGCGATGGCGGCATGAAAGCGGTCGGGGTGGCGCAAGACAGCCAGTGCGGCCAGGTAGCCCCCGAAGGACCAGCCCCGGATACCGACTCGGGATCGGTCAAGGAAGCCATGACGGTCCAAGGCGGCGTCGAGGGCGCTCAGCTGATCGTCGAGGACAGGGTCGGCCAGGTTGGCGAACACCTCCCGCTCCCAGTCAGGCCCGCGGCCCGGAGTCCCTCGTCCGTCGGTAACGAGCACGGCGTAGCCTTGCTCGGCCAGCCAACGTGATACGAGGTGAGCGTTGTTGACCTTGAGTACTCGTTGGGCGTGAGGCCCGCCATAGGGGTCGAGGATCACGGGCAGGGGATCGGCACCGTTGTGATCGGCTGGCAGGAACAGGGCTGAGGCCAGGTCTCTGTGGCCGAGGGAGATGAAGGTGGGCTCAGCGCCGAAGCCGGGATCAGCGGCACGGCTCTCGATGGTGGCCAACTCGGTGGTGGCCACCGGTTCGGGGTCCCAAGCCCGGCCGAGGGTGAGACGGCTCACGGTGGTCGTGGCCCCGGCCAGGTCAGGGGAGGAGGAGCTGACAACGATTGTCGGTCCTTTGATGACGCCGGCGTGGACCCCGGGGCTGGTGGTGAGCCGGAGGGGTGCCGGCCTATCGGCTCCGCCCTCCAAGCGCACCAGCAGGAGATGGATCTCGCTCGGCTCGGTCCAGGCGGTCACGACAACGGCCTCACCCCCGGAACCGTCGGCGCTGCCGGTGGTGCCGGTGGTGCCGACGATGGAGCGCACGTTGAGATCGGAGCCTGTGAGCGAGGCTCCATCGAGGAAGAGTTGGCGAGCCCCGTCGCGATCTTCGATGGTCAACAAGCCGGCCGTGCACCAGCGGGGGGCTCCGGGCTGCAGTTCGACCCAGATCTCGTCGACAATGGTGTGGCCCTCGGTCACGGTCTCGGCCTCGACATCGAGAATGGCCACTGAGACCAGCCGCTGATCTCTGGTCTGGCGGACGACCAGAGGTGGATGGCCGTCCTGCCACACCACATCAGCCAGGTACTCGAAGCGACCGTGCTCCGACCAGTCCACATTCCAGGCCAGCCCGTCTCGGCCGACCAGATGAAGCTCGACGCTAGCGTTGGTTGTACCGGCGGCGGGATAGCGGACCTCGTTGGGGGCCCGACCGGGGTGGGCCGGGTCGGTGATCCACCAGCGATCGACCAGGTTCTCATCCACCTTCGCCACCAGCAAGCTCTCCCCGTCGGGGGCCCACCAATAGCCACGCCCCCTGCCCATCTCCTCGGCCGCGATGAACTCGGCGCGCCCGTAGCTGATGAGCGGATCGGGATCGGTCAGCTCCAGGATGAGACCGCCCCCGGATCTGTTCGCTTCAGGGCTGGCCCCGTCGCCCTCGTTCGACGTGATCGTGGCCACGTCGAACACCTTCAGACTTGACCCATCGATATAGGCCAAGGCGGTGCCGTCGTGGTTGAGGCGGGGGTCGAAGGCCGAACCGTCAATGGCAGGGGAGTGGACGTGACCCTCGACGAGATCGACGATGTACAGGGAACCCGCCAGGGCGAAGCTTGCGGTGGAACCCGACCCGTCGACCGAGAAGGCAACGATGCCCGAGCCACTCTCCCGAGCCCGTTCTCGGCGGGCTCGCTCGGCCGCTGGCTCGTTGGCTTCGTTGTCCCCGAGGTCTCGGGGGTCGACCACCAGCCGCTCTGTGCCAGCACCGGGTTCGGTATCTGAGTCGGTAGCGAGATCGATGGCCCATAGGCACAGGGTGGGATCAGAGACCGAGCGAGATCGACAGAACAGGACCCTCTTCCCCCCAGCGGTCACGGTCAGGTTGCGGGGAGAGCCTGTGGTGAAGCGGGCCGTCTTGGCGTAGGTGGAGGGGAAGTCAGCGAGGGCAGCCTCTCTGGTCGGAGGTCGGCTCATGGTTGGGGAAGGCACGCTGTTGACGTTAGGCGGAATCTTGAGCCACTTGAAGGGCACACGTGGTTGGCGACGATAAACTTCCGGCCGTAGCGTGCCGAGTGGCTATCGCCAAAAGATGTGGTGAAGGTTCTGGGTAGTAGTCCAAGCCCTGGCCACAAAGCACAATGTTTAGGAGCTTACGAACATGAAGGTCTGGATCGACCAGGATCTCTGCACCGGCGACGGACTCTGTGCCGAGATCGCCCCCGACGTCTTCTTCGGTATGGATGACGGCCTCTATTACGTCAAGGAGACTGCCGCCAACTTCGGCGAGGAGAAACTCTTCGACGGTGAGATGAACCCTGCGGGCGCCGAAGGCATGGCCCGAATCCCCAGGGTTGACAGTGGCGGCCTCGACGAGGTCATCGAAGCGGCTGAGGAGTGTCCCGGCGAGTGCATCTTCATCGAGGTACCCGAGTAGACAGCCACCTTGCCGTCCGACCCAGGTCGGTGATGCGAACGAACTAGGAAGGAGCTGGCCCATAAGGCTCAGCTCCTTCCCCCTTTGGCCGACAGAGCGAACGTGGCTCTTGTCAAGGCGATACTCTGGATCGGGCTCCTGATTGGCCTAGGGGTCGTCTGGTCGAATCGTCAATCCGTGATCGACGCATACCAGATCGATGATCAGGCTCGCCCTGATCTGCATTTGAGCGGGCTCGATCTCGATGTCGAATTGGCCGCCCCCGGTCGCTCCCCATACACCATCAGTGTCGCCCCCGACACCCGAGCCGGGGCTACCAGCGCTCCCCCTGGCTCATCATCGGTTGTCGTTGAGACAAGACCTCCCACGATCAAGGGAGGCACTTCCCGTCTGGCCGGGACTGTCAGCGGTCCCGAGGGCCCGGTAGCCGGCGCCACCGTGCGACTGGAGCGTCACACCAGCGGCGGTGTTGCCGTTCTCGATGTGGTCACCGACGAGGTCGGCCACTGGGCGGTCTCATCAATCCTGGGCGGTCGGTACCGGATCCGAGCCTGGTTGACCGGTGAGCTCACAATGGACGGATCGCGGGTCACGTTCCTGGCTCAGGGTTCGTCGGCCACCGCCGACCTCGCCATTGCCCGCGTAGATCCCGGACCCCATCTGAGCTTCACCTATCGGGGTGACCTCTACCTTGGCTCGACTGGGCTGGTGGCTGCCTCGGTCACCACCAGCACCGTCGACGACGACGGGGTCGTCAACATCTCCGGTATCAGCGGGGCGATGGTTGCGCTCGCTCCCACCCCCGGGCTGGTTGCACTGCCGGGCCAGGTCAGTGCTGGCGACGACGGCACCGCTCGCTTCGTGTTGCGGTGCGACCAGGTTGGTGCGGCTACCGGCGTGGTTCAGTACCAGAACCGACGAGCCAC
>JAAETV010000414.1 GCA_024227975.1 Actinomycetes bacterium
ATGGCCGCAATCGTGGCCGTGACCGGATTGATGGCGTAGTCAAAGAGATACATGAAGCCGTACACCCAACCGACGACCAGGAGGATCGGTGCCACCGAGACCAGGGCGTAGCGAAAGGAGCGCATGAAGGCCCAAGCGATGACAAGGCACAGAACAAAGGCCACGAGTAGTGACGTGACCATCGATTCGGTGAAGGCCGACAGGCTGTCCTCCTCGGTCACCCCATCACCGGTGACGCCAAACTCGGTGAAATCGGGCGTCCCAGCTTCGAAGTCGTCACCCACGACCAGCATGGCGTCGCGCGCTTTGAGCATCACTTCGGTGTCGGAAACAGTGGCCAGGCCGAACTCGACTCTGGTGGCCTGGAAGTCGTCGCCGACATACAGTGCTCCGCCGACATCCTCAGCTCGCCACAACAGTGAACCGTCGGGGCCCGGGATGCCGTTGGCCGACACATAGTCGTAGATGGCGGCGACCTGGGTCGCGCTGGTCGCCAACCCGTTTGATTCCGCCGTCAGGGTGATGCCCTCGGCTTGCTCGATGGCCGTGACGGCATCAGGCGAGGCCAGCGCCGCTCGTATGACTGTGGCCGCATTATTGCTGACCGCGGGTGAACCATCGAATTCGCGAGCGAGGAAGGGTGCTTCTCCGCTCGCTGTCGCGGCCGTATCGGCGGCGTCGAGATCGACTATCAGGTTGTCGATCGCGCCCAGCGTTGCCGGTTCGGTGAGGTCACCTTCGATGTAGTAAAAGGCACTGATGCCGGTGCTCGAGCCGTAGTGTGTGCTCAGTACATCGAGGCTCTTGATGAAGTCCGTGTCGGAGGAGGTGAGGTCACCCGGTGCGAACTTCTCCTCGACCTGGGTGTAGCCGTATAGACCGAGCCCGGCGAGGATCACGGTGATCGGAACAGTCACCACCCGCCACCGGGCCAAGAAATGCACGACTGTTCCCGCAGCGCGCATCCCGTGGCCGGAAACATGCACCCCGCTGACCATTACCCGTCCGGCGGCAGCCGCCTTCGCGTTTCGCCGCCGCACGAATCGGTACGGCAGCCACACCGCCAGCGGGATGAAGACGATCACGAGAAGGCCGATGCCGAACACGACGTTCACCACCGTGAACGTGACCGTCAGACCACCGAGCACGCTCATCACCACGAAGCCGAGCTTGGCCCCGAGACGCGGACCACGGACCCTGGGTGCCAGTCCAATACGCTCCTCGATACCGAGGACCACCCGTGGGGCGATCACCCCGACGAAGAGGTAGGCGAGGACCAGCCCGATGGCAGCTGCCACCCCGAATTGTTGAATGGCTTCGATGTCGGAAGACAGGTTCGACATGAAGGCAGCAGCCGAGGTAGCCAAGGCCAGAGCGATGGCGCCGGCCACGGCAGCCATCCCCCTCGGGTAAGCCGCACTTGGCGAATGGCCGTCGCCCTGTTCCTCTCGACATCGACCGAATCCATGGATGAAGAAGTCAACGCCGAAGCTCAGCACCGCAATCGGGATGATGAAGGTCAACAGGATGCTCTCCTTCAGACCAAGGAATACGATGATCCCGTTGTAGGCCAGGA
>JAAETV010000415.1 GCA_024227975.1 Actinomycetes bacterium
CCGCTTGATCGGTTGGTGAGAAATCATCCGGTCTTCCTTGCCGTCGACGATGTCGGCGATCATGTCGGTCACGATCGCTCCCGGGTGGATCGAGTTGACTCGGATGCCATGCTTGCCCAACTCCTTGGCCACGGTTCTGGTCATCCCAGTCACAGCCCACTTGGTTGCCCCGTAGGCGGTAGCTCCGAAGGAGCCTTCGAGTCCTGCGACCGAGGAGGTATTGATGATCGAGCCCCCGTTGCCGGCTTCGATCATGGCCTTGGCTCCTGTGCGCATGCCCAGGAACACTCCGGTTTGGTTGACGGCCACCGTCTGGTTCCACGCCTCGGTCGAGGTGTTCAACAACTGGGCTGGTTGGAAGATGCCGGCGTTGTTCATCAAGATGTCGAGTCGGCCGTGGCGCGCCACGGTGTCGGCAACCACGGCCTCCCACTCCTGTTCCGAGGTGACATCCAGATGGTGATACTCACAACCGAGCCTGCCCGCCGTCTGCTCTCCCTGATCATCGAGGACATCGGTGATGACGACCGTCGCCCCTTGAGCGACGAACACCTCGGCTTCGGCTGCACCCTGACCTCGGGCCCCACCGGTCACCAGGGCAACCTTCCCATCAAGGTCCCCCATCGCTTCCCCTTTCCCACTGGCCCCGGCCTGAGACGTCCCAGGCCTCGAAGTCAGTCAATCACGGATGGGGGAACGGGTCGAACAGGCTCACGACAGCTCGGCCCGGACCATCCGGGCGCCTTCGACCATGGCCTTCAGCTTGGCGTAGGCCACCGCTCGTGGCAGGTACTTCATTCCACAATCAGGTGAGATCACCAGCCGTTGGGCCGGAACACGAGCCAGGCCGGCTCTGATCCGTTCGGCAACGAGATCAGCCGATTCGACGGTCCTGTCGCGAAGGTCGAGGACCCCGAGGTGGATCCGCTTTGACGGAAGCTCGTCCAGCACCTCCATGGTGAGGCGAGGTTGGGCCGCTTCGATGGAGATCTCATCGGCCACACAACGGTTGAGCTCACCCAAGAAGGCGTACCCGGTCGGCTTGTCTTCGACATGGGCTCCGTAGCCGAAGCAGACGTGGAGGGCCGTAGTACCGCCAGCACCGGCCAGGGCGTGGTCGATGGCCTCGACGGCGTACTCAGCGGCCGGCCCGGGGCGAGCTTGGACATAGGGCTCATCGAGTTGGACGATGTCGACGCCAGCATCGAACAGGTCAGCCACTTCGGCTCGAACGGCCTCGGCGAAGGCCAAGGCCAGTTCCCCATCGTCGGGGTAGTAGTCGTTCTGGGCCTGCTGGCTCATGGTGAACGGCCCTGGCAGCGTCATCTTCAGTGGCTTGTCGGTGAATTGGCGCAGTAGGGCCACCTCGTCGGCCTCTACCGGTTCGCGGCGTCGGATGGGGCCCGCTATCCGGGGTACAGGGACCTCCTTGCCGGTACGGTCGATGGCGGTCCCAGGGCGATCCTGATCGATCCCGTCCAGGGCGTTTGCGAACCGGTTGGAGTAGCTCTCGCGGCGGATCTCACCGTCGGTGATGATGTCGACTCCAGCTCGAATCTGGTCCGTGACCGCTACCAGGGTGGCGTCGGCCTGGGCCTCTGCCCGCAGCTCCTCAGGCACCCGCCACAGTTCCTGGGCTCTGACCCGGGCTGGTAGCCGTTGGCCGAGCCGATCGCGATCGATCAGCCAGTCGGGTTGGGCGTAGCTGCCGACGAGCATGGTCGGCAGGAGAGGGAGATGCGGGAGAGGTCTCTTGGAGCTCACGCGGAACGAGTCGGCAGTCGGAGCGTCCCCACCCCGGTGGCTGACAGCTCACCATGCTGGTTGTGAGCCTCTTGGGTGATATCGACGGTTTGGGTCCCGTCGTCGTTGGAATGAATACTGCTGACCTTGCCTGTGATCTTGATCCAGTCGCCGATCACATTGTGATGGCGGATTCGGCTCTGGTGGCCGACGAGTTGGCCATGGTCCCCCATCCAGTCGGTCAGATGGTGGGTGAGCCAGGAACAACGTTCCGGCCCATAGTCATAGGCCGCCGGGGTACCGACTTCGGTAGCTAGATCTGACTCCCAATGGACCCGCTCGGGTACGTCGGGGATGCCAAAGGCGTTAGGGATGCCCAGTCCTGGATGTTTGCGAAGCTGTTGCCAGGCCAAACGGTTGGCCCGGATGTAGAGACCGCCCCAACCCTGGGCGAAGGCGATGAACCCGGTCACCGTCATCGGTCCCTTGACCATCACCGGGAGCTCGGCCCCGACCGAGACATCCTCGACAAAACGCCGCTCGCTCCCCTGTCGCTCCTCGGCCTCGTAGAGGGCGAAGATGGCCTGGATGTCCTCCGAGGAGTACTCCATCGGCGGACGGGCCTTGGCCTCTTTGTACTTGGTGCCGAGCTCACGGGCTGTGTCCCGCTCGGTCCGAAAGCACCATGACTCTCCGTCGCACAGGAGCTCGTCGGTGGCGTCGTCGTAGTAGTCGACATGGTAGATCTGCTGGATGGCTCGTCCGGCGAAGCTCGTTTGTCGCTCGACCAGCTCAGCCAGACGTGCCACCGAACGGACCTCGGTGTTGCGTGTGATCGGCCGATGCCAGCGGATGTCGGCTCCGGCCCACATGGCGTGGATGCCAGGCAGCCCACCCACATAGCCCGACAACACCCGGTTCATAGCGAACACGAAGCTTGGTGGGGCCACGATCGTCCCGTGGGGGCCGGCGGCGGCGTAGTCGGGGTCGCACCACATGGGATTGTCGTCGCCGATCCCATGGGCGTAGTGGCGGATGTTGTCTCGGGTCGCCTCGTGGCACCAGGGCTCGAGCGTGTCGACGATGGGCACCCCGATCAGCCGCCGGAGTGCCTCGAGGGCATCATCAGTGATGACGGCGAAGCGGCCACCCTCACTATCAATAGGACCAGAATCACCGACCATGAGCTGCGACGCTAGTCGCTCGGCCAGGGTCGATCGACAATCCGCTCGTGGCGTTGGGGAGGCCGGCCATGAACAAGCCAGGGAGGAGGTTCGCGGTCAAGGAGCGAAGACGATTGGGGTCCAGACCAGGATGTCGTCGCCGACTGTGCCTTCGTCGTCCACGGTGGCTCCTCGTACCTCGAAGCGGAGGAGGCGGCCGTTGTCGAGGGTCAGCTCCTCGGTCATGCGGTGGCGGAAGGCCAGGAGGTCACCCTCGAAGGCCGGCCCGACATGGTCACAGCCGTCCCAGGCCACCACGGTGGCGATTCCAGGCAGGACCCGACTGAGTGAGGCCTGGGCCAGACCTTGGACATGGCCGCCATAGACGAGACGCTTGTTGTAGATCGAAGCTGTCCCGTCGCGGTGGACAAAGGCCTGGTTGAACGTCATCCGGGCCAGAGCCGGAGCCAGGTCGACATGGTCGCGCATAGCGTCGACAGCCTCGGTGCCAGGAGCCCATTCGGTCCTTGGCAGGCTGGTCAGATCCCAGGAGGGAATGAGCTCGGCCACATCGGTCAGGGGAACAGGATCGGACGGGCCCGGGATCTCGTCGCCATGGCCCGGCGAGCCACCCCGGCTGGCCACCAGAGCGCAGCGCTCATATCGCACGACAGGTCCATTGTCACCGCTGGTCTCGATGCCGAGCCAGACCTTGCCCCGGTGAAGGTCTCCCTTTGGCCTCGAATCAGCCAGGCCGAGCACCGTGGCGGTTGTGGTCAACGTCTCACCGACTTCGACTGCCCTCAGGATCCTGACTGAGCGGTAGTAGAGGTTGGCGATGGCCCGACGGGTGGCGTTGGTGGTCTGGCCGATGGAGTACTGCATGGCTAGGGATGGGTAAATCATGCCCGTCTGAGTGCCACTGACGGCGGCATAACAGGAACGATCGGCGGAGGGGAGGTGCTGGTCACCCGTGATCATCCGGTAGGCCACATTGTCGGCCTCGGTCACGGTTACCGGTGGGAGGGTGGGGATGGCCATCCCCTTTTGGAACTCGTCGTAGTAGGGGCCGTCGTTGTCCATCTGGTTGAGGGTAGAGCTCCCGCCGCCGCCACTCGAAGTTGACCCCGATTCACCCCTGCCCGTTCGGCGACCGGCGACGCTGTCCTGGCCGCGGTCAAAGCCGACAAGGCGTGGATCCTGACCCATCCCGAGTCGTCAGAGTCGATCATGGCCGGAGCCGACGCAATCGTCACCACCGGCATCCCGCCGACGGTCCGCGCCATGGGCCAGGAGCGGGAAGGCAATAGGTACCGACCACCCAGAGAACCTACTGTTGACCCACCCGACGGCCAAGGAGGAAGCGATGCCGATCAGATCGGTGGAAGAGATGATCGCGACGGCACGAGCCGAGATCGACAATCACTCCGCAGAAGAGGCGAAGCGACGAGTCGACGAGGAAGGAGCCATGCTCGTTGACATCCGTGATGTGCGTGAGCTCCAACGAGAGGGTGTGATCCCGGGTGCCATACATTCACCTCGGGGGATGCTGGAGTTCTGGATCGATCCCGCCTCGGTCTATTTCAAGCCCGTGTTCGCTGAAGATATTGAGTTCGTCCTCTATTGAGCAGGTGGCGGGCGGACAAGTTTGTCCGCAAAGACCCTGAAGGACATGGGCCTGCCCCGTGTCTCCCATATCGAGCCCGGGTTTGGCGGCTGGAAGGCCGCTGGCTTCCCCGTGGTCGACTATGACACCTGGAAGCAGGCTTCCAAGTCCTAGAACCCGTTGGTCGCCAGGAAGGGATGATCAGGGTCCGGCGATGGCTGCGTCGATCTCACCCAGTGACCTGTAGTCCATGGATCGGACCTGGTGGCGGCGTTGGGGGCGGTCGCACTTAGAATCCTGTCTCGTGGCCGACCCCCTCAATGTGTTGTCTCTCATTCCTCTCCCGACCGAAGTCCGCCACCAGATCGAAACCACGGACGAATCGATGACCTTGACCATGGCTCCTGGCTGGTTCGATGGGGAGATCCGCCAGACGTGGGGTGACTATGTGGCCCAGTCGTACCTGCGGCCAGACTCCACGGGGCAGGGAACCAGGGCCGACCGGGACGCGCTCCTCCAAACCGCCGACGTCATCATCGGAGGATTCCCGGTGCCAGTGGATCTCTGTGCCCGCTCCCCTCGCCTCCGCTGGTTTCACCAGACACCAGCTGGAGCCAGCAACCTCAGAGGCTGCGATTTGTGGGGCAGCGATGTGATGGTCACCACTTCCCGGGGCCTCGGGAACACCCTGGCGATCGCTGAGTATGTGGTGGCGTCCTTTCTCCATTTCGCTCGCGATCTACACCGGGCCGAGCACGACCGGCACTATGGGACACTTCGCCGTTTCGACTACCAACCGAGATTGCTGGCCGGTCAGACCGTGTGTGTGATCGGGGCCGGTGGCATAGGTCAAGAGGTCGGCCGCTTGTGCTCGGCCTTGGGGATGCGGGTCGTGGGCACTCGACGCACCGCCAGCCCCATTGAGGGATTCAGCCAGGTAACCGGCCCTGGCGGCCTCCACGACCTGTTGGCCCAATCCCACTTCGTTGCTGTCTGTTGCCAAGCCACACCGGAGACCGAGGGGCTCATCGATGCCGGTGTCCTGGCCGCCATGGCAGAGGGGACCGTACTGGTCAACGTGGCCCGGGGTGAGGTGATCGACGAGCGAGCACTCATCGATGGGCTGGACCGGCTCCGAGGTGTCGCTCTCGACGTCTATGTCGGCGAGTTCGACGGGCCTCCGCCCGCTGCACTCTGGCAGCATCCTCGCGTCCTGATCACGCCCCATACCTCGGCCGGAGCTGAAACCCGCTCGAGCCGTCCCATTGATCTATTCTGCCGGAACCTGGCCGCCTTCTTGGGTGGCCACCCTCTGGAGAATGCCATCGAGTGGGCGCGGGGCTACTGACATCGACGGCCCTCAGCACTCGGCCGCCGCCTTCGTATTCTGAGCTCCACTCGCCGTAGCGCTCCATGGCAGTCACCAGTTTCCACACCTCGGCCGGTGGCACCTCGACGTACACCGATTCGGCGTGGCTGTAGATCGGGGCCGGGGTCTGGCCATCGCCAGTCATGCATTCATCATCACGCTTGGCGATTCTCACGTGCACCTGGTGGGCTGGGGATGCGCCCCCGATAACCTCCGGTCGTCGTGGTGCGTGAGAGGCTTCAGTCGATACAGGTACCGGTACCTGTGCGGTCAGTCTTTGTGGTTGGCCTGATCTACCTTTTCCTCATCGGCGTGTCCTCGCTCGAGGCCGGTATCAAGATCATGGGAGAGGACACCCAGAGGGATCTGTTTTCCGCCGTCAGCAACCCCATCGCCGGCCTCTGCATCGGCATTCTGGGTACGGTTCTCGTCCAGTCGTCGTCGGCCTCCACCTCGGTGATCGTCGGTCTGGTGGCCTCGGGGACATTGGGTGTCGATGCCGCGGTCCCCATGGTGATGGGAGCGAACATCGGGACCACGGTGACCAACACCCTCGTCTCGCTCGGTCACGTCCGTCAGTCCAACGAGTTCAGAAGGGCACTGGCGGCAGCAACCGTCCACGACTTCTTCAATGTGATGGCCGTGGCCCTGCTCCTCCCTCTGGAGCTGGCCTTCGGGATCATCTCGTCGGTGGCCGAGGCCATCAGCGAGCAATTGGTCGGTGCATCGGGGTCCGATTGGAAGAGCCCCGTCAAGGCATGGGTCAAGGCCCCGGTGGGGTGGCTCGGGGACACCTGGGAGGCCGTCGGCACCAGCGGCAACCTACGTGGCGTCTTGATGGTCCTGACCGGGCTCGTCATCATCCTCGCCGCCCTGGCTCTCATCACCACCAATATGCGGTCTCTCGTCGCTGACCGGGTCGAGAGGTCGGTCAACGCCTTCCTCAGTCGAGGAGGAGGGATCGTTGCCCTCCTGTTGGGCTTGGTCATCACGGTCGCAGTCCAGTCCTCCAGCATCACCACCTCGATCCTGATCCCCCTAGCTGGGGCGGGGGTGCTCAGCCTGCGAAACGCCTACCCGGTGACGCTTGGGGCCAATATCGGCACCACAGTCACCGCCCTGCTGGCTGCCCTGGCTGCATCGAGCCCGGACTCGTTGACCGTTGCTTTGGCCCACACCACCTTCAACGTGGCCGGAATCACATTGCTCTATGGTCTCCCCTTCGCCCGAGATCTGCCCATCATCGCCGCTGAGAAGTTGGCTGACGTTGCCGTCGCGCGGCGGAGCATCGCCGTTGGATACGTTACGGTTGGCTTCGTGATCCTGCCGCTCATCGGTGTTGCTCTCTTTCGCTGAAAGGTCCTCTGTATGGTTTTGTCGTTCTTCAAGAGGGGGTCGGGAGACGGGAGCTTCGATCACATCGTCACCAGGTCGGTCACGATGTTGGGTGATGCCCGGCACTCGTTTGACCTTGCCACCATGGCTCTGCTGACTGAGACCGACGCCGAGACCGTCGCCGATGACATCCGCGAAACCGACAACCGCATCAACCAGACCGAGCAGGAGCTGCGATCGGAACTGGTCGTTCACGTCAGCGTGCAGGGCACTGCCGATATTGGCTCCGTGCTTGGGTTCACCCTCTTGTTGAAGAAGGTCGAGCGGATCGGTGACCAGGCCAAGAACATCCTGGATCTGGCAGAAAACGGAGTCTCGCTGGCCAGCAATGACAATGTGAGTGAGCTGCTGGCCGAGCAGCAGACGGTCTCTGCACTGTTCTCCGAGGCCGCTGATCTGTTGTCAGATCCAGACGCCAGCGAAGATGCCATCGACGAGTATGCCGACCGGGCGTACGCCATCGCTTCCGCTCATCAGGACATGATCTCGGGATTCATGACCTCTGAACGGCCAGGCCATGAGGTGGTTCCCTTGGCCATCTACTACCGCTACCTACGGCGGATCGTGGCCAACCTGATCGGTATCGTTCGCACCTCGTCCGAGCCCCTCCCCCACATCGACTATCTCGACGACGGCGCCACCGATACTGACGACTGAGCGCCATCACCTCAACCAGCGGTGGCCTCGGCTCGGGCCGCCTCCAGCTTCTCGCTGGTGAGGCGGGGAGCGGCAAAGATCAACAAGAGGAGCTGGGCCACCCCCGCTACCAGCCACGGCATCCTCAGGGCGAGCTCCCGGGAGCCAACCAATTCGGTGATGGTCACCGTCAGCCCACCCAGGATGGCGCCGACCGGCATCATGCCCCAAGCGAAGAATCGATAGACACTGTTCGCCCGACCCAGGATCTGATCAGGGATGACGGTCTGACGGAAGCTGACCGTGATCACGTTCCACAGCACCGCTACGAACATGAAGATGGCGAACATCAGCCATACCACCGGCCACAGCGATACGAGCCCGATCACGATCGACGTGAGCCCGCCCCCGATCATGGTCAGCGCCAGTGAAGGTCCCGACCCGATCTTCTCCGCAACCTGAGATGCAACCCAACCGCCGACCGCCCCACCGATGGCACCACCGGTACTGAGGATGGCGAACTCGGTCGGACTCGTCTCCAGTACCTCTTGCGCGAACAGCACCAGAAGGGCACCCGACATCATGCCCAACATGTTCAGCAGGCCGAGGATGATGGCCATGTTCCGCAACAGGTCGTTGCCCCACAGCCACCGCACTCCCTCTTTGAGCTCTTGTCGCCAAGAAGTGCTCTCGCTGTTCTGGTTGGACTCGCTGGAGGCTGGGGTGCCACCGGAGGTGGAGCGAGCCCCTGTTGCCCGGGGGATGAGGGTGATGAGCACGGCCGACAAGGCGAAGGTGGCGGCATCGAAGAAGAAGGGGGTTGAGAAGGCGACTACCAGGAGGAGCGCCCCGAGAGGCGGGCCGGCGAAGGTGTTCGTCACCAGCTCGCTGCTCCATAGCCGCCCGTTCGCCTTCTCCAGATTTGAGGAGTGAACGACCGCGGGCATGAAGGTCTGAGCGGTGTTGTCGTAGAGGACTTCGGCGATCCCGAGAAGGAAGGTGGCCAGGAGCAGAACCCAGTACAGGAGATAGTCGTTGTTGATCACAGCCCCTGCGTCGAGCTGGTCCGGCCCGATCAACTCCCCTTGACGAACCAGAACCGCCGCTGCGACCAGCAGGGTGAGCAAAGCCCGGGTCCAGCTGGCCCAGATCATCAACATCCTCCGATCGCTACGGTCGGTGATGACCCCAGCCGGGAGGGTGAAGAACAGCCACGGCAGGCGCTGGACAACAGCCACCAGGGCAATCAGGAACCCATTTCGGGTGACCGCTGACGCCAACCAGGGGTACGCAATGATCCCTACCCCGTCGCCCAGGTTCGAAACCGTACTGGCTCCGAACAGCTTGTAGTAGCTGGCACCAAGGCGGGGGGTCGGCTCCTGCGAGTCCGCCGCTGTCCTCGTTCCTGCGTCCGGCGTCTGGTCGCTATCGCTCATGTTTCGCGGCCTTCATGGTCATTGTCTGCCCGGGGCGGCAGGGTCGGATAGTCGGTGGGGTACACAGCCGCCACGAACCCGACAACGGTGTCTCCCTCACGAGGGAGGCGGGTGAAGTCCTCGGCCAGCTCCACAACTCGCTCGAAGAACTCGTCGAGCTGGTCCTCGGCGATACGGGCGTGGCGGATCGTCGAGGTGACCTCGGCTCCGGATCTGACCTCTTTGGTTGCCTCGACCAGGAAGTTTTGGTCGGTGGCGCCCGTGGGCGCTGTCCCTTTTCCGTAGATGATGGTGCGACCGGTACGACCATAGAACCGCTCGTCGATGGCCCGAACCCTGCGGGTCCTCACCACCTGGACCAAGCCAGCCTTGAGTAGGGTCTCGACATGATGGGCCACTGAGCTCTTGGGTCGGCCCAGTGCCTCGGCCAGTTCCGACACCGTCGCCGCCCGCTCCAGCACGAGATCGAGGATTCGGACCCGGATTGGTTGGGCCAATGCCTTTAGCTGCCGGGGGGTCTCGGCCGAGACAGAGTCCGGCAGGTCGTAGTCAGGAACGTTCGACACTCTTCGAATGATCGACTATTCCCGATCATTTGTCAACCAGCTGTGGAGCGGGTAGCCACCGACGAAATCACCTAGGGTCTCGGGGCGGGCCGTCGTCCGCCTGATTGAGGGCCCCTGCCTCGCCGGGACCTGGTTGGGAGCTTCACCATGTCCGATGTCGTCAGATCTGCGATCGTCCAAGCCGCCTGGACCGGCGACAAGGAGTCGATGATCGACCTTCACGAGGACTATGTGGTTGAAGCGGCGTCCGTTGGGGCCCAGGTCATGTGCTTCCAAGAGCTGTTCTATGGGCCCTACTTCTGTCAGGTCCAAGACGCTGAGTACTACAGCTACACCGAGGCCATCCCAGATGGCCCGACGACCAAGCGCTTTCAGGAACTGGCCGCTCGCCACGGCATAGTGCTGATCCTGCCCATGTACGAGCATGAACAGCCCGGAATCCTCTACAACACGGCTGCCGTGATCGACGCCGACGGGTCGTACCTCGGCAAGTACCGCAAGAGCCACATCCCCCAGGTCAAGGGATTCTGGGAGAAGTTCTATTTCCGTCCCGGCAACCTGGGCTATCCGGTCTTCGACACCGCCGTCGGCAAGGTCGGAGTCTACATCTGCTACGACCGCCACTTCCCCGAAGGCTGGCGAGCCCTTGGTCTGGGCGGAGCCCAGATCGTATTCAATCCGTCGGCCACCAGCCGGGGCTTGTCCTCCTACCTGTGGCAGTTGGAACAGACGGCGTCGGCCGCGGCCAACATGTATTACGTGGGTGCCATCAATCGGGTTGGGGTGGAGCCCCTCGGAGACAACGACTTCTATGGCACCTCCTACTTCGCCAGTCCCCGCGGCCAGATCGTCGGTGACTCCGCATCAGATCGTGAGCCAGAGCTCATCGTCCGCGATCTCGATTTGGGTCAGATCAACGAGGTGAGAGCCCAGTGGGCCTTCTATCGTGATCGCCGCCCCGACACATACGGGCCCTTGAGCCAAGCCTAGGTTGGGGCTGATGGCCGTGGTCATCGACTCAGCCAGCATCGAAAGGAGCGTCAGGACATGACCAAGCTGATCAAGAACGGAATCGTGGTGAACACCACCGGTGCCGATCCGGCCGAGGTGTTGATCGACGGTGAGAGCGTGGTCGCCGTCCTCCAGCCCGGTTCTGATCTGGCCCTCTCGGCCGAGAACGGAGCCGAGCAGATCATCGACGCCACCGCAAAACTGGTAGTCCCGGGCGGGGTCGACGTTCACACCCACATGGAGTTGCCGTTCGGGGGGACGGTCGCCTCCGACAACTTCGAGTCGGGGAGCCGGGCTGCGGCTTGGGGTGGAACAACCACCATCGTCGATTTCGCCACCCAGGCCAAGGGTGAGGACGTTCGGGCTGCCTTCGATGCACGCATGGCCCAGGCCGAAGGTAACTGCGCCATTGACTTCGGATTCCACATGATCATCGGTGACGTCAACGATGCTTCTCTCAAGGAGATGGATCTTCTGGTCAACGAGGGAGTCACCAGCTTCAAGCTCTTCATGGCCTACCCAGGGGTGTTCTTCAGCGACGATGGTCAGCTCCTACGAGCCATGCAACAAGCTGCCGGCAATGGCGGGCTGATCATGATGCACGCCGAGAATGGACTGGCCATCGATGTCCTGGCGGCCCAGGCCTTCGAGCAGGGCGACACCTCGCCCGTGAACCATGGATATGTCCGCAGAGCCGAGTTCGAGTCTGAGGCCACCCACCGTGCGATCCAGCTGGCCAAGGTCGGAGCAGCCCCACTCTATATCGTCCACCTGAGCGCAAAGCAGGCGCTGGAGCAGGTGGCCATCGCCCGCACCAGTGGTGCCAACGTCTTTGCTGAGACCTGTCCCCAGTACCTGTACTTCAGCCTGGAAGACCATCTTGACAAGCCGGGCTTCGATGGGGCCGCCTATGTTTGCTCCACCCCCCTGCGCTCCAGGCACGAACACCATCAAGATGAGCTGTGGAAGGGTCTGCGGACCAATGACCTGGCCGTGGTGTCGACCGATCACTGCCCCTTTTGCATGAAGGAACAGAAAGAGCTCGGGGTCACCGACTTCCGGGCCATCCCCAACGGCATCGGCGGGGTCGAACACCGGATGGACATGATCTATCAGGGGGTCGTGACGGGAGAGATCTCACTCCCCCGCTGGGTCGAGCTGTGCTCGACCACCCCAGCCAGGATGATGGGCCTCCACCCCCGTAAGGGGGTCATCCAACCTGGAGCCGACGCCGACATCGTCATCTACGATCCCGCTGCCACCTGGACCATCAGCGTCGAGAACCACCATATGAACATCGACCACTCGGCTTATGAGGGCATCGAGGTAACAGGCCATGTCGACACCGTGCTGTCCCGGGGCCGGGTCGTCATCGACGACGACACCTACCACGGGGCCAAGGGTGATGGCCGCTAC